>NZ_QHJH01000299.1 GCF_003947455.1 Streptomyces sp. WAC 04229 | reverse complement strand
CGGCGGCGCTCGTCCCCGCCGACGCGCCCCGTCCGGCCGCCGCGCGTGCCCCCCCACGCCGCGGGCGGGCGCCCCCGCCGGGGCGCCCCCGCCGCCCCCGGGGCCGGGGGCGCCCCCGGCCCGCCGGCGCGCCCGCCCGCCGCCCGCCGGCGCGGGCACGCGCCGCACGGCGGCCCGTGGCGGCGCGTGCCCGCCGGTGCGGGCGGTGGCGGTGGCGTGGTGTCGACGCGGGTGTGCGGGTGCACCACCGGCATCCCGGGAGGCGGGACGACCATGGTGGGTGCCGCGTCCGCGCGGGTCGGACGGGTCGCCGGCGTCCACTGGCGGGCGTGCGGCAGGGCCGTCGCGCTGTCGCCGCCCAGCGGGCCGATCCGGGCGAGGATCTCGCGCGGGGTGGGACGGCGGGCCGGGTCCTTGGCGAGGCAGTCGGCGATCAGGGCGCGCAGGGCCGGGTCGGTCACCGCGTCCACGTCGGGGGCGTTGTGCACCACGCGGTAGAGCAGCGCGGGGGTGGGGCCGGCGCCGAAGGGGTTGGCGCCCGTCGCCGCGAAGGCCAGCACCGCGCCCAGGCAGAACACGTCGCCGGCCCAGGTGACCTCGTCGCCGTTGACCTGCTCGGGGGACATGAACCCCGGGGAGCCCGCCATGTGCCCGGTGCCGGTGAGGGAGTCGGCGTCGGCGCTGCGGACGATGCCGAAGTCGATGACGCGCGGCCCGTCCTCGGCGAGGAGGACGTTGGAGGGCTTGAGGTCGCGGTGGACGAGGTGCGCCGCGTGGATCGACACCAGCGCCTCGGCCAGCCCGGCCGCCAGCGCGAGCACCGCCCGCGGGTCGAAGGGCCCCTGCTCGGCGACCGCGCGCTCCAGCGACGGCCCGGCGATGTAGCTGGTGACCAGCCAGGGCAGGGAAGCGTCCGGGTCGGCGTCGACGACCGGGGCGGTGAAGGCGCCGCTGACCATGCGGGCGGCCTGGACCTCGCGGCGGAATCGGTCGCGGAACTCGGGCCTGCGCAGCAGCTCGGGGTGGACCACCTTGACCGCGACCAGCCGTCCGCCCGGTGAACGCCCGAGGAAGACCCGGCCCATGCCGCCCGCGCCCAGCCGGCTCAGCAACCGGTACTCCCCGACGGAGCGCGGGTCGTCCGGCTCCAGCGCTGACACAGATGCCTCCCTGCGTGCGATCTTGACCCCCGTCGCCGGTCCAGCATAGGGGGGCCGTCAGCGTGGCTGAGCCGGCGAACTTCTCGATGGCGGCCGGGGCCACCGGGGTGAAGAGATTGACCAGATTGCCGTCCTCGGGAACGGCACGGTCGGGATGACCCTCGTCGGTCACGAGCCCGGTGAGGCGTCCACCGTGGTGCCGCTGACCGGGCTGCCGCCGAGCCGCGTCCTGGTGGCCCGGCGCGAGGCCGACCACCAGGACCCGATGATCCGCTCCTTCGTCCGGACGGCGGTCGCCGCGTACGACGTCCGCCGCGGACCGTCGGCGCGGTGGTCCCGGAACGGGCCGGCCAGAAGGCGAACCGTGAGCGGCGCGGCCAGGCCTCCGGCCTCCGGCCTCCGGCCGACAGCTCTGCGGTAGTCGTAACGTGGTCGAACGCCGCGTCAACCGCGTCTACTTGGGGTCGCGGTTGAACTGTGCCGTCGACCAGCGGTAGCCGAGGAGCGTGAGGCCGAGGCACCAGGCCATGGCGATCCACCAGTTGTTGCCGATCTCGGTGCCGAGAAGGAGTCCGCGCAGCGTCTCGATGGCGGGCGTGAACGGCTGGTACTCGGCGATCGGCCGGAACCAGCCGGGCATGGTGTCGGCCGGGATGAAGGCGCTGGAGATGAGCGGCAGGAGGATCAGCGGCATGGCCATGTTGCCGGCCGCCTCGGGGTTCGGACTGGCCGCGCCCATCCCGACCGCGATCCAGGTGAGTGCCAGGGCGAACAGCGTGATCAGCCCGAAGGCCGCGATCCACTCGAGTGCTGTGGCGTCCGTGGACCGGAAGCCCATCGCCACACCGACGGCGCCGACGAGGACCACGCTCATCAAGCACTGCAGTACGCCGCCGACGACATGCCCGACGAGCAGAGAGCCCCGGTAGATCGCCATGGTGCGGAAGCGGGCGGTGAGACCCTGGGTCATGTCCACGCAGACGGACACCGCGGCCCCGATCACGGTGCTGCCCACGGTCATCAGCAGCAGGCCGGGGACGATATAGGCGATGTAGTCGGAGCGGTCCGCGCCGCCACCACCGATACCGACGCTCATCACGTCGCCGAAGATGTAGACGAAGAGCAGCAGCATCATGATCGGCGTGAGCAGCAGGTTCAGGGTCCCGGACGGGTACCGCCACGCGTGCAGCAGGTTGCGCCGCAGCATGGTGTTCGAGTCGCGTACAACGTCGGAGAGGGAGCTCATCGGGCGGTCTCCATGAACTGGTCGGGGACGTTGGCGGGGCCGGTGAGGGCGAAGAACACGTCGTCCAGGTCGGGGGTGTGCACGGTCAGCTCATCGGCCTCGATTCCGGCCGAGTCCAACCGGTCGAGGATGGAGCGCAGCGCGCGCTGGCTGCCGTCGCTGGGCAGCTGCAGCGACAGCGCCTCGTCGTCCCGGGTGACGTCGCGCAGTGCGACGACGGCGCTCTGGTACGCGGAGGGGTCGGCGAAGCGGAGTTGGACGTGGCCGCCGGGGATGAGCCGTTTGAGCTGATCGGCGGTACCCTCGGCGACGATCTTGCCGTCGTTCAATACAGCGATACGGTCCGCGAGTTCGTCGGCCTCCTCCAGGTACTGGGTGGTCAGGAAGACGGTGACGCCGCCCGTGACCAGCTCGCGGATGATCTGCCACATGTTGTGGCGGCTGCGCGGGTCGAGGCCGGTGGTCGGCTCGTCGAGGAAGATGATCCGGGGGCCGCCGACCAGCGTCATGGCGATGTCGAGGCGCCGCCTCATGCCGCCGGAGTAGCTCTGGGCGGGCTTCTTGGCGGCCTCCACCAGGTCGAACCTCTCCAGCAGTTCGGCGGCGACCCGCCGTCCGACGGGCTTGGACAGGTGGTGCAGGTCCGCCATGAGGAGCATGTTCTCCTCGCCGGTGATCAGCCCGTCCACGGCCGAGAACTGGCCGGTGACCCCGATTGCCGCCCGCACCCCGGCGGGTGCCGCGGCGAGGTCGTGGCCCGCGACCTGGGCCTGCCCGCCGTCGGCGGCGATGAGCGTGGACAGGATCTTCACGACGGTGGTCTTGCCGGCACCGTTCGGGCCGAGCAGCGCGAATACGGACCCGGCCGGGATTCGCAGATCGACCCCGTCGAGCACGACCTTGTCGCCGTACGACTTGCGCAGGCCGACGGTGGAGACAGCGGCGGGCGCGTGTAGTCCGCCACCCGTGATGGATGTGGGCATGACAGAAGAAGGCACGGGCCCTCCCGTTCGAAGGATGACTCGAGGAATGACTCGAGGAATGACTCGAGGAATGACTCGAAAGATGAAAGGGATGAAAAGGACGGGGAGCTGGATTGAGTGGAGCGAGAGCCCGTCAGGCGCCGACGGGCGGCACCCACTCCACGATCTGGACCACTACACCGTTGGGGTCGAGGAGTTGCAGCACCCATTCACCCCACGGCTCCTGGCGCAACGGCATCAGGATCCGCGCGCCCTCCCGCCGCAGCCGCTCGTGTTCGGCTGCCAGGTCGGTGACCGTGAAGGACACCATCACTTCGGCGTGCGCGGCGGGCTGCTGCCCCGGACGCGGCTGCGTGTCGCATCGGTCGCATCGGCTCACGACGAGGTCGGTGGCCGCGTCGTCGCGTGAAAGGTGGATGACGTCGTCGGTCACCAGCACCTCCCGGAAGCCGAGATGGCTGGTGAAGAACCGGCTCGACGCCGCCGGGTGGCCGACGGTCAGCAGCACCGCCGACGCGATGATGTTCATCCGCTGGGTTCCTTCCGCGTTGCCCGCCGCCGTCACGGTCAAGCATCGACGCTGTCGACGGGCGCATCAACGACGTATCGTGCAACGTCGGTTAACACAGCGATTCACGATCGGGGGCGGCGGGCGTGGAGCTGCGGGAGATACAGATCTTCCTGGCCTTGGCGGAGGAGCTGCATTTCGGCCGGACGGCGGACCGGTTGCACGTCACTCCCGCCCGCGTCAGCCAGGTCATCAAGAAGCAGGAACGTGCCATTGGCGCCGAACTGTTCAAGCGGACCAGCCGCAACGTCCAGCTGACACCCGTCGGGGAACAGCTGAGAGACGGCCTGGGCGCCGGCTATCGGCAGATCCAGGAAGCACTGGCCGCCGCTGCCACCGCCGGCCGGGAGATCACCGGGGAAATCCGCGTCGGCTACTCCGCCGCGTGGTGCGGCAACCTCGTCGTGGCGGCGGCCGACGTCTTCCGGGCCCGTCATCCCGACTGCGTGGTCCACATTCAGGACTCCCAGCTGCACGACCCGGTCGGGCCGTTGCGCGACGGCAGCCGCGACCTCCAGCTGATCGAGCTGCCCATCGACGAGCCGGACATCGTCAACGGCCCGGTGCTCTTCTCCGAGCCCCGCGCCCTCGTCGTCCCCGCGGGACACCCGTTCGCCGAGCGGGAGACCGTCTCCCTGGAGGACCTCGCCGAGGCCCCGATGATCACCGTCACCGGACAGCCCGAGTACGTCCTCGACCTCCACTACCCCCGCCGCACACCGAAGGGCCGGCCCATCCCGCGCGGTCCGTCGACCACAGCCTGGCAGGAAGTGCTCGCCCTGGTCGGCGCGGGCAAGGGAGTCTCCCCCACCTCCGCACGGGCGGCGCACTACTACTCCCGCCCGGACATCGCCTACGTCCCCTTCTCCGACGCCCCGCCGGTGGAGTACGGCCTCCTGTGGCCGGCCAGGGGGAACACCCCGAAGGTGCGCGCGTTCGTCCGCACCGTCGTCGAAACGGCCGCCCTGCAACGGGTGCGGCCTGTTCCGGACGAAGGGCCCTAGGTCCGCGTCCACTTCTGGGACGCCGTGCCGGACCCGCAGGTCTGGGTGTCGACGCCCGGGCCGAAGGCCAGGTCGAGGCAGCCTCCGCTGAAGACGCTCCGGAGCGTGGAGCCGGACCCGGCCCGCCACAGGAGCGCGGTGCTGTTGGTGGCGCAGTCACCGGTGAGGACGGCCTGGCCCTTCGTGTTGGCGCTCAGGCAGGAGCCCGACTTGTTGACCACCTTGACCGCGCCGTTCCCGGCGCTCCGGAAGGTCCAGTGGGCGGCCATGTCCGTGCAGAACCCGGTGTCGGCCCTGTTGAGGACCTGGATGAGGCACTTGTCCTCCTCGCCGTTCTTGAGGCCGAAGTAGCCGGAGGCGGGCGGGTCCTGGTCCGTGTCACCGGACCCGGATCCGGACCCCGCCGACCCGTTGGAGCCCGCCGAACCACCGGAACCACCGGAGCCTCCGGAGCCGCCGGAACCACCCGCGCTGCCGGAGCCGCCCGAGCCGTCCGTGTCGTCGGCGCCCTCCGCACCGCCCCCGCTGCCGGCACCGGCGGTCGCGCCGGAACGGCCC
>NZ_QHJH01000298.1 GCF_003947455.1 Streptomyces sp. WAC 04229 | reverse complement strand
GGTGCGCGGGGCGGGGGCGGGGCGGGTCCCCTCGCGGGCCGCGAGGGCCGCGCGGGCCAGGACCCGGGCCGTGTCCTTGGGACGGCGGTCGTTGGTGAGCAGTCCGAGGCCGTACTCCAGCTCGGGGAAGTCGGCCAGCTCCCGGGACACGTCGTGCGAGCACCACCAGGTGACGCCCCACAGGTCGGGGCAGTCCAGGGCGTTCTCGACGGTCGCCTCGGTGAAGGCGGCGGCGTGCTCGGCGGGGACGAGGGGCGCGGGGGCGCCGACCTCCTGGAGCCAGACCGGGCGGCGGGGGTCGTCGGCCCACGCCTTGCTCAGCTCGATCAGGTAGGCGGCGTGGTGCTCGCTGGGCACGGAGGTGCGGCCGTGGCGCTGGGCGGTGCCGTTGAAGACCCACGAGTGCACGGCGGTCACCGCGCCCCGCCGGGCGGCCTGGGCCGGGGTGAAGGGCTGGTCGTCCTGGTACCAGGTGGCGTCGTACTCGGCGTGCAGGTGCATCCCGCCGGGGGCGCCCTCCTCGCAGGCCGCGAGCATCCGCTCCAGCCAGGCGTCGATCTGCTCGCTGGTGGCGCGGTCCGGGTCGGGGTGGGGTGCGGCGGAGAACTGGTTGACCTCGTTGCCGAGGGTCATGCCGAGGAAGTTGGGCCGCCCGGCCAGCGCGGCGGCGAGGGTGCGCAGGTAGGTGGCCTGCCCGTCGACGACCTCGGGGTCGGTGAAGAGGTTGCGGCGGTGCCAGGTGCGGGTCCAGGCCGGTACGTAGTCGAAGCTGCTCAGATGGCCCTGGAGGCCGTCCACGTTGACGTCGAGTCCGCGTTCGCCGGCCGCGTCGACCAGCGCGACCAGGTGGCCCACGGCACGCTCGCGGATCAGGGAGCGGTTGGGCTGGAAGTACGGCCACAGCGGGAAGACGCGGACGTGGTCCACGCCGAGCGCGGCGACCGAGTCCAGGTCGGCGCGGACCGAGTCGAGGTCGAAGTCGAGCCAGTGGTGGAACCACCCTTCGCTCGGGGTGTAGTTGACGCCGAAGCGCACGGCAGGGGGCATGCGGTGTCCTTGTGGGGAAGAAGTACGTGGGTCAGCCCTTGACCGCGCCCTCGCCGACGCCGCGGAAGAAGTACCGCTGGAGGCAGGCGAAGAGGGCGATCAGCGGCGCCACGGCGATGATCGTGCCGGCGGCGACGAGGCGTTCGTCGTTGGCGAAGGTGCCGTGCAGGTAGTTGAGGCCGATGGTCAGGGTGAACTTGGACGGGTCGCTCAGCACGATCAGCGGCCACAGGAAGTCGTCCCAGGCGCCCATGAAGGCGAAGATCGCGACGACCGCGAGGGTGCCCTTGACCGACGGCAGCGCGATCCGGCAGAACCGCTGCCAGACGTTGGCGCCGTCGACGTAGGCGGCCTCCTCGATCTCGTAGGGGAGGTTGAGGAAGGCGTTGCGCATGAGCAGGACGTTCAGGGCGCTGACGCAGCCGGGCAGCAGGACGCCGACCAGGGTGTTGTTGAGGCCCAGCTCCCGCATGGTGGTGAACTGGGCGATGATGATGCCCTCCACCGGCACGAGCATCGCCAGGATGAACACCAGGGTGGCGACGCGCCGGCCGCGGTAGCGCAGCCGGGCCAGGGCGTATCCGGCGAGGGCGGCGCCGACGCAGTTCGTCACCACGTTGGCGGCGGCGACCTTCAGCGAGTTCAGCGCGTAGTCCCAGACGGGGATGGTGTCGGCGACCCGCTCGTAGTTGTGCAGGGTGGGATCGGAGGGCAGGAACTTCGGCGGCGAGCTGAAGATGTCCTCCGTCGGGCCCTTCAGCGAGGTCGACAGCTGCCACAGGAACGGGCCGATGGTCAGGGCGAGGACGCCGAGCAGGAGCAGGTAGCGCAGGACGAGTTCCCAGACCCGTACGCGGCGGCCGTGCTCGTCGGTGATCCGGGGTTCGCGTTCCCGCGCGGTGGCCCGGGGCTTCTCCGTGGGCCGGGTCTTCTCCAGGACGCTCACGACTCCTCCTTCCGGTCGGCGCGCAGGACGAGCAGCATCAGGGCGACGGTGACGACGAAGACGACGACGGAGATGGCGGAGGCGTAGCCGACCCGGCCGGTCAGGCCGGTGCCGGTGCGCTGGACCAGCATGACGAGCGTGGTGTCCTCGCCGGCCGGGCCGCCGCTCGGACCGGCCATCAGGTACACCTCGGAGAACACCTTGAAGGCGGCGACCGAGGACAGCGCGGCGACCAGCACCATGGTGGAGCGGACGGCGGGCACGGTGACGGTGAGGAAGCGGCGCACCGCGCCCGCGCCGTCCACGGCGGCGGCCTCGTGCAGTTCGCGCGGGACGTTGGCGAGCGCCGCCAGGTAAATGATCATGTAGTAGCCGAGGCCCTTCCAGACCGTGACGGCCATGGCGCTGAGCAGGATCAGCCACTGGTCGCTGAGGAAGCCGATCGGACTGGCGCCGACCGTCTCCAGCAGCGAGTTGACCAGACCGCGCTCGTCGAGGAGCCAGACCCAGATCAGTCCGACGACGACGATCGAGGCGACCACCGGGGTGTAGAAGGCGGAGCGGAAGAAGGTGATGCCGGGGATGTTCTTCTGCACGAGCAGGGCGAGCAGCAGCGGCAGCAGGACGAGCGCGGGGACGACCCCGAGGACGTACAGGGTGCTGTTGCGCAGGCCGGTCCAGAACATGTCGTCGTGCAGCAGCTCGCGGAAGTTGGCGAGGCCCACGAACTCGCCCGGGACCAGGGTCCGGCGGTCGGTGAAGGAGTTGACGAGCGTCGAGACGAACGGGTAGAGGATGAACGCGCCGGTGATCAGCAGCCCGGGGGCGGCGAAAAGCCAGGGGCTGGAGGCCAGCTGGCGCCGTACACGCCGGGTGCCGGGGACGGTGGGACTCGCCATGACGTCTCAGCCCTGCTGCTGGAGGAGCCGGTCGCACGCCTTGACAGCGTTGTCCAGGGCCTGTTCGGGGCTCTGCTTGCCCTGGAGCGCCTTGGCGACCTCGTTGCGCAGCTCGGTCTTCATCTGCTCGCTGAACAGCACCGGCGTGTAGTTGACCGCGTCCTTCAGCGACTTGGCGGCGGCGACCCGGACACGGGTCTCGTCGGTGCCGTCCTCCTTGGTGAAGTACGGGTCGTCCAGCGAACTGGCGGTGCTCGGGAAGATCGCGACCTGCTTGGCGAACGACATCTGGTGCGCGGCGTCGGTGACGAAGTGCGCGAAGGCCACCGCGGCGGGCTTGCGCTGGCTCTGCGCGTTCACCATCAGGCCCATCACGTACATGTTGACGTGGCCGGTGCTGGTGATCTGGTCGGTGATGCCGATGTTCTTGTACAGGTTCGGCGCCTGCTTCTTGAAGTTGGCGAGGTCGAGCGCGCTGCCCGGGTTCATCGCCACGGCCCCGGTGAGGAACTTCTTCCCCGAGGACTCGGGGGTGGCGGTCAGCGCCTGGGAGTCGAGCGCCTTGGCCTCGTACAGCTCCTTGTACCGGGTGAGGAGCTGTACGCCCTTGGCGTCGTTGAACGTGAAGGCGGTGCCCTCCTTGTTCATCAGCGGCACGCCGTAGCGGCCGAAGTCCTCGATGGTGGGGACGTTGGCCAGCGTGGCGGTGTCGCCGCCGGTCTTGTCCGCGATCTTCAATGCGGCGTCGAAGACCTCGTCGTACGTCTTCGGCGGCTGCTCGGGGTCGAGTCCGGCCTTCTCGAAGAGGGACTTGTTGTAGAAGAGCGGGCCGGTGTTGAGGTACCAGGGGAAGGCGTACGTGCCCTCCATGCCCGGTATCCGGTGGCTGGCCCAGGCGCCCTCCAGGTACTCCTTCTCGTACTGGCCGGCGGCCTTGTCCAGGTCGAGGGCGAGGCCCGCCTTGGCGAGCGGGGCGACGAGGTCCGGGGAGACGTTGACGACGTCGGGCAGGGTGCCGCCGGCGGCGTCGGCGCTGATCTTGTCGGCGTAGCCCTCGCCGGGCTGGTCGACCCACTTGACCTCCGTGCCCGGGTACTTCTTCTCGAAGTCGGCGATCAGGTCCTCGAAGTAGGGCTTGAAGTTCGCCCGCAGGTTCCAGGTCTGGAAGGTGATGTCGCCCTCGACCTTGCCCGAGGCGTCGGTCGAACCCCCGCTGTCACCTCCGGAACCGCAGGCGCTGAGCGGGAGGACGAGGGCGGCGACGGCGGCGACGGCGAATGTTCTGCGCGAGGTGGGCACGGTGACACGTCTCCTGAAGGACGTCGGCGGCTGGATGGCAGCGACCATGCACGGCGCGTTCGGGGAAAGTCAATGGATTCGCGGGAACTAATGCGATTGAGACGGCATTAGTCCAGGTCAGAGCCGTGCGCGGAGCCACTTGCCAGGTTCGACTAATGCGCTTTAGGATCTTTCAACTCAAGCGCATTAGCTTGTCGTGTCCAGAAGGCGCTTTCGTTTCACTTCCGAAGAAGGGAGCGCGCATGCCGGCCAAGCGGCCCGCCGCGCGCCGGCCGACGATGAAGGACATCGCTCGGCGGGCCGGGGTATCCGAGAGCGCGGTCTCGTTCGCGCTGAACGACCGGCCGGGGGTCTCCGAGATCACCCGGGACCGGGTCCGCCGGGTCGCCGAACAGCTCGGCTGGCGGCCCAGCACGGCGGCGCGGGCGCTGTCCGGGGAGGGCGCGGCGACCGTCGGCTTCGTACTGGCCCGGCCCGCGCACACCCTGGGCGTGGACTCCTTCTTCCTGCAACTGGTCTCCGGCATCCAGGAGGTGCTGGCGCGGCGTCATCTGGGCCTGCTGTTCCAGGTGGCGCGGGACGTCGAGGACGAGTGCGCGGTCTACCGGCGCTGGTGGGCCGAACACCGGGTGGACGGCGTCCTGGTGGTCGACCCGCGCACCGACGATCCGCGCCCCGACCTGCTCGACGGACTCGGGCTGCCCGCCGTGGTGATCGGCGGCGCGCCGGACGAACGCCATCCGGGACTGTCGACGGTGTGGGCGGACGACGCGGGCGCGATGGCCGCGCTGGTGGACGGGCTGTACGCGCTCGGCCACCGGCGGATCGCGCACATCGCCGGTCTGCCCGGCCTCGCCCACACCGAGCGGCGGATCCGGGCCCTGCGGGCCGAGGCCGGGCGGCGGGGCCTGACCGAGGTCGAGTCGGTGACCACCGACTACTCCGACGCGGAGGGCGCCGCCGTGACCCGCCGGGTCCTGGAGGCCCCCGCCGCGCCGACCGCGCTGATCTACGACAACGACGTGATGGCCGTCGCCGGGGTCGCCGCCGCGGCCGAGCTGGGGTTCTCGGTGCCGGCCGACGTGTCCGTGGTGGCCTGGGAGGACTCGGCGCTGTGCCGCATGGTCAAGCCGTGGCTGTCCGCCCTCTCCCGGGACAGCGTGGAGTTCGGCCGGACGGCGGCGACCGAGCTGACCGCCCTGCTGGACGGCGGCCCGGCCCGCACGGTGCGGGTGCCGGTGCCGCGGCTGATCGAGCGGGACAGCACGGGCCCGGCCCGGTCGTCCTGAGCCCGGCGGCCCGGGGGGGCCCCTCCGGGTCCTGCTCGACGACGGCGCCCG
>NZ_QHJH01000297.1 GCF_003947455.1 Streptomyces sp. WAC 04229 | reverse complement strand
CCCCACCCGGGCCCGCCGCTCGGCCGCCACCTCCGGCCGCCGACGACCCGCCGCGGCCGCCTCCGCGCTCACCGCTCCCACCAGGCGACGCTGCTCCGCCTGCTCGGCCAGATCCCGTGAGGCGGCGGCGCCGCGCAGGTCGGCCGGAGCGGAGTTCGACCGGGCGCGGCCGGTCAGCAGGTCCGCGCTGCCCGAGCGCTGGACCACCTCGGCCACGGCCCTGTTGCCCGCCTGAGCCTGCAAGGAGGCCATGGAAGGCTGCGTCTGCCGAGGGAGGCGTCGAGTCGGAGTTGCCTTGTCCGTGCGAGGGGTCTGCGTTTCGTGCAAGCGGTCCGGCACGGACAACTCCTCCTCGTGAACCCGGGGTGACATCCTGGCGAACTGACACTCAACACAAGATGTTGAAGCAAAAATGGCCGCATTCCACAGAGAAGGGCGACGACTCTGCCCCAAGGGGCACGAGAGGGGGCAGCAGGCATGCCCCTGGACCGGCCCCCGAGGGCGTTTCGACGGCGGCATCGCGCGCGTGAAGCTGGGGGGCGTCCTGTCTCGTACCCCGAGGAGAGCAGAGCATGCCGTCCTACCTGTCGCCCGGCGTCTACGTCGAGGAGGTGGCCAGCGGCTCGCGCCCGATCGAGGGGGTGGGCACCTCGGTGGCGGCCTTCGTCGGTCTCGCCCCGACCGGCCCGCTGAACGAGCCCACGCTGGTGACCAACTGGACGCAGTACGTCGCGGCGTTCGGTGACTTCACCGGCGGGTACTACCTCGCGCACTCCGTCTACGGGTTCTTCAACAACGGCGGGTCCGCCGCCTACGTCGTCCGCGTCGGCGGTTCGGCCGAGGACGCGGCAGGCGACGCCACGGACGGTTCCGCCGCGCCCGCCGCCGTCACCGGCAGCACCGCCAAGGCCGCACTGCCCGCCGCCGAGCCCAAGCAGCTCGGCACGTTCGCCGTGACCGCCACCGGCGAAGGCCAGACCGGCCCGCTGACCGTCGAGGTCGCCGACCCCGAGGGCGAGGGCCCCGCCGAGCGCTTCAAGCTGATCGTCAAGGACGGCGACAAGCCGGTCGAGACCTTCGACGTGAGCGCCAAGAAGGGCAACCGCTCCTACGTCGTCACCCAGGTCAAGGAGCGCTCCAAGCTCATCACCGTGACCGAGGCCGCGCCGTCCGCGCAGCTGGCCCGTCCGGAGAACCAGACCCTGACGCTGCCCGCGCCGCCGTCCGCCGCCCCCGCCGCTCCCGTCGAGCAGGCCGAGAGCGCGCACCCCGGCCCGGCCCAGTACCTCGGCGACTCCTCGGACCGCACCGGCTTCGGTGGCCTGGAGGCCATCGACGAGATCTCCATGGTCGCGGTGCCCGACCTGATGGCCGCCTACCAGCGCGGCGCGATCGACCTGGAGTCCGTCAAGGCCGTCCAGCTCGGTCTCATAGCCCACTGCGAGCTGATGGGCGACCGCGTCGCCATCATCGACCCGCCGCCCGGCCAGAACGCCCGTCAGATCCGCGTCTGGCGCCAGGAGACGGCCGGCTACGACTCCAAGTACGCGGCCCTGTACTACCCCTGGATCAAGTCCTTCGACCCGGCGACCGGCCAGTCCCGCCTGGTCCCGCCGAGCGGCCACGTCGCCGGCATCTGGGCCCGCAACGACTCCGAGCGCGGCGTGCACAAGGCGCCCGCCAACGAGGTCGTGCGCGGCGCCGTCGACCTGGAGCTGCAGATCACCCGCGGCGAGCAGGACCTGCTCAACCCGATCGGCGTCAACTGCATCCGCTCCTTCCCCGGCCGCGGCATCCGCGTCTGGGGTGCGCGCACCCTCTCCTCCGACCCGGCGTGGCGCTACCTGAACATCCGCCGGTACTTCAACTACCTGGAGGAGTCGATCCTGATCGGCACCCAGTGGGTGGTGTTCGAGCCGAACGACCACAACCTCTGGGCCCGCATCCGCCGCAACGTGTCCGCGTTCCTGGTCAACGAGTGGCGCAGCGGCGCCCTCTTCGGCCAGAGCCCGGCAGAGGCCTACTACGTCAAGTGCGACGAGGAGACCAACCCGCCGGAGTCGGTCGACCTCGGCCGGGTCATCTGCGAGATCGGCATCGCGCCGGTCAAGCCCGCCGAGTTCGTGATCTTCCGGCTGGCCCAGTTCTCCAGCGGCAGCGGTGAGCTGGAGGAGTAGGGCCCGCGTCCTGAGCCCCTCCGCACCGCCCGCCTCTTCCTTTCACTCAGACACCTAGAAGGACAGCGAACCAATGGCACTCATGCCGGGTGACTCCCTCACAGCGAACAACTTCGGCCTCCAGATCGACGGAGTGATGGTCGAGTACCTCGCCGAGGTCAGCGGCCTCTCGCAGGAACAGGACGTCATCAAGTACCCGCAGAACAACAGCGCCACCGGCAAGGCGGAGACGGCCGTCCTGCCGGGCAACAAGAAGGACGGGCAGTGCACCGTCGTGCGCGGCATGACCCAGTCCTCGTCGTTCAACCAGTGGATCAACGACTCCATGAACGGCCGGATGAGCACGGCGCGCAAGAACGCCTCCATCATCCTCATGGACTACGAGGACAACCCGGTGAAGCGGTACAACCTCCGCAACGCCTGGTGCAGCAAGATCGACGCGAGCACGGTGAAGGCGGGCGACACCTCCGCGCTGACCGAGACGGTCACCATCGTGTTCGAAGAACTGGTCGTCGAATAATGCGGCGTGCGGCCGGCGGGGCGCCTGCGGCCCCCGCGGCCCCCGAGGCCCCTCAGACCGCGGCGGTGGGAGCGGACTTCCCCCGTTCGGCTCCCGCCGCCGCACCCGCGGAGACACCGGCCGCGACGGCGCCTCGGCAGCAGTTGCGCACCGAGTTCCCGTTCGAGCTGCCGCGCGGGTACGTCGACGAGTCGGGCACGGTCCACCGGGACGGTGTGATGCGCCTGTCGACGGCCCGGGACGAGCTGATCCCGCTGCGCGACGTGCGCGTGCAGGAGAACCCGGCGTACCTGTCGGTGGTGCTGCTCGGCCGGGTCATCACCCGGCTGGGCACGCTGTCGATGGTGCACGACGGGATCGTGGAGAACATGTTCGCCTCCGACCTGGCGTTCCTCCAGGACTTCTACCGCCAGATCAACGCGGAGGGGCACACCCGCGCGGCCGTCGAGTGCCCGCACTGCTCGGAGCCCTTCGAGGTGGAACTCGGCGGGAGCCGCCTGGGGGAATCGTGACGTACGCGACCGACCGGCTGCATGAGGAGATCGCGTACGTCGCCTACCACTTCCACTGGGGCCTGGAGGCGATCCTGGACCTGGAGCACCAGGACCGCCGCCGGTACACGGACCAGATCGCGTCCCTCGTGACGCGTGGCATGGCGGAGGGCTGATCGTGGGATTCCTGGACCGGCTGCGGGGCCGTCGGGACGGCGTCGGCGGTGGCGGGGCCACACCCGCGCCCGAACCCTCGGGCACCGACCCGGGTACGGACCCGGGCGGGAGCGGCACGGGCGGGAGTGCCACGCCCGCGCCCGCTCCCTCGCCCGTGGCCGTCGCCGCCTGGACGGGCCTGCCGCCGATCCAGCGGGCGACGGGTACGGCACGTACGGGAGTGGCGGACGCCGGGTTCGGCGGCCGCCTTCCGACGTGGCAGAACCCGTCGTTCACGGGGGCGCCGTCCCCCGCGGTCCTCGACCCGGCGTCGGGCGACGGCATGCTGTCCGGCGCGGTCGGCACGCCGTCCCGCCCGGCGGCCGGTCTCGAACACCCCGCTCAGTCCCTCCCGTTGGCGTCCCCGTCCGCCGCACCGCCGGTGCAGCGGATGCCGGTCGCCCCGCTGCGGGCGATACCGGCGGACACCCCGGCGCCGACGGCTTCCACCGCTCAGGCGCCGGGGACGCGGTCGGCCGGTCCCGCCGTGCCGGGTGCGCGCGCGGGGGCGTCCGCCGGTCCGTCGGCCCGTCCGGGTGCGAGGGGCGGGGCTCCCGCCGCGCCGAGTGCGCGCGGCGGTGGACCGGCCCCGTCGTCGCCCGCGCCCGCCGTCCCGGCCACGCCGGTCCAGCGGTCGCGCTCCACCGGGTCCGCGTCGTCCACGTCGTCCGCGGCACCCGTGAACCCGTCGCCGCAGGCAGCCCGTGGTGTCCGCGTGACACCGGTGCCGCCCGCGCCGCCCCGCCCGCGGCAACCGCTGACCAAGGCCCCGTCCGGGTCGCCGGCCGTGCAGCGCCGCGCCCTGCCCTCGACCCGCCGGACCGCCGACGCCCCAACGAAGTCCTCCGGAACGGCACCCTCGTCGTCGAGTGCCGGCGACCGAGCGGAACCCGGCTCGGCACCGGCCGGGCCCGCCGCCCCGGCCCCCGGTCTCGGCGATTCCGGCGGCGACGTCGCGGCCGCGCCGCCCGCGGCTCCCCCGGCATCCCCGCCCTCCCCGGTGCAACGCGCCGTGCGCCCGCAGCAGCAGGGCCCGGCCGCCACCGACACCCCGGCCGGCCCGCCCGTCCAGCGCTCGGTTCCCCGTCCGCCTGCCCCTTCCGGCCCGGCGGCAGCCTCCAACGCCCCGGTGCGCAGCTCGTCCTCGCCGTCCGCCGACGGCACGGCAACCGGTACGCCGGGCCGCCCGCCCGCTCCTCCGGTGCAGCGTGCGACGCGGGCCTCGGGCAGTCCGACCTCCCCCGCACCGACCGGCGGGGCCTCCTCCGGTACGCCGGTCCAGCGGGCCGCGTCACCTCGGCCGAACCGGCCCGCACCCGCGGCGGGCAAGGGCGCACCGGCCGGCACGCCGACCGCACCGGCCGCCACACCGCCGACCACTTCGGCGGGTCCGGCCAGTGCGACCTCTGCGGCCACTCCGGCCCAGGGCGCCTCCTCGCCGTCCGGCGACGGCACGGCGTCCGGTGCGCCGCCGGTCCAGCGGGCCGCGTCACCTCGGGCGAACCGGCCCGCACCCGCGGCGGGCAAGGGCTCGCCGACCGGCACCCCGCCCACTCCGGCCCAGGGCACCACCTCGCCGTCCGGGGGCGGTACGGCGTCCGGTACGCCGGTCCAGCGGGCCGTGCCCCGGTCCGGCCCGGCACCGGCCACCCGTCCCGACCCCGCCCGTGGAGCCGGGGCCGCCGACCCCGGTGAGCGCCGGTCCGCCACCGCACCGGAGCCCACGACGACCGGTTCCCCCGTGCGGCGGGCGGTGCCGGAGCAGCACCCCCGCACCGAGGCACCCTCCCGTGCCGAATCCGGTTCCGGCGCTTCCCGTCCGGGCGGGGACGCCCCGTCCGCCCCCGGCACGGACGCGGCGCCGCACACGCCGGTGCAGCGGGCCGTTCCCCGGTCCGGCAGCGCGCCGAGCGGCGCGGGCGACCTCCCGGTGCAGCGAGCCGTGCCCGCGTCCCGCGCCGACCGCGGCGCTACCGGCGGCTCCGAGCGGCGGGCCTCCTCCACCCCGGCCAACCCCACGCCCAGGACCAGCGGCACGGCGTCAACGACGCCCCCCCCCCCCCCCACAACGGCCCCCCCCCGCCTCCTTAACACAAATGACGCGGCCTGCTCAACATCCCTTATGGATATCGCTGGAGGCGCGAGTGATCCAAAAAAAACGAGTACACAGTCC
>NZ_QHJH01000296.1 GCF_003947455.1 Streptomyces sp. WAC 04229 | reverse complement strand
GCTCCCCCTATGGAGCTGGAGTTGCGGCATCTCAGGACGGTCCGGGCCATCGCCGACGCCGGCAGCCTCACCAGGGCGGCGACGGCGCTCGGGCTCGCGCAGCCCGCGTTGAGCGCGCAGCTGAAGCGGATCGAGCGGGCGCTGGGCGGGGCGTTGTTCGTCCGGGGGCGGCACGGGGTGCGGGCCACCGCGCTCGGGGAGCTGGTGCTGGAGCGCAGCCGGATCGTGCTGCCCGCGGTGACCGAGCTGCAGCAGGAGGCGGCCCGGTTCGCGCGGGCCCCGCGGACCGCGCGGCACCTGCGGCTGGGCGGCACCCACGGGCCGCTCCTCGGCGCCCTGGTGGACCGGCTCGCCGACGTGGCACCGGACGCCCGGATGACGACCTGCACGTCCTGGTCGGAGCGGGAGCTGGCCGAGCAGCTGGCCGACGGCCGGCTGGACTACGCGCTCGCCGGGACCTGCGGATCGGCGGCCCCGCCCGGTGCCGGGGGGCTGGTCTGGCGGGAGGTCGCCGTCGACCCGGTCTTCGTGATGATGCCCGGCGGCCACCCGCTCGCCGGCCGGCCGGAGGTGGACCTGACCGAGCTGGCGGGCGAGGAGTGGGCCTGCGTACCCGGCGACGGCTGCTTCGGCGACTGCTTCACCGCCTCGTGCGCCCGCGCCGGGTTCACCCCGCGCCGCATGTACGAGACCGACACCGCGTCCCTCGTCCACCTGGTGCAGGTGGGCCGGGCGGTCGGCCTGTGCCGGGCGACCTTCCCGACCACCCCCGGCATCGTCACCCGCCCGCTCACCGGCACCCCGCTGGCCTGGCGGCACCTGCTGGGCTGGCACGGTGTGTCGCAGCTGACGGACCTCGCGGCCACCGTCCTCGCCCAGGCCCGGGGCGCGCACGCGGACGTGGCTGCGGGCAGTGACAGTTACACCGAGTGGCTGTCCGCGCACCCCGTCCCGTATGCCGGGGGCCGGCCGGGGTAGGCGGGGCGGCATGAGGCGATGGCTGAAGCTCGTGGCCCTGGCGGCCGGCTTGAGTGCCTGCATGGGCGTCGTCTCCCGGCTGTGGCAGGACACCTGGGCCGACGCCGCGTGGTTCGGCGTCACCATGTGCTGCGTGACGCTGGGCGTCTGGGGCGCCAGGGCCTACGTCGACCGCAACGCCCAGGGCAAGGACTGAGGCGCTTCCGTGCGCCGCGTTCCATAACGCCACCCAGAGGGCCAAGCGACGTCTTACGACAGCCCTCCGCTCCTCCCTACGGTTTCGGCACCTCCCCACCGAGACCGAGGAGATCCCCCATGCCCCACCGACACCGACAGACCAGAGCCGTGGGTGCCGCCGTCGCCGCGACGGCCGCCCTGCTCGTGGCCGGGCTCAGCGGCTCCGCGAGCGCCGGGACGGCACCCTCCCCCGCCGCGCCCACGGCCGCCGAGGCGCTGCGCGCCGACGCCGCCCCGCCCGCCCTGCTCCGGGCCATGGAGCGCGACCTCGGCCTCGACCGGGAGCAGGCCGAACGGCGGCTCGTGAACGAGGCCGAGGCCGGTGCCGTCGCGGGCCGGCTGCGGGCCGACCTCGGCGGCGACTTCGCCGGCGCCTGGGTGCGGGGCGCCGAGTCGGGCACGCTGACCGTGGCGACGACGGACGCGGCCGACGTGGCGGTGATCGAGGCGCGGGGCGCGGTGGCCGAGGTCGTCCGGCACTCGCTCGCCGACCTGGACGCGGCCAAGTCCCGCCTTGACCGGGCGGCCGCTCACCGGGACACCGCCGACGCGCCGGTCCGGTACGTCGACGTCCGCACGAACACGGTCACCGTGCAGGCCGTACGTCCCTCCGCGGCCCGCGCCCTCCTCGACGCGGCCGGTGTCGGCGCCGGGCTCGCGCGCGTCGAGAAGTCGGCCGAGCGGCCCCGCCCGCTGTACGACCTGCGGGGCGGCGAGGCGTACTACATCAACAACAGCGGGCGCTGCTCGATCGGCTTCCCCGTCACCAAGGGCACCCAGCAGGGCTTCGCCACCGCCGGTCACTGCGGCCGGGCGGGCGCGAGCACGAGCGGCGCCAACCGGGTGGCCCAGGGCACCTTCCAGGGGTCGGTCTTCCCCGGCCGCGACATGGCCTGGGTGGCCACCAACTCCCAGTGGACGGCCACGCCCTACGTCAGCGGGGCGGGCGGTCAGAACGTGCAGGTCGCCGGGTCGACGCAGGCCCCGGTCGGCGCGTCCGTGTGCCGTTCCGGTTCCACCACGGGCTGGCACTGCGGCACCGTCCAGCAGCACAACACCAGCGTGACCTATCCCGAGGGCACCATCAGCGGCGTCACCCGCACCACGGTGTGCGCCGAGCCCGGCGACTCGGGCGGCTCGTACATATCCGGCAGTCAGGCGCAGGGGGTCACCTCGGGCGGGTCGGGCAACTGCAGCAGCGGCGGCACGACCTTCTTCCAGCCGATCAACCCGCTGCTCCAGAACTACGGCCTCACCCTGAAGACGACCGGTGACGGCGGCGAGGACCCGGGCGAGCCCGGAGAGCCCGGCGGCACCTGGGCGGCCGGCACCGTCTACCAGGCGGGCGACACGGTGACGTACGGCGGCGCCACCTACCGCTGCCTCCAGGGCCACCAGGCCCAGCGGGGCTGGGAGCCGTCGAACGTGCCGGCGCTGTGGCAGCGGGTGTGAGCGGCTGACCCTCTGGAACGGGGGGGGCGGGCCCGGGTGTGCGCAGGGAGAGCGCACCCGGGCCCGGTCGCGGCTGTGGGGCGTCAGGTGCGGGTGACCCGGCCGCAGGACCCGTCCGGCGTGAGCGGCACGGTGGTGTCGTAAGGGTCGATCGCGGGCCCGGTGGGCCGCGCGCCGTCGGGGCCGTCGTCGGCGAAACCGGGGTGCAGGTAGCCGTCGTTGACGTCGCAGTCGGTGTTGTTGTGCTCGGAGACGTACTTCTCCAGCACCAGCTTGCCCTCGGTCACGTCCCAGGCGTCCGGGTCGTTGAGCGCCAGGGTCAGTTCGCGGCGGACGATGGTGCGGGCCACCGGGCCGTCGGGGTCGTCGGTCCGCACCAGCGGGTAGACGAAGGTGTAGTCGGCGTTGACCTTCACGACGCCCGGCTCCCCGGCGGCGAGGGTCATGCGGCCGCGCACCTTGACCACGTCGCCGGCCAGGCGGGTCTCGGCCGGGTCGAAGCGGGTGAATAGCTTGAGCGGGTCGTGCTCCTCGTCCGGTGCGCGCAGCGACCGGCGCAGCTTGGGCAGCAGCTCCGGCTGCTTCGGGTCGAGGACGGCCAGCGCCTTGTCCGGCTGCCCGCCGCGCAGGACTCCGGGGTCCAGGTTGGCGGCGACCAGCAGGTCCTTGGTGCGGCGCAGCGCGAACGCCACGTCGTCCTCGCTCAGACCGGAGAGCGCCTTCGCCTTCGGTACCTCGATGGCGTCGGCTCCCTCGGCCCACTGTTCGGCGGGCGAGCCGCGGAAGGGGTGCTCGGACGTGGCCCGGCCGGAGTCGGCGGGGCCACCGGCGGCGCCGCTGGGCCGCGCGGTCTCGGCCGCCAACGGCTGTCCGGAGCCGCCGTCGTCGTCCGGCAGCACCAGCGAGGGCCGTACGGCGACGGCCGCGAGCGCCGCCAGGACCAGCACGCCGACGACCGCGCCCACCCGCCGCTTCCGGGAGCCGCCCGCCGACGGCGCCGGGCCGGTACGCCATCCCGGCGGGGGCGGCGGCCCCTGGTTCTTCCGCCCGCCACGAGGGTCGGCGCGCAGGGCCGCCTCGTCCTCCTCCCGCAGCCGCCGGGCCACCATCCGGGCGCGCGCGGAGGGCTCCTTGGGCGCGGAGGAGCCACCGCCCTCGGCGGCCTCCCGCAGGAACGACTCCAGTTGCTCGTCGGACAGGGAGGACGACGGGTCGTCGTCGGAACGGTCGGGGGGCGGGACGGTACTCACGGACTCACTTTCCGGTGCGAGCGGGGGCGGCCGGCGGGAGCCTCCGGCGATCAATCGTGCCGTCCCGTGAAGGAGAAGTGCAGGGCCCCGATGGGTTCGTGACCCAATCACAACCCCGCCAGGGGCAGGGACGACCGCCTCACGCCCGCAGATACGCCAGGACCGCCAGCACCCTGCGGTGGGTCTCGGTCGCCGGGGGCAGGTCGAGCTTGGTGAGGATGCTCCCGATGTGCTTGCCCACCGCCGCCTCGGAAACGACGAGTTGGCGGGCGACCGCCGCGTTGGACCTGCCCTCCGCGACCAGCGCGAGCACCTCCCGCTCACGCGGGGTGAGCCGCTCCAGCGGGTCCCGGCGGCGGCGCAGCAACTGGCGTACCACCTCCGGGTCGACGACCGTGCCGCCGTCCGCGACCTCGGTCAGCGCCTCGACGAACTCCTCGACCTGGCCGACGCGGTCCTTCAGCAGGTAGCCGACGCCCGTGCCGTCACCGGAGTCCAGCAACTCGGCGGCGTAGGTCCGCTGCACGTACTGGCTGAGGACGAGGACGGGCAGGGCCGGGCTCCGCTCCCGCAGCCGCACCGCCGCGTGCAGGCCCTCGTCCTGGAAGCCGGGCGGCATGCGGACGTCGGTGACCACGACGTCCGGTGCGTGCTCCGCCACCGCCTCGACCAGTGCCTCCGCGTCCCCGACGGCGGCCACCACCTCGTGCCCGCAGCGGGCGAGCAGGCCGGTCAGCCCGTCCCGCAGCAGAACGCTGTCCTCGGCCAGCACTACGCGAAGCGTTCGGTCCACTCGCAAGGAATCTCCACGCGCAACAGGGTCGGTCCGCCCGGCGGACTGGACAGGGAGAGTCTGCCATCCAGCACCGACACCCGGTCGGCGAGACCGGTCAGCCCGCTGCCCGCCCCGGCGTCGGCGCCGCCCCGGCCGTCGTCCCTGACCTCCAGGAACAGCCGTCCGTCGAGGTGGCCGCCGGTCACTTCCGCACGGTCGGCGCCGCTGTGCCTGCCGACGTTGGCGAGGGCCTCGCGGACCACGAAGTAGGCGGCGGCCTCCACCGCCTTGGGCAGCCTCCCGGCCAGCTCCAGGGTGACGTCGACGGGCACGGCGGACCGGTCGGCGGCGTCGGCGACCGCGGCCTCCAGCCCGTAGTCGGCGAGGACCTTGGGATGGATGCCGTGGATCAGCTCCCGCAGTTCCTCCAGCGCCTTGCCCGCCTCGCCGTGCGCCTTGGCGAGCTGATCGGCCAGCGGGCCGGGCGGCGCGTCGAGCCGGGCCAGGCCGAGGGCCATCGTCAGGGCCACCAGCCGCTGCTGTGCCCCGTCGTGCAGATCGCGCTCGATACGGCGCCGCTCCGACTCGAACGCGTCCACCAACCGCACGCGCGAGCGCGTCAGTTCGACGACTCTGGCGCCCAGGTCGCCGTCGCGCGGAGCGATCAGGACGCGGGTCAGCTCGGCCCGCGCACCGGCGGCCAGACCCAGCGCGTAGCCGCCCAGGGCGAGGAGCAGCAGGCCCAGCAGCGCGGCGCCGAAAGCGGTCGGCCAGGTGGTGACCGTCCACGTCTTGAGCACCTTCGCCTCCTCGCCCCCGCCGACGGTCGCCATCAGCAGCGGGGTGGCCACCATGGACAGCGGTGTGGCCAGGGCTGCGGTGACGATCACGGCGTCCACCGGCCAGAGCAGACCGGCGAACAGCAGGGCGTGGCCCAGCTCCCGCCAGGTCGCCCGCTCCCGCAGCCGGGTGGCCAGCCAGGGCCACAGGCCTGGTGTGGGGGGTGGCCGGTGGGGGTCC
>NZ_QHJH01000295.1 GCF_003947455.1 Streptomyces sp. WAC 04229 | reverse complement strand
GCGCGGAGGCGGTGGTTGCGCCCGCGGAGGCCCCGGCCCCCGCCCCCCTACGGGGGCCCCCCCCGCCCCCCCGCCGCCTCCCTCTCGGACCGCCCGCCACCGGGCCACCGTGCCCATCACGAACACCGTCAGGACGACCAGCACCATCATCTGGCCGATGAACAGCCCCCAGAACAGCCCGTACCCGGAGAGTGCGCTCGACGGGGTGTCCGGCCAGGCGCCGGGGATGTCGTGGGGTTCGGCGATCAGCTCGCGCATGGCCAGGGGGGTGCCGCTGAAGGTCACGCCCCGGGGCCAGGAGCCGTGGGTGAAGAGGGCGGACAGGCCGGTCGCGGTCCACACCAGCAGGGTCATGCCGAGGAGGAAGGCGAGTATGCCGACCAGCAGGCCGTCCGGGATGCCACCCTGGGCCGGCCGCTGGTCGCGGTGGTCGTCCGGTCTCATGCGTCCGGTCCCTCCCCGTGTTCCTACGCCACCGTCGATTCGGACGAGTCGCCGATGTGCTGCTCCATGAAGGCCGCCGCCCGTTCCTCCGCCTCCAGTTCGGCGGCGCGCAGGGCGTCGTCGTTGAAGTCGGCCGACGACTGGGTCATCGCGCGGTCGGTGAAGACCAGGGGGCGCTCGGTCTCGGTGATCAGGTGTTTGACCACCTGGACGTTGCCGTTGACGTCCCACACCGCGATGCCGGGGGTGAGGGTGGGGATGATCTCCACGGCCCAGCGTGGCAGGCCGAGGACGCGTCCCGTGGCCCGCGCCTCGTCGGCCTTCTGGGCGTAGATGGTCCGGGTGGAGGCCATCTTGAGGATGGCCGCGGCCTCTCTGGCGGCCGCGCCGTCGACGACGTCGGACAGGTGGTGGACCACCGCCACGAAGGACAGGCCGAGCCGGCGCCCGAACTTCAGCAGCCGCTGGAACAGCTGCGCCACGAACGGACTGTTGATGATGTGCCAGGCCTCCTCGACCAGGAAGATGCGCTTCTTCCGGTCGGGGCGGATCCAGGTGTGCTCCAGCCAGACGCCGACGATGGCCATGAGGATCGGCATGGCGATGGAGTTGCGGTCGATGTGGGAGAGGTCGAAGACGATCAGCGGGGCGTCGAGGTCGATGCCGACGGTCGTCGGGCCGTCGAACATGCCGCGCAGGTCACCGTCGACGAGGCGGTCGAGGACGAGCGCCACGTCCAGGCCCCAGGCCCGCACGTCGTCTATGGCGACGTTCATCGCCTCGGCGGACTCCGGCTCGGGGTGGCGGAGCCGCTCGACGATGTCGGTGAGGACGGGCTGGCGTTCGACGATGGTCTCGTTGACGTAGGCGTGCGCCACCTTGAGCGCGAAGCCGGAGCGCTCGTCGAGGCCGTGCCCCATGGCGACCTCGATGATCGTCCGGAGCAGCGCGAGCTGGCCCGTCGTCGTGATCGCCGGGTCGAGGGGGTTGAGACGGATGCCGTGGTCCAGGGCGGCCATCGGGTCGAGGCGGATGGGAGTTATGCCCAGCTCCTCGGCGATGAGGTTCCACTCGCCGACGCCGTCCTCGCCCTGGGCGTCCAGGACGACGACCTGGCGGTCGCGGAAGCGGAGCTGGCGCAGGACGTACGTCTTCTCCAGCGCGGACTTGCCGTTGCCGGACTCCCCGAGCACCAGCCAGTGCGGGGCGGGGAGCTGCTGGCCGTAGAGCTGGAAGGGGTCGTAGATGTAGCCCTTGCCGGAGTAGACCTCGCGGCCGATGATCACGCCGGAGTCGCCGAGGCCGGGCGCGGCGGTCGGCAGGTAGACGGCCTGGGCCTGGCCCGTGGACGTGCGGACGGGGAGGCGGGTCGTCTCCACCTTCCCGAAGAGGAAGGACGTGAAGGCCTCGGTGAGGACGGACAGCGGGTCCCGCATCTGGCTCAGCCCCTACCTTCGGATGCCGGTGGCGAACGGAAGTGTGTTCACGAAGGCGCGATGGTGCTCACGGTCGCACCACTCCAGTTTCAGGTACGACTTCCCGGCCGACGCCCTTATGGTCCGCTTGTCGCGGGCCAGGGCCTCGGGGGTGCGGGAGGAGACGGTGATGTAGCCGACGAGGTTGACGCCGGCGGCGCCGCTGGCGAGGTCCTCGCCGCGCTGGTCGAGGCGGCCGTGGGCGGCGATGTCGCGCGGGTCCACGGTCCGGTTCATCTTGGCGGCGCGGGACGCCTCGGCGTCGTCGTTGGTCTTCTCGGTCAGCATGCGTTCGATGGCGACCTCGGTGGGTTCGAGGTCCATGGTCACGGCGACCGTGCGGATGACGTCCGGGGTGTGGACGAGGAGCGGCGCGAGGAAGTTCACGCCGACCGGGGTCATCGGCCACTCCTTGATCCAGGCGGTGGCGTGGCACCAGGGCGCGCGGGTGGAGGACTCGCGGGTCTTGGCCTGGAGGTAGGTGGGCTCCATGGCGTCCAGCTCGGCCGGCCAGGCGTTGCGCTTGGTCATCGCCTGGATGTGGTCGATGGGGTGGTCCGGGTCGTACATGGCGTGCACGAGGGAGGCGAGCCGGCCCTGGCCAAGCGGCTGGCGTACGCGGATGTCGGCTTCCTGGAGGCGGGAGCAGATGTCGGTCAGCTCGCGCGCCATCACGACGGCGAGGCCGGCGTCCCGGTCCAGCTTGCGCCCGTTCTGCGGGCGGGCGGCGCGGGCCATGGCGTTGGCCTCGGCGGCCAGGTCGCGGTTGTAGTGCATGCAGGCGATGAGGTACGCGCGGTGCTGCTCGCTGCTGGTCGACACCATCGACTGGAGCTGGTCGTACGACTGCTGGAGCCACGGCAGCGACTTGGCGTCGCCGCGCTGGGCGACGTCCTTGGCGTGTGCGTCGGGGTCGGCCGGGAGGGTGCGGGCCAGCATCTGGATGCGGGTGACGAAGCCGTCGCCGTTGGCCACGTGCTTGAGCAGGGTGCCGAAGCGGTCGACGAGGGCCTCCTGGTCCTCGGAGTCGCGCAGGCCGACGCCGGGGCCCTCGATCTCGATGGCGGCGGTGACGGTCTTGCGGTCGGCGTGCAGCAGTACGGCGATCTCGTCGGGCCCGAAGGGCGCCGCCAGCCAGCTGATGCGGCCGATGCCGGGCGGCGGGCCGACCTCGACCTCACGCCCGTCGCCCCGGGTGCCGGCCTCGATGGCGCCGGAGCGGTAGGTGGTGCCGTTGCGCAGCGTCCGCTTGAAGCTGCGGTTGATCTCGAACCACTTGTAGAACGTCCGGTGCTTGTACGGCACGTAGACGGCCGCCAGCGCGAGCATCGGGAAGCCGCAGAGCAGCACGATGCGCAGGGAGAGGACGGGGACGAGGAGCCCGCACATCATGCCGAGGAAGGCGCCCACGACGATCAGCGCGATCTCACCGGTCTCGCGGTTGCGGCCGACGATCGCGTTCGGCCGGGCGCGGCCGATCAGATACGTACGGCGGGGCGTGACCGGATGGGACACGTGGGACTCGGTCGTCAACGCCCGTCACCTCCTGTGCTCTTGCTGTTGCGGGTGTTGCTGGCGTGGGGCGTGTTCACCGGGCTGCCGGAGCGCGGTGCGGGTGCGGCGGAGGGGACATTTCCGCCGCCGCCGTTCGAGGGGCGCGAGCTGTGCGCGGCGACTCCGCCGGAGGCGGGGTTCGAGGGGCGGGCGGCCGCGGAGGACGAGGACTGGCCGCCGCCGTCGCCGTTGTTGCGGGCGCTGTGGGTTCTGATGCCCTGGGCGACGAGGTTGGCCGGGGAGCTGATCACCGCGGCGGCCTTGCCCTCGGCGCCCTGCATGATGCGGTTGTTGCGGCCGTTCGCGATCTCGTCGCCGAAGCCGGGGACGAAGCGGTAGATCATGGCCGAGGCGAAGATCGCGAGCAGGATGATGGCGAGGCCGGAGACGACGGCCGAGAAGGCGTCGGGCCCGTCCTCGGCGGACAGGGCGCCGGCCAGCCCGAGGACGATGACGATGACGGGCTTGACGAGGATCACGGCGATCATGATCCCGGCCCAGCGGCGGACGTGGCCCCACAGGTTCTTGTCGACCAGGCCGGCGTAGACGACGGTGCCGAGCAGGGCGCCGACGTAGAGCAGGGCGGCGCGGATGACGAGTTCAAGCCAGAGGACGCCCGCGGCGAGGATCGACACCAGGGAGACGACGATCAGCATGATCGGTCCGCCGCCGATGTCCTCGCCCTTCTCCAGGGCGCCGGAGAACGTGCCGAAGAAGGTGTCCGTCTGGTCGCCGGTGGCCTTGGCGAGGACGTCCGTGACGCCGTCGGTGGCCGAGACGACCGTGTACAGGATCAGCGGCGTGAACGCCGACGCGAGGACGGTGAGCCAGAGGAACCCGATCGCCTCGGAGAGCGCGGTGGTGAGCGGGACGCCGCGCACGGCTCGCTTGGCGACGGCCAGCAGCCACAGGAGGAGCGTGAGGATCGTCGACGCCGCGAAGACGACGGCGTACTGCTGGAGGAACGTCGGGTTCGTGAAGTCGACGTTGGCGGTGTCCTGCACGGCGGCGCTGAGCTTGTCGACGGTCCAGGCGGCGGCCTTGGCGCAGCCCTTGGCGAGGGAGGAGAGGGGGTCGAGGGTGGCGGTGGGGCTGTAGTCGCCTCCGCCGGTACCTCCGGTGGATCCGCCGCCGCCTTCGCCTCGTTGGCAGTAGTCCTTGGCGGGGCCGACGATGAGGTCGCAGTTGTCGTCCGACGGGGTCGGAGACGGCGTGGGCGCGGCGACGGCGCGGGTGGCGAGCAGCACGGCCGTGGCCTGTACGGCGGTCAGCGCGGCGGCGACCTTGAGTACGCGGCGCGGGTTAGCGGGCATACGTGAACCCTCCGTACTCCTGGACGGCCTTGGACATCTCGTCGGCGCTGGACGCCTTGTTGTCTCCCGGGACCGGCGCGGGGCCGTCCTTCTGGGAGAAGGACTCGACCTTCCAGTCGCCGTCCGCCCAGCGCAGCTGCAGGGTCATGGTGAACCAGTCGCTGCTGACGGGGTTGGTGGTCTTCTCGCCCGCTGTGCCGAACACCCCGGTGCACCAGACCTCCACCGTGGTGGAGGCATCGGTGGACTGGGTGACCTTGGTGCCGATCGGCATGGTGCGCGAGACGTAGGTGCTGCCAGGCGTGGCGTTGCCGTTCGCGTCCAGGCCGATGGAGCTGAGGAACTGCTTGCTGTAGGCCTTGTCGAACTTGTCTCCGAGCGCGGCCTGCTTGTCGGACACGAAGACCTGCCGCACGATCTCGTCACGCCGGGCCGGCTTGAGGATGTCGGCGGAGACGAGAGCCACCGCATAATTCGCCGCCGCGCTCTGCGCGCCCTGGTCGTCGTGGGCGAAGCCCGACTGGACCGGCTGGGCGCCGGAGGGGGCCGTGGCCGAGGTTTTCGGGCTGCCGGCGGCCGCCTCGTCGTCCGGGGATGCGGAATCGTCTCCTCCACGGTTCGCGAAGGCGATCGCCGCGATGAGGAGGACGACGACGCCGACCACCGTGACCAGGCTCCGTGAGGACGAGCGGCCGCCGCGCCGCGGCCCCCCGTCCGCGTCGGGCAGTCTGGTCCGTGTCTGACCGGTGCCGCCGTAACCGCCGGAGGTCTGGTGGTCGTCTCCGAGACTCATGCCGCGTACGCCCCCTCGACGTCGTGCCTGCCGTAGAAGTACGACGGTAGCCGTGCTGGTTCCCGCGCGGGCGCGGTGTGGTGACTCGACATCAGGGAAACGCAACCTCAGCCGGTTGGCACGACGTCGAGGGGGCGTACG
>NZ_QHJH01000294.1 GCF_003947455.1 Streptomyces sp. WAC 04229 | reverse complement strand
CAGAGGTGCCGCCGGGCGGACGCCGCGCCGCCCTCGCGCGGGCTCCTGCCCGACGTGCGCACGCTGCCGGACCGGCTGCGCGGCGTCCTGTCCGACGCCGGCCGCGCGCTGGACATCGGGGCCGCCGCGGCCCTGTCCACCCTCGACGTGCGCTCCTCGGCCGCGCTCACCGCCGAGTCCTCCGGCACCCGCCGGATCGCGGGCGTGGCGGTCGACCTCGACGACGTGCACCACGTCCGCAAGACCACCGGCGGCACCGTCAACGACGTACTGATCGCGGTCGTCGCCGGCGCCCTGCGCCGCTGGCTGGACGAGCGCGGCGACGGCAGCGAGGGCGTCGCGCCCCGCGCCCTGATCCCCGTCTCCAAGCGCCGCCCGCGCACCGCCCACCCACAGGGCAACCGGCTCTCCGGGTACCTGATACGGCTTCCGGTAGCCGACCCCGACCCGCTGTCGCGCCTCGGCACGGTCAGGGCCGCCATGGACCGCAACAAGGACGCCGGACCGGGCCGGGGCGCCGGAGCCGTCGCGCTGCTCGCCGACCACGTCCCGGCGCTCGGCCACCGGCTCGGCGGCCCGCTGGTCTCGGGCGCCGCCCGGCTCTGGTTCGACATCCTCGTCACCAGCGTGCCCCTGCCCAGCCTCGGGCTGCGGCTCGGCGGCCACCCGCTGACCGAGGTCTATCCGCTTGCTCCGCTGGCCCGGGGCCACTCCCTGGCGGTGGCCGTCTCGACGTACCGCGGACAGGTCCACTTCGGCCTGGTCGCGGACGCGAAGGCGGTGCCCGACCTCGACCGGTTCGCGCTCGCCCTCACCGAGGAGGTGGAGACGTTGCTCACGGCCTGCGGTCCCTGACCCCGGCGGGTTTGGTTCCGGGCCCGGCGCTGAATAAAATCCGCTGTTCGACAGCGGTCGCGTCATGGAGCGCCGCGACGGTGACCAGGGAACGGCAGCGGCGATGACGGTGACACAGGACGGTGCGGCGAGCACGGACGAGGCGGTGTACGGACCCGGGATCGACCCGGAGCGGCTGGCCGTATGCCTGAGCGTGCTGGAGGAACTCGACGGACTCGACGTCGACCACCCGGACGCGATCCGGGTCCGCCGGGCCACCTCGCACATCTACCGCATGGTCAAGCAGCGCCGCCGCCAGGACCGCCGGGCCGCCAAGACCGCCCACGACAAGGCGGTCACCGAGGCCACCGCCACGGGCTCCGCCGAGCGCATCGACGACGAGACGGAGGGCCTGCTGCCCTCCTCCCGCACCGAGCAGGGGCGGATCGCCGGGATACTGCAGCGCCCTCGCTCCTGCTACATCTGCAAGCAGCGCTACGTCGAGGTCGACTACTTCTACCACCAGCTCTGCCCGACGTGCGCCGCCGAGAACCGCGAGCGCCGCGAGGCCCGCGCCGACCTCACCGGCAAGCGCGCGCTGCTCACCGGCGGCCGCGCCAAGATCGGCATGTACATCGCGCTGCGGCTGCTGCGCGACGGCGCGCACACCACGATCACCACCCGTTTCCCCAAGGACGCCATCCGCCGCTTCAAGGCCATGGACGACTCCGCGGACTGGCTGCACCGCCTCGAGGTCGTCGGCATCGACCTGCGCGACCCCGCGCAGGCCGTCGCCCTCGCCGAGCGGGTCACCGAGCCGGGACCGCTCGACATCCTGATCAACAACGCCACGCAGACCGTGCGGCGCCTGCCCTCCGCGTACGCCGCGCTCGTCGAGGGCGAGAGCGCCCCGCTGCCCGCCGGTGAGCTGCCCGCCCACCACGTCATCGGCGCCTTCAACTCCGGTGCGGTGGACGGGCTGGCCGCGCTGCCCGTGGGCACCTCCGGGCTGGACGCGCAGAAGGTGGCCGACCTCGCCCTGGTCGCCGGCCACGCCAGCGTGGTCCGGCACCGCGAGGGCACCGCCATCGACGCGGGCGGCCTCGTTCCGGACGTCGTCGACTCCAACACCTGGGTGCAGACCATCGAGCAGATCTCTCCGGTGGAGCTGCTGGAGACCCAGCTGTGCAACTACACCTCGCCGTTCATCCTCATCAGCGCCCTGCGGCCCTCGATGGCCGAGGCCGCGCGCCGGGCGCCCAAGGGCCGCGCCTACGTCGTCAACGTCTCCGCGATGGAGGGGGTGTTCGCCCGCGGCTACAAGGGCGCCGGACACCCCAACACCAACGCCGCCAAGGCCGCGATGAACATGGTGACGCGGACCAGCGCCCAGGAGATGTTCGACACCGACCGGATCCTGATGACCTCCGTGGACACCGGCTGGATCACCGACGAGCGTCCGCACTACGACAAGCTCCGCCTGGCCGAGGCCGGCTTCCACGCCCCGCTCGACCTGGTCGACGGCGCGGCCCGGGTCTACGACCCCGTCGTGCGCGGCGAGGCGGGCGAGGACCTGTACGGCGTCTTCCTCAAGGACTACGCGCCCGGCAAGTGGTGACCGGAGGGCCGGTCAGGTCATAGGGGGTGTCGTTGATCCGGACGACACCCCTAGGCCCTGTCGTCAAACTCCCGTCTGCCCGGCGGCGCCATGCACGCACTCTCGCCGCACGGGGCCCTGACCCAAGTACATCCAGTACGAGGATCAGGGCCCCGCGCGCCGAGAGCACGCACCTGACGCCGCCGGGCCCGCCCTCCGGGCGGACGACGGGAGTTTGACGACAGGACCTAGTCCACGGCGCCCAGCCGCGAGTTGCGGGCCGCCGTCAGCTCCAGCACCGTGCGCCAGTCCTCCAGGACCCCGGCGTCGAAGACGGCGGTGCGCGCCTCCTCGGCCGCCTGGTGCAGGCCGGCCAGGTCGTCGTCGTGCGCCCACGCCTCGGGGTGGGCGGCCCGGCGCAGCAGCCGGGAGACGCGCGCGCCCAGCAGCGGCCGTACCGCGTCGGCGGTCCGGACGGCCGGGGCGCCGGGCCACAGCAGCCGGCCCACGGGCGCCACCAGGCCGGCGACCTGGAGCTCCTTGTCGGCGGGCCGGCGCCGCCGCAGCAGCGCCGCGGTCCGCAGCGCGTGCCCGTGCAGGTCCACGGTCTCACCGCCGTACTCCCCGGACCGCTCGCCCCGGCAGGCGTACAGCAGGTCCATCAGCTCCTCGACGCTGCGCAGTTCCATGTCCCGGTCCTCCCGCGAGACAGCCGTTGCCGACGGGCAGCAGACCATGGCGAGCTTGCGCCGCAGCCAACGGCGACTGAACGGCGCGACCGTGGCCGCCGACTTTCGAAGGCGCGGTCGGCGGTTGGGCCGAACGGGTGAGCATCGCACCGTGCGGATGGGGAGGAATCCCGGCAGACTGGTGCCAACTGCGCGCGCAGCGAAGGGCAATGGTTCTCCCATGTTTTGAGCCCCATAGAGCGCACCCCCGCTCATTTGGTTAATCTGGGTCGGACGGACCGCAGCACAGGGCACTACCCACACCCGAGGTCCGTCCGGGGGCAGCCGGTACACAGCGGTCTGCTCTCCTGCGAGGTACCGGCGCCACCGCGTCTGTAGTGCATCTCGACCCACACCCGAGCGGGGGCCTGGTGCCGGACGGAAGACTGGCCGACAGGCCCCGAGGGTGATCCGACACATAAGGAGTGCGCGGTGACACCGGAGACGACGACGAGCCCAGAGCAGCGCCCCAAGGAACGCACCGAGCGTGCGCGCCGCCGGCCCGGCGAGATCGGCAGCCTCGACGTGTGGGCGCGGTCCGCCCCGATCCGCCTCGCGGGCTACGAGGACGACCTGGCCGAGCCCCACATCCTGCCCAGCGTGGACTGAGCCCGCGCCGCCCCCCGGGCGGCCGCCGGACGCATGGGCGTGCGAGACTCACGCCCATGCTGATCAGGGAAGCCACCCCCGGCGACTGGCCGCGCATCTGGCCCTTCTGGCACCGCATCGTCGCCGCCGGCGAGACCTACGCCTGGGACCGGGACACGTCCGAGGCGGACGCCCGGTCCCTGTGGATGAACCCCGCCAAACGCGTCTACGTCGCCGAGAACGACAGCGGTACCGTCGTCGCCTCCGCCTACCTCACCCCCAACTACGGCGGCCCCGCCGCCCGCGTCGCCAACGCCGGCTTCATGGTCGACCCGGACCGGGCCGGCCGCGGTACCGGCCGGGCCCTCGCCGAACACGTCCTGGCCGCCGCCCGCGCCGAGGGGTACCGGGGCATGGTCTTCAACGCCGTCGTCGAGACCAACCCCGCCGTGCGGCTGTGGACCTCGCTCGGCTTCACGATCCTGGGCACCGTGCCGGACGCCTTCGACCACCCGCGCCACGGCCGGGTCGGCCTGCACGTCATGCACCGCGCCCTGTAGCCCTGCGGCCCGCCCCGTCACTCCACCGGGGCCGTCCGCCGCCAGGGCCGCAGCGCCTCGAGCCGCTCCGCCAGCTCCAGCAGCGCCGCCTCCGACCCGGGGCGCCCGGCCAACTGGACGGAGCAGGGGGCGCCCGACGGCAGGGAGCCGACCGGCACCGTCATCGCGGGCCAGCCGGTGAGGTTCCACGGCGGAGTGAAGGGCGAGTAGGCCGAGTTGGCGGCGACGTTGCGCAGCCAGCCCCGCTCGTGCCAGGGGCCCGCCTTGGGGGAGCGGCGGGCCAGCGCGGGCGTGAGCAGGACGTCGTACTCCGCGAAGAACGGCTCCAGGCGCCCGCGCAGCGCGTCGCGGGCCGCGCCGGTGGTGACCCCGCGGACGAAGGGCCGCCCGAGAGCCGCGTGCACCCGGGTGCGCCGGGCCAGCCGCCGCCGGTCGAGGTTGCGGGCGTCCACCGAGGTACCCGCCGTCCAGTGGGTCAGCGCGGTCACGCTCAGCGACGCCGGATAGGACGGGTCCGCCCGCCGCACCAGGTGCCCCGCCCGCATGAGCACCCCGGCGGCCTCCCGGACGGCGTCCGCGTAGGGGCGGGAGACGGTGACGCCCGCCAGGGGGCTGCGCAGGGAGGCGGCGACGCGCAGGGCGCCGGAGTCCGCCCGGCGGGGCGGGGAGGTGTCCGCGAGGACGGCGAACATGAGGCGGGCGTCCTCGACGGTGGTGGCCAGCGGCCCGTTCTCGGACATGCCGAACCAGTCGCCCTCGCCGATGCCGGCCGGCACCACACCGTGGCCCGGCTTGAGGGTGACCAGACCGCAGTTGGCCGCGGGTATCCGCAGTGAACCCATGCCGTCGTTGCCCAGCGCGAGCGGCACCATCCCGGCGGCGACCGCGGCGGCGCTCCCGCCCGAGGAACCGCCCGCTGAGCGGGCCGGGTCCCACGGGTTGCGGACCGTGCCGTGCACACCCTCGCTGGTGCCGAACACGCACAGCTCGGGCACGTTGGTCAGGCCCACCACCACCGCGCCGGCCGACCGCAGCCGCGCGACGGTGACGTGGTCGGCCCCGGCCGGTGTGTCCGGGGTCGCCGCCGAGCCGACCCGGGTGGACTCGCCGCGCACCGGGAGATTGTCCTTGACCGCCACCGGCACGCCGGCCAGCGGCAGTTCGCCGAGATCGCCCCGGGCGCCGGTCTCCTCGGCCTCGGCGAGCGCCGCCTCGGCGCGCACCGTGCGGAAGGCGCCGACGCGGCCGTCGAGCCGTTCGATGCGGGCCAGGTGCTCCGCCACCACCTCGCGGGGGCTGGTCCGCTTCTCGCGGACGGCGGCGGCGATCTCTGCGGCGGTGCGGCCTGCCCAGTCGGTCACGAGGGCTCCTCGGGGTGCGGTGGAACGGGATTACCGGCGAGTACGCAGACAGCACTCTGCCCGCCCGCCCACCTC
>NZ_QHJH01000293.1 GCF_003947455.1 Streptomyces sp. WAC 04229 | reverse complement strand
GCCCCGGCCCGCCCCACCGCGTCGCCCTCATGTCGGCCTCGGGCCGCCCTCCGATCGCCCCGCGCATCGCACGAGACCGGTAATCCTGCCGATCCCCTCGGCCGCACCGCCCCTCGACAGTGGCACCGCCAGCCCATCGGCGACACCCTCCGGCGGATGTCCCGGGACGCGACCCCACGTGTTCCGGAACGTGTGCGACCACCGGCGGGGCCGCTCGCCACGACAGAGAGGACCACCCCTCGTGCAGCAGAACCCCCACACCCATGCCGCGCCCGGGTCCCGGAGCACCCGGCGGCGGCTCGCCGGACTCGCGGCGACCGTGACCGCCGTCCTCGCGCTCGGCACCCTCACCGGGCCCGGCGCCCAGGCCGCCGACAACCCCTACGAGCGCGGCCCGGCCCCCACCGAGTCGAGCATCGAGGCACTGCGCGGGCCGTACTCCGTGGCGGACACCAGCGTCTCCTCGCTCGCGGTCACCGGCTTCGGCGGCGGCACCATCTACTACCCGACCAGCACCAGCGACGGCACGTTCGGCGCCGTAGTGATCTCGCCGGGCTTCACCGCGTACCAGTCCTCCATCTCCTGGCTCGGCGCACGGCTGGCCTCGCAGGGCTTCGTCGTGTTCACCATCGACACCAACACCACCCTCGACCAGCCCGACTCCCGCGGCCGGCAACTGCTCGCCGCCCTGGACTACCTGACCGAACGCAGCTCCGTGCGCAGCCGGATCGACAGCAGCCGGCTCGGCGTCATGGGCCACTCGATGGGCGGCGGCGGCAGCCTGGAGGCCGCCAAGTCCCGGCCGTCGCTGCAGGCGGCGATCCCGCTCACCCCCTGGAACACGGACAAGAGCTGGCCCGAGGTCAGCACACCCACGCTGATCTTCGGCGCCGACGGAGACACGATCGCCCCGGTCTCCTCCCACGCCGAGCCCTTCTACTCCGGCCTGCCGTCCGGGACGGACCGCGCCTACCTGGAGCTGAACAACGCCACGCACTTCTCGCCGAACACGTCGAACACGACGATCGCGAAGTACAGCATCTCCTGGCTCAAGCGGTTCATCGACAACGACACCCGCTACGAGCAGTTCCTGTGCCCGCTGCCCCGCCCGAGCCTGACCATCGAGGAGTACCGGGGCAACTGCCCGCACGGTTCCTGACGGTCCGTCCGGTACCGGCCGGCGGTGGCCGCGGGGACGTCGCGGCCGCCGCCGGTCCGCTGTGCCGGGGCACGGCCCCCGCCCCTGCCGGTTGGGCGCCGGCACACCCGTGCAGGTGGCAGGGCCGGTGCGCCGTCCCCAGACTGCGGACCGATGCCTTCCGCACCAGGTTACGCGCGCGTAACCTCCCGGGGATGACCGGAGAGACGACCGTACGTACGGCCGTGCGGATCCACGGCCGGAGCGCACAACAGGACGCGGTGCGCGCGCTGTTGGACGGGCTGCCCGCCCGGGGCGGCCACCTTGTGGTGACCGGCGAACCCGGACTGGGCCGGACCACCCTGCTCCAGTGGGCCGCCCGTTCCTTCCGGGCCGGTCCCGTACTGCGCCTCGGGCCCGGACTCGGACCGGACGCCCCCGCCACCGCCGAGCACCTGCTCGACACCCTGCGGGAGGTGCCCGGCCCGGCCCCGGTGCTCGTGTGCGTGGACGACGCCCACCTGTGGGACGCCCCGGCCCGGGCCGAGCTGGGCCGCGCGACGCGGCGCCTGCGACCCGCCGGCCCGACCGGGGTCCTCCTCGCCGTCGCCGGACACCGGGCCCTCGACGCGGACTTCGCCCACCTGCCCGTCGTCCGCCTGGACCCGCTGAGCCCGCCGGTGGCCGCCGACCTGCTCGACGACCTGACCGACGGCGCCGTGGCGCCGGCCGTCCGCGAGCGGCTCCTGGCCGAGGCCGAGGGCAACCCGGCCCTGCTGCACGCCCTGGTCCGCCGGCTGTCACCCGCCGAACTGCGCGGGCACCTGCCGCTGCCCGCCCCCCTGGCCGACGCGGCGACCCTCGCCGAGGTGGCGGGCGATGCGCCGGCCGGCCCGTGCGGCGACGCGCGGGACCTGCTGCTGACGGTGGCGGCCGCCGTGCGGGCCACGGACGGGCCGGACGCCGACGCCGGGCTGGTCCTCGACGCCGTGCGCCGCCTGCGTCCGGAGCCCGGGCCCGGCCCCCGTCCGGCACCGCTGCCCGACCAACTCGCCCTGGCCGGCGACCGGCTGCGCTTCCACAGCGCGCTGGTCCGCCGCGCGGTCCTCGCCACCGCCGCGCCGGACCGGCGCCGCGCCGCGCACCGCGCGCTGGCCGACGTACTGGGGGCGGGCGGCGACCTGCTCCCGGCGCTGCTGCATCGGTCCTGGTCACTGGCCGCACCGGCGCCCGCGCCCCGGCTGGCCAACCGGTTGGCGGCGGCGGCCGACGGCACGGTGTCCGCGCCGTACGGGCTGCGCGCGACGGCGTACGCGCGTGCCGCCGAGCTGACGGCCGACCCGGCCGCGCGGGCCGAGCGGTACACGGCCGCGGCCGAGCAGGCCCTGCTCGCCGGTCGCCCCGAGCGGGCCCGCCCGCTGCTCACCGCCGCCCGCGACAGCGCCGCCCCTGCCGCTGTCCGGGGCCGCGCCGAACTGGTGCGGGGACTGACGGAGCTGCGGGACGGACCCGTCGGCGACGCCCACCAGTCCCTGCTGCTCGCCGCGTCCCTCCTCGCCCCCGACGCACCCACCGCCGCCGACACCGCCACCCTGGCCGCCGCCGACGCGGCCTGGGCGGCGGGCGACCTGCCGGCGTGCCTGGCGGCACTCGCGCCGGAGTCGCGGAACGACCTCCCCGTCCACCTGAACCCCGCGCCCCTGCCTGCCGCAGGGCACCTCGCAGCCGTCGTGCGTGAACACCGCGTCGGGATGCGGGCGATGCTCGAAGGACGGATCGACCGGGCCGTCGCGCCGCTCGGGCAGGTGGTGGAGCGGGGGAGGACCGACGACCGTCCCGAGGGACTGCTGCGATCGGCGGCGGCCGCGCTGCTGCTCGGGGACGTGGACGCCGCCCGCCGCGGCGGGGCCCGGGCGCTGGCCGCCGCCCGCCGGCTCGGGTCGGACGCGCTGGTGCCGCAGGCGCTGGAGTACCTCGCCTATGCCGAACTGCGCGCCGGGCGGCACCCGCAGGCCCGCACCCACGCGGAGGAGGGACTGCGCACGGCCCTGCGCACCGGACAGCGCAACACCGCCGCCCACCACCGGGCGATCCTCGCCCTCGCCGCGTCGATCGAGGAGGAGCCGGACGTCGTCGCCCGGCACGTCACCGCCGCGCTGAACACCGCCCGGCGCCACGGACTGGCCCAGGTGGCCACCCTCGCGGAGTGGGCGACGGCCCGGGCCGACCTCGGGCGGGGACGCCCCTTCGACGCCGCCGACCGGCTCGGTCTCCTCGTCCTGCCGGGACCCGGACGCGGTCACTTCGCCGTGTGGCGGCTCGCCGTGCCGTGCTTTGTGGAGGCCGCGGTCCTCGCCGGACGCCACGAGGAGACCCGCGAGGTGCTCACGGACTTCGCGGGCTGGGCGGCGTTCGGCGCCGACCCGCAGGCCGCCGCCCAACTCGCCCGCTGCCACGCCCTCCTCGCCCCGCCGGACCGCGCGGACGACCTCTTCCGGCACGCCCTGGCCCGGCACGACGAGGCGGGCGGCGACTTCGAACGGGCCCGCACCGCGCTGCTCCACGGCAAGTGGCTGCGGCGCCGCCGCAGACCCCGCGAGGCCCGCGGCCGGCTCGGCACCGCGCTGGCCGGCTTCGACCGCTGCGGCGCCGGAGTCTGGGCGGCGCAGGCGCGCGGCGAGCTGCGCGCGCTGGGGGCGCTGTCGGACGGCGCGGACACCGGGACCCTTACCCGTCTCACGCCCCAGCAACTGCGCATCGCGCGGCACGTCGCCGAGGGCGCCACCAACCGGGAGGTCGCCCTGACCCTGGCGGTCAGCACCCGCACCGTCGACTACCACCTCCGCAAGGTCTTCGCCGCGCTCGGCGTACGCTCCCGCCTGGAGCTGGCCCGCATGGTCGAGCAGGCCGAACAGGCCGAACCCGCCGAAAAGACCGGTGCACGCCCCTAGGGACCGACCGGACGGTATGCCATCCTTCGGGGCAGGACGAGTCAGGGGGCAGGCCCGGCGCGGGCGGGACGGTCCGCCGCGGGGCACCTCCGCGAGCCCTGCCCTGGGGAGGACCGCGATGCAGCACGCCGTACGGTCACGAGCAGCGATCCGCATCGGGCTGACGCCCGTGCCACGCCCGCGGACACCGAGCGTCGCGTCGTTGATGGACGCCGACGCCGTACGCGTCCTGCATCGGGCCGCCCGCGCCCTGCTCGACGACCTGCCCGACCTCACCGACCGGCTGGTGGCCCTGCTGGAGGAACAGGAACCGGCTTACCGCACGGCCCTCACCAAGGATCCCTCGGCGACCTGGCAGGAGGCCCACCGTTCGCTGCGGCACAGCGTCGCCTCGCTGCTCGACCCGCGGGGCGCGCGGGACGCCGCCCGGCGCTGCTCCTGGCGGATCGGCGCCGCCCGAGCGGAACAGGGCCTTCCGCTGGACGCCCTGCTGCACGCCTTCCGCCTCGGCGGCTCCCTGGTGTGGCAGCGGCTGGTCGAGGAGACGTCCAGGACCGCGCCGGAGGACGTCCGCCTGCTCGTGCACGTGGCAGCCGACGTGTGGAACTTCGTCGACGAGCACTGCACGCTCGTCGCGGACGCCTACCGGCAGACCGAGTGGCAGCTCGGCCGGCGCCGCGAGAACCGGGCCCGGCTGCTGGCGGCCGGCCTGCTCGACGGCACCAGCCGCATCGCCGACCTGCCGGAGGCCGCCCAGGTGCTGGACCTGCCGGAACAGGGCCGGTACGTCGTGGTCGCGGTCACCGGGGGACCGTCCGCCCGTCCCGACGCGGCCCGCGCCGCCGCCCTGCCGCCGGGCACCCGCGTCCACTGGCACGCGGGGGCGGAGGTCGACTACGGCATCGTCCTCACGGACGCCGACGGCGGGCTCCTCGAACCGCACAGCCCCTTCCCCGGCCTGCGTATCGGAGTCGGCAGCCCGGTCGACGGTCTCGCCGCCGTAGGCGACGCCCGCAGGCTCGCGGACACCGCCCTGGAGATCTGCCCTTCGGCCGGCGGCACGGTGCGGCTGGCCGACGAGCTTCCCGCCGCCCTGGTCGTCTCCAGCCCCGAGCTGGGCCGGGCCCTCGCGGACCGGGTGCTCGGCCCGCTGCTCCGCCTGGAGGCCGCCGACCGAGAGGTGCTGCTCGACACCCTCACCACGTGGCTGGACTGCGACGGTTCGGCCCAGCGGGCCGGTGAACGCCTCTACTGCCACCGCAACACGGTCCTCAACCGCCTCCGCCGCTGCGAACAACTGACCGGCCGCTCCCTGGCCCGCCCGGCCGACGTCGTCGAGATCAGCCTGGCGCTGACGGCGCGACGGGTACTCCACGACTGACCCGGGTGAGCCCGACCACCCCGTCACGGACGGTGGGCGTGGTGGCGGCGTCGAGCGTCCGCCCGCGTCCCACACGCACCACCCCCACCGCTCCACCGGGGGCGGCCTCGACCCGCACCCGCGCACGGCGGGCCAGCCGCCCCCCTACGGCCGCGCGCCATGTGGAGCGACAACCCGCTCCCGCCGCGCGAACACATACGTCGCCTCCCCGCGGCAGACCTGCCCGCTCATCGCCCCCGGCGGGCCGACGTGCCGCGCCACCGCACTCCCGCCCGCTCCCGCGGCCACACCCGCCCCACCAC
>NZ_QHJH01000292.1 GCF_003947455.1 Streptomyces sp. WAC 04229 | reverse complement strand
CCGCTGACCTGCACGACCGCGCCGCATCACGGTCCTGTGGCCATGGCCGCGCCTCCGCGATCTCCGGTCACACAATTCGACGAGCCTGTGGACAAACGCAAGCGCCGGGTGCGTCATGGGATGGTGAAGGAACGTGCGCGCATTCTCGTTGTCGGCGGTGGCTACGTCGGGATGTACACGGCCCTGCGTCTGCAGCGGAACCTCAGGGGTGAACTCCGGCGGGGCGAAGCCGAGATCACGGTCGTCACCCCCGACCCCTACATGACGTACCAGCCCTTTCTGCCCGAGGCGGCGGCCGGCTCCATCTCCCCGCGACACGTCGTCGTGCCCCTGCGCCGCCTCCTCGGCCAGTGCCGCCTCGTCATCGGCGAGGCCCGGTCCATCGACCACACGGCACGCACCGCCACCATCACCACCCTCGCCACCGACGAGGAGAGCACCGGCGCCCGCCGGCTGACCTACGACGAACTCGTCCTCGCGCCCGGCTCGGTCTCCCGCACCCTGCCCGTCCCCGGCCTCGCCGACCACGGCGTCGGTTTCAAGACCCTCGAGGAGGCCATCGGACTGCGCAACCACGTCCTCGAACAGATGGACATCGCCTCCTCCACCCGCGACCCCGCCGTCCGCGACGCCGCCCTCACCTTCGTGTTCGTCGGCGGCGGCTACGCGGGCGTGGAGGCCCTGGGCGAGCTGGAGGACATGGCCCGCTACGCCGCGCGGTACTACCACAACGTCACCCCCGAGGACATGAAGTGGATCCTCGTCGAGGCATCGGGCCGCATCCTGCCCGAGGTCGGCGAGGACCTGGGCCGCTACACGGTCACCGAGCTGCGCCGCCGCAACATCGACGTACGCCTGGACACCCGCCTGGACTCCTGCGCCGACCGCGTCGCCGTCCTCAGCGACGGCTCCCGGTTCCCCACCCGCACGGTCGTCTGGACCGCCGGCGTCAAACCCCACCCGGTCCTCGCCGCCACCGACCTCCCCCTCGACGACCGCGGCCGCCTCACCTGCACCGCCCACCTGTCGGTCGACGGCGCCCCGCACGCGTGGGCCGCGGGAGACGCCGCCGCCGTCCCGGACGTCACCGCGTCCGACCCAGGCCGGGGGTGCGCCCCCAACGCCCAGCACGCCGTCCGCCAGGCCAAGGTCCTCGCCGACAACGTCACGCACACCCTGCGCGGCGAGCCCCTCGACACGTACGCGCACACATACGCCGGTTCCGTCGCCTCCCTCGGCTTCCACAAGGGCGTCGCGCACGTCTACGGGCGCAAGCTGAAGGGCTACCCCGCGTGGTTCATGCACCGCGCGTACCACCTCAGCCGCGTCCCCACCGTCAACCGCAAGGCGCGCGTGCTGGCCGAATGGGCCCTCGCCGGACTCTTCAAACGGGAGATCGTCTCCCTGGGTTCACTCGAACATCCCCGAGCGGAGTTCGAACTCGCGGCCGGTGGAAAGCCTTCCCAGGAACCGCCGCACAACCCGAAGGGGTCGTCCTGACCGGAGTCCGGAACTCCCCCGCCGACTGAGGCGTCTGACGGATGTCGGCCAGGCCGGCACCCTGCCAGACTGGTCCACCACCGCGGGCGCGCCGCCGCTCGCCCCGTGCGGCCCCCGGGGCCCCGGCCGGTCCCGGCCGTCCCGGTCTCCGGCCGCCGACAACTACACGAGGCAAGGATTCGTGAACTTCACGCGCTGGAGCGCCCGACTCCCCGGAACGCAGCGCCGCGCCGCAGCGCGGACCGACACGACGGTCTCCCCCGACCGGCGGAGCGACGGCTCCGTACCCGCCGCCCGCGTCGAGCAGCTGACCGAGGAGGCCCCGCCCGTCCCCGCCGTGGACGAGCTGCCCGTGCGCGACGTCCTCGACCGCGTCCCGGCCCTCGTCGCCCTCGTGCACGGCCCCGACCACCGCCTCGCCTACGTCAACGACGCCTACGTCGCCGCATTCGGCATGCGCGACCTGGGCGCACGCGCGCGTGAAGCCCTCCCCGAGCTGGACGAACCGGGCCTCTTCCCGCTCCTGGACCAGGTCCAGCGCAGCGGCAGACCCCGCACCCTCAAGTCCCGCAAGGCCCCCGACGGCCGCTCCTACACCTTCACCTGCACCCCCGTCACCGAGGGCGGCAGCGGCGACCGCGGTGACCGCGGCGTCCTGGTCTTCGCCACCGACGTCACCGACCACGCCGAGGCCGCGGCCCGCCTCCGCGCGAGCGAAGCCCGCCAGCGCGAAACCGCCGTCACGCTCCAGCGCTCCCTGCTCCCCCAGGAGCTGGAGGAGCCCGACGACCTGCGCGTCGCCGCCACCTACCACCCCGGCGGCACCGAGGCCGCGGTCGGCGGCGACTGGTACGACGTGATCACCCTCGGCGGCGGCCGCACCGCCCTGGTCATCGGCGACGTCATGGGCAGAGGCGTCCGCGCGGCGGCCGTCATGGGCCAGCTCCGTACCGCGGTCAGGGCCTACGCCCGCCTCGACCTGCCCCCGCACGAGGTGCTCCAGCTCCTCGACGGCCTCGCCACCGAGATCGACGCCAACCAGATCGCCACCTGCGTCTACGCCATCCACGACCCGAACGAGGGACGGCTGGTCTACGCGTCCGCCGGGCACCTGCCGATCCTGGTCCGCGACGAGAACGGCACCGTGCAGCGCGCCGACGAGCCCACCGGCCCGCCGCTCGGCACCGGCGGCTGGGTGCACACGTCCGGCTCGATCTCCCTGACCCCCGGCTCCACCGCCGTCCTCTACACCGACGGCCTGGTGGAACGCCGCGACGAGGACCTGGACGAGGGCATCGCCGCCCTGGAGCGCGCCCTGTCCGGCGCGACCGGCACCCCGCAGGTGATCTGCGACCGCCTGGTCCGCTCCGCGGGCGTCACCCCGGACCACGACGACGACGTCGCCGTCCTGGTCCTCCAGCACCCCGCCCGCGCCGGCGCGGACGCCGAACTGTTCCGCAACGCCGCCCTCGAACTGCTCGGCGGCGTGGAAGCGGCCCCACGCGCGCGTGCCTTCGCCTCCGGCGTCCTGACCAGCTGGCGCTTCCCCACCGACCTGCACGACCTGGGCGTCCTGGCCACCAGCGAACTGGTCGCCAACTCCCTCCAGCACGGCACGCCGCCCATGCGGCTGCGCCTGCGCCGCACCGACCGCCGCCTGATCATCGAGGTCACCGACGGCGACGACCACCTGCCCAGGCGCCGCCGCGCGGAGCCAGGGGACGAGTCCGGCCGGGGCATCGCCATCGTCGCGACCATCGCCACCAACTGGGGGTCCCGGCGCACACCCGGCGGCGGCAAGGCCGTCTGGTGCGAGTTCGTCCTGCCGAAGCCGTGACGGACCGGAACCCGCCACGGCTACACACCCGGCTCACGCCTCCGCGGCCGCTACCGCGTCCGACGGCGCCCGGCCCTGCGTGACCACCCGGCTCCGGGCCAGCGACGGCTGGTTCTGTACGTCGGTCAGCTGCCGCCCCAACCGCACCGCCAGCACCGTGATGCCCAGCGAGAACAACAGGAACGCCACGATGTACGGCGCGTGCAGCGAGGCCCCGAGCGGCCCGCCGACCGCCGGCCCGATCGCCAGCGCGAGCTGCTTCACCAGGGCGAAGGCTGAGTTGTACTGCCCGGCCAGCCCGGTCGGCGCCAGGTCCGCCACGAGCGGGGCCAGCGTCGGCGACAGCATCGCCTCACCCAGACCGAACAGCGCGTACGTCGAGATGAAGGCGGCCGTCGCCATCGTCTGGCTGCCGTGCCCGAGCCCGGCGTACCCGGCCACGGCCCACGCCACGGCCCAGATCAGACCCACGGCGGCGATCACGCGCGACCGCTTCCGCCGCTCCACGAACTTCAGCACCGCGAACTGCGCGATCACGATCATCAGCGTGTTCGCGGCCAGTGCCGTCCCCAGCGCGGACGTGGTGATCCCGGCGGCCTCGACGCCGTAGGCGCTCAGCCCCGACTCGAACTGTCCGTAGCAGGCGAAGAACAGCACGAAGCCCAGCACGCACAGCTGCACCATCGCGCGGTTGCCCAGCAGCTGCTTCCAGCTGCCCCCGGCGGCCTGGCCCGGGACGGCCTCCACGCGCGGGGCGCGCGGCGCACGCACGGTGGCCATCACCGCGACCAGCACCAGGAACATGGCCGCCTCGATCGCGAACAGCAGTGTGAAGGACGAGGCACTGGTGGTGTCGACCAGGTGTCCGCCGATGAGTCCGCCGACGCCGAGGCCCAGGTTCTGCAGGAAGAACTGCATGGCGAAGGCCCGCGACCGGGTCTCCGTCGTGGAGCAGTCCACGATCATCGTCGCGAGCGCCGGCTGCATCACGGCCTGCCCCGCGCCCAGCGCGGCGGCGGACAGCAGCACGGTGGCCGCCGAGGCCGAGAGCCCGAGGCTCAGCGCCCCGAGCGCGGCGGTGACCAGGGCGATGAGCAGTACCGGCAGCGGGCCCCGCCGGACGATGGCCCGCCCGGCGAACGGCAGCACGATCAGCGCGGCCACCGCGAAGACGGCGAGCACGAGACCCGCCGTCATGGAGCCGAGCCCCCGGACCTGCGCCACATAGACGTACAGGTAGGGGACGGTGAAGCCGAGTCCGAACGCGCTGAGTGCGTTGCCCACGTGAATCCGGCGCATCGCGGCGCCCATTGCCCTGGTCACGTTCACCCTCTCTTGGGTCGATCGCTCCAGCCGTTAGAGCTGAAGACTTAGAAGCTAAAGTTCGAAGGTAAAGAGTACATAGCGAAGGACTTCAAGGCAAAGGAGCGGCGTGCCATACTGCGGCCATGGGCGACACCTCCGGCGCAGGCGAACCGCCACTCGAAGAACAGATCGCCGCCTACCAGCGTGAGTTCCAGGGCCTCGACCCCCAGGTCGAGAAGATCGTCTCGGCCCTGTCCCGCCTCAACCGCCGCATGAACGTCGCGTACGGCCGGCAGACCGCCGAGCTGGGCATCAGCAACACCGACTGGGAAGTACTCAAGGCACTGGTCCTCTCCGGCGCCCCCTACCGGCTGGGCCCCGGCGACCTCGCCAAGCGCCTCGGCCTGACCCCCGCGGCGATGACCCACCGCATCGACCGCATGGTGACCGAGGGCCTGGTCACCCGGGAGCGCGACGAGTCGAACCGGGTCCGCGTCATCGTCGAGCTGACGTCGGAGGGGCGCGAGAAGTGGCTGGAGGCCATGCGCCTCGCCTCGGTCTTCGAGGAGGACCTGCTCCAGGACCTCTCTCCGGACGACCGGACCGCGCTCGGCGAGGTGCTCACCCGCCTCCTGCGCCGGGTCGAGCACGCCCAGCCCGACGCGGGCGGCCGGCTCAGCGACCTCGAATAAAGATCTTGACAGAGACGCTTGACAGCCCCCTACGGGGTCCGTACAGTTCTTCGGGTTGCCACGGCACCGTAACGGTTCTGCGGCAGCACCTCCGCCGCAGCAGCGGCAACCAAACCACCAGCACGAGCCCCCAGTGGGAATGACTTCGGCATGTCCGAATTCAATTCCGATTGTCGCTCGACGGCCCGGTAGCCCCCGATTGGGAAACACCGACACGGTCCGCTAAGGTTTGAGACGTCGGAACGGCCCAAGCGCCGGGAGGACAACCCCCTCTGACGGGGAATCAGAGCCCGAAAGGATCTGATAGAGTCGGAGCCGCCGGAAAGGGAAACGCGAAAGCGGGAACCTGGAAAGCACCGAGGAAATCGGATCGGAAAGATCTGATAGAGTCGGAAACGCAAGACCGAAGGGAAGCGCCCGGAGGAAAGCCCGAGAGGGTGAGTACAAAGGAAGCGTCCGTTCCTTGAGAACTCAACAGCGTGCCAAAAGTCAACGCCAGATATG
>NZ_QHJH01000291.1 GCF_003947455.1 Streptomyces sp. WAC 04229 | reverse complement strand
GTCCGGGTCGGACGCGGCTGGGGCGGTCCCGGTCCCCCGGGCGGGCACGACCGGGGCGGACCCGGTGTCCCCTCCCGGCGCGGCCTCCGCGGCTCCGGTCTCCGGGAGGGGCGTGGCCTCGGCCGAGGCCACCCCGGGATCCGGTTCCCGCGCGGGGGCGCTGGCGGTCGCGGTCGGCGCGGAGCCCCGAGTCCGCTCGGCGGGGGCCGCCGGACCGCCGGAGGCGCCGGGGCCGCTCAGAATGTCCTGGGGGATGAGCATCAGCACGCCCGTGCCACCGCGCGCCGACGGCCGGAAGGACACCTTCAGGCCGTACTTGGCCGACAGCCGGCCCACGACCGCGAGGCCGAGCCGGGTGCCGGTCAGGCCACCGAGCCCGGCGGCATCGCCGGCCACCGCCTGCTGGGCCCGGCGCAGCTGCACGTCGCCCATCACGAGTCCGCTGTCCTCCACGGAGACGATCGCCCCGGCCGGCACCGCCTCCACGTAGACGTGGACCTCGGCGGTGGGCGGCGAGAAGTTCGCCGCGTTGTCGAGGAGTTCGGCCAGGGCGTGCATGACGCCCTCGGCGGCGTGCCCGGCGACCGCGGTGTCACTGGCGGAGTGCACCCGCACCCGCTGGTACCCGGCGATGCGTCCCATGGCGCCGCGGAGAATGGACTCCATGCCGATCGGCCGCGCCCAACGGCGTCCGGAGCGCGCCCCCGTGAGGACGGCTATGGAGTCCGCGAGCCGGCCCGCCTGCGCGGTGCGGTGGTCGAGGTGGAGCAGGTCGGCGAGGACGTCCTCGTCACCGTGCCGCTCCTCCATGGCGCGCAGGTCCGCGAGCATCCCGGTGGCCAGCGCCTGCATCCGGCCGGCCGCGTTGGCGGTCGCGGAGACGGCGGCGGCACGTTCGCCGCGCGCCCGGTCCAGCCGCGACCGCAGCCGGCCGGTCTCCTCGGTGAGCCGCGCGACCTCCTGCGCGTGCTGCTCGGCCAGCCGGATCCGCTCCTGCTCGAAACCGGCGGCGAGTTGTTCCCGCTCACGGTCGAACCCGTCCAGCAGACCGCTGCGTTCACGGTCGGCCTGGGCGACGAGGTCGGCCTGCTCGCGGTCGGCCTCCGCCCGCAGTCGCTCCCGCTCCTGCCGGGCGCGCTCGGACAGCTGCCCTCGCTCCTGGGCGAGGGCTCCCGCCTCCGCGCGGGCGGCGTCCAGCAGCCGGCGCGTGGCCCGCTCCCGACGGACGGCGTGTACGGCCACGGTCACGGCGACACAGAGCAGGATCGCCGCCGCGCTCGCGCCCAGGCCGAGCGGAAGGCGTACCGAGGAGGGCGCCGCGGCGACGGCGCCGGCGACGGCGAGCGCCGACACCACGGCGCAGGGCAGGGCAACAGCCACCAGGGTGCGGGGAGCGGATCGGTCGCCGGGGCGGGCGGGCGCGGTCATCAATCGGGTCCTCGCCAGGCCGCCGGAGCGGCCCTCGTGTCGTCCAACGGGGCGCGTGCGAGCAGGGGGTAGTCACACACCACTCAACGGACGATCACTATACGAGAGTTCGTGATCGAAACGAGAGGAAGTCGGTCAATCTTTGCTCATGCGTGCGCACGATGCTCAGGGAAGGGTCCCCGACTCACAGACGCGGGCCGCGAGATCGCGCAGTTTGACGTTGTTGTCCTGCGAGTACCGGCGCAGGGTGGCGAAGGCCTGCTCTTCGGTGAGGTGGTGGCTGCCCATGAGGATGCCCATGGCCTCGCCGATGGTGTGCCGGGTGCCGATGGCCTCCTGCAACTGGGCGTGCGTACGGGCGGTGGAGAAGGCGACCGCCGCGTGCGAGGCCAGCAGCCAGCCCGCCGTCTCGTCGGCCTCGGTGAAGGCGCCGGGCCGGTAGGAGTAGAGGTTCAGCGCCCCGAGCTCCTCGTCCCTGGTGAACAGCAGGAAACCCATCATGCTGCCGAGGTTCAGCCTGCGCGCCTCGGGGACGTACTTGGGCCAGCGTCGCGCCTCGTCGCGGAAGTCGGCGATCCGGTACTGCCGCTGCCCGTCCGCCGTGCGGGCCGCGTCGAAGCACGGCCCCTCACCGACCCGCTCCTGGAGCGCGTCACTCTCCTCGACCACCTGGTCGGTGGGGGCGAGCGACCGCACCTGGCGCCCACGCAGGATGAGTATGCCCGCGGCGTCGCAGCCGTCCACCAGTTCCGTGGCCGAGCCGGTGATCCGCTCCAATGTCTCGTTCACCGACTCCTGGGCCAGCAGATCGCGGGCCAAGGACGCCATCTGTTGCGCGAACCCGCGCCAGTCCATGCCGTCACCTCCCTCGCTTCCTCGCTTCCGGAGCGAGTGCCCGCAGAGGGAGGGAAGCAACAGCGGAAGCCCCCCCATGCATCTTGATTCGTGCTACATCTAAATGCATCATGCGCCCGCCACCTTCCTCCTCGCCATCCCGGTCCTGGCCTGCGGCCACCGGCTGCTGCGCGAGGCCGAGGCGGGCGCCGGCGACGGCGAACCGGTGACCCCGTCGCCCACCCCCGTGCGGACCGGCACCCCGGCCACCGCGCACCCCGTCATCGTCGCCGTCGGCGCCCACGACCGGGCCGGCGTCATCGTCGACAGCGCGGCCCGCCTCGCCCGCGACACCGGCAGTCCGCTGGAGGTCGTCCACGTGCGTCTGACCGCCGTGGTGGAGGAACAGGACGCCGACACCGAGACCGAGGAGGAGGCCCGGCGGGCGGTCACCGCCCACCTCGACCGGCTGAGCACCCTCGGTGTCGCCGCCACCGGTCGGGTCCTGAGCGGCGTCGGCGACCGCGCCGCCGCCGGTCGCGCCCTGGCCCGGCACGCGGCCGAGGCCGGGGCCGGTACGGTCGCCGTCGGCCGTTCACCGCGCGGCCCGCTGGAGCAGTTCGCCGACGGCAGTTTCACCAGCGCCCTCACCCACGCCGCCACCTGCACCGTCGTCCTCGTCGTCCTCGTCGACCCGGACGACGCCCCGCGCCCCCTGACCGCGCGGTCACTGACGGAACTGCGCGCCGAGGCCTGAGCCGTGCGGCCGTCCCCGCTTCAGTCTCCGCCGGGCAGCAGCCGGTCGGCCTCGCTCGACGGCTGCACGCGCATGCCGGGACGCCGCCGGTGCACGGTCAGGTACGTCACCCCGTCCGGGCCGGCGACGACGCCCCGGGCCGAACCGTGGGGCAGCCAGGTCAGGACGCCCGTGTGCAGGGGGTGGTCGCCGTCGGCGCCGACCAGGGAGGCCGCGCCGTCGAGGACGAGCAGCAGGACGTCGAGGTCCGGTTCGGTGTGCGTGCCGACCCGTCCCGCCGCGGGGAGGCGGACGACGTTGGCGTCGAGTTGCCGCCCCGGCTCCGCCAGTCGCCACAGGGCGCCGGTGGCCGCCTCGTCGCCGGGCGACAGCAGGCGCGCGGTGTCGCACAGGACCCGGGGGAGGGGAGGGCCGGGTGCCGGTGCGGGGGAGCCGTCTTCGTGCCCTGCCATCAGCGGTCACCGCGCCTTCCACGCCCGGTGACGCGTGCCACAGGGCCATAGCCGTCAATAAACACGAATCCATTATGCGTATTTGATAGCGTCACGGCTGTGCGGCTGACGAAGTTCACCGACCTGGCGCTGCGTTCCGTCATGCGCCTGGCGGTCGTGAGAGACGGCGACGACCCGCTGACCACCCGCGAGGTGGCCGACGCGATGGGCGTGCCGTACACGCACGCGGCGAAGGCCGTCACCCGGCTCCAGCACCTCGGAGTGGTCGAGGCGCGGCGCGGTCGCGGCGGCGGGCTGGTGCTGACCGGCACGGGGCGCGACGCCTCGGTCGGCCGGCTGGTGCGGGAGCTCGAAGGGGACGGTGAAGTCGTCGCCTGCGAAGGCGATCCGCCGTGCCCGCTGCGGACGGCCTGCCGGCTGCGGGCCGCGCTGCGCGACGCCCAGGAGGCGTTCTACGCCGCGCTCGACCCGCTGACCGTCGCCGACCTGGTGGCCTCGCCCACCGGCCCGGTGCTCGTCGGCCTCTCGGACCGCCCCTCCGGCTGACGGGCGCGCGCCCGCGGCGGCGCACACCCGTGACCTAAAACACGAATATCATCTACCAATTAAGGAGCCGCCGTGCTCTCCGAACAGTCCGTCCCCGTGGTCCGCGCGACCCTGCCCGCCGTCGGAGCGGCCATCGGCGACATCACCGAGCTGTTCTACCGGAAGCTGTTCGACGCCCACCCCGAGCTGCTCCGGGACCTGTTCAACCGCGGCAACCAGGCGGGCGGGGAGCAGCAGCGGGCCCTGGCCGGCTCCATCGCCGCGTTCGCCGGCCTGCTGCTGGAGAACCCCGACGCCCGGCCCGACGTCATGCTGTCCCGGATCGCGCACAAGCACGCCTCCCTCGGCATCACCTCCGGCCAGTACAAGACCGTCCACCGCCATCTGTTCGCCGCGATCGGCGACGTCCTCGGCGACGCCGTGACCCCCGAGGTCGCCGCCGCCTGGGACGAGGTCTACTGGCTGATGGCCAACGCGCTGGTGGCCGCCGAGGCCCGTCTCTACGCGGAGGCCGGCGTGGCCGAGGGCGACGTGTGGCGCCGGATGGAGATCGTCGAACGGCGCGAGGAGGGCCCCGACGCGCTCAGCCTCGTCCTGCGGCCCGCCGACGACCGCCCCGCGGCTCCCTTCCGCCCGGGCCAGTACGTGAGCGTCCGCTCCGAACTGCCCGACGGCTCCCGGCAGATCCGCCAGTACAGCCTGTCCTCCGCACCCGGCCGCACCGGACTGCGCATCACCGTCAAACACGTGCACGGCGACGGGCGGCCGGACGGCGAGGTCTCCTCCTGGCTGCACGCGCACGCCCGCGAGGGCGACGTACTCGCCGTCTCCGCACCCTTCGGGGACCTCGCCCTCGCCGAGGACGACGGACCGCTGCTGCTCGCCTCCGCCGGCATCGGCGTCACCCCCGTGCTGGCCATGCTCGACCACTTGGCCGCGACCGGCGTCACCCGGCCGGTCACCGTCGTGCACGCCGACCGCACCCCCGCCCACCACGCCCACCGCCGGGAACAGCGCGACCTGGTCCGCGCGCTGCCCGACGCCCGGCTGCACCTGTTCTACGAGGAGCCCGGCGAGGCGGCACCGGAGGCGACGGCCGGTCTCGTCGACCTCGCGGGAGTCGAACTGCCCCCGGGGCTCACGGCCTACCTGTGCGGCCCGGTGCCGTTCATGCGCGCCGTCCGCGGCGACCTGCTGCGCCGGGGGGTGCCCGCCGAGGCCGTCCACTACGAGGTCTTCGGACCGGACCTCTGGCGCGGACGCTCGTAGCGGACGCCGGCCCCACGCGCACCGGCGCGGCGGAATCGCGTGCGGACGTTAGGCCGCAGCGGTGAACGCGGTCGTGATGGCGGTGTCGACGCGGGCGTGCACCACCAGTCGGGTACCGGAGGTGTCCGCGTTGTTCTCCAGCAGCCGCCGGACCGGCGCGCTGTGGGTGACCACGGACATCAGGACGCCGAGCCGGCCGCACCACTGATGGGCCCGGAGTACGGCGCTGACCGCCGCGTGGCCGTCGGCCCCGTCGGTCAGCACGATGACGACGGGGGTCGGCTGATGGGCGTCGACCAGGTTGGTGATGTGCGTGGTCAGCGTGGCCCGCCCGTCGATTCCCGGGTCCTGGTCCACCGTGATGACCAGGACCCCATGCTCCAGGGTGTGGGACAGCATCGCGGCCTCCGATCCGTCGCCTGGCGGCGAAGTTGTGTTCAGTGAAGGTCCCCCGAACCGGGTCCGCAACGCACCCCGAAACCACAACGCACCCGGCACCGCTCCGGCCGCACCGCCGCTGAGTACGATCGTCCGGTCCGCCCGGACCCCCGCCCCGCCACCTCGAGGAGCCCCGACC
>NZ_QHJH01000290.1 GCF_003947455.1 Streptomyces sp. WAC 04229 | reverse complement strand
ATGTGATCGCGGCCAGCACGATTTGTTTACAGGTGGCGTCCGTGGGGTCCAGCGGCGCCCGCCCCTCCCTGCCCGAGTACGTCCGCCAGCTGTGGGCCCGCCGGCACTTCATCGGCGCCTTCTCGACGGCCAAGCTCACCGCCCAGTACAGCCAGGCCAAGCTGGGCCAGGTCTGGCAGGTGATGACGCCGCTGCTCAACGCGGCGGTGTACTACTTCATCTTCGGCATGCTGATGAACACCAGCCACGGGGTGGAGGACTTCGTCCCGTTCCTGGTCACCGGCGTGTTCGTGTGGACGTTCACGCAGAGTTCGATCATGGCGGGCACCCGGGCCATATCCGGCAACCTCGGCCTCGTCCGCGCCCTGCACTTCCCGCGAGCCGCACTGCCGGTCTCCTTCTGCCTCCAGCAGCTCCAGCAGCTGTTGTTCTCGATGGCCGCCCTCGTGGTCATCCTGCTGGCGTTCGGCGTCCCGCCCGGCCCCTCCTGGCTGCTGGCGATCCCGGCGCTGGTGCTCCAGTTCGTGTTCAACGCGGGCGTGGCGCTGGTCATGGCCCGGGTGGGCTCCAAGATCCCGGACATGGCCCAGCTGATGCCCTTCCTGCTGCGCACCTGGATGTACGCCTCGGGCGTCATGTTCAGCATCCACCACATGACCGGACCCGACAGCGACCTGCCGTCCTGGGTCGGCCCGCTGCTCCAGGTCAACCCGGCCGTCGTCTACATCGACCTGATGCGGTTCGCCCTGATCGACAGCTTCGGCGGGGACATGCTGCCGGACCACGTGTGGGCGATGGCCCTGGGCTGGGCCCTGGTCGCCGGGATCGGCGGCTTCATCTACTTCTGGAAGGCCGAGGAGACCTACGGTCGTGGCTGACAACACCCCTGCCGAGCGCGTTCCCACCGTCGTCGCCGACGGCGTCGACATCGTCTACCGGGTCAACGGCACCGGGGCGGGCCGCGGCTCCGCGACCGCCGCCCTCAACCGCATCCTGCGCCGCAGGAAGAGCGAGAAGGCCGCGGGCGTGCGCCGGGTGCACGCGGTGAAGAAGGTGTCCTTCGTGGCGTACCGGGGCGAGGCGATCGGCCTGATCGGCACCAACGGCTCCGGCAAGTCGACGCTGCTCAAAGCGGTCGCCGGGCTGCTCCCGGTGGAGAACGGCCGCATCTACACCGACGGCCAGCCCTCGCTGCTCGGCGTCAACGCCGCCCTGATGAACGACCTCACCGGCGAACGCAACGTGTATCTGGGCGGCCTGGCGATGGGCATGTCCCGCGCGCAGATCAAGGAGCGCTACCAGGACATCGTCGACTTCTCCGGGATCAACGACAAGGGCGACTTCATCACCCTGCCGATGCGCACCTACTCCTCCGGCATGTCCGCCCGCCTGCGCTTCTCCATCGCCGCGGCCAAGGACCACGACGTCCTGCTGGTCGACGAGGCCCTGGCCACCGGCGACCGCTCCTTCCAGAAGCGTTCCGAGGAGCGCATCCGGGAGCTGCGCAAGCACGCCGGCACGGTCTTCCTGGTCAGCCACAGCAACAAGTCCATCCGCGACACCTGCGACCGGGTGCTGTGGCTGGAGCGCGGCGAGCTGCGGATGGACGGGCCCACCGAGGAGGTCCTGAAGGAGTACGAGAAGTTCACCGGCGGCCCGGACAAGGCGGCGAAGCCGAAGGCCGCTCCCAAGGCGGCGCCCAAGGCGAAGGCCTCCGCCTGACGGCGCCCTTCCCCCGTGAGGCGTACTCTCGATTAACCCTTTTGCCTGTTTAATGCCACCATGTCCGAATAGACACGACCCCAAGGAGTGCGCAGGGAGCGACCGAGGCTAAGGAGCCCCAGCGATGCCCGAGACCCCCGACCTCAGCGTCGTCGTCCACGGCCCCAACGTCCAGGACCACCTGCCCGCACTCCTCGACTCGCTGGCCGCCCACCCCCTCACCGGCGTCGAAGTGATCGTCGCCGCCGTCGGGGACTGGGCCGGGGAGACGGCCGAGGGCCACGTCCCCGCGTTCACCGTGCTGCCCCTGCCCGACGGCGCCCGCGACTCCGCGGCCCGCGCGGCGGGGGCGGCGCGGGCGCGGGGCCGGTGGCTGCACTTCGTGCACGCCAAGGACGGGCTGCCCCCCGGCGCCCCGCGCACGGTCGCCCAGCACGCCGCGGACCTCCCCGACACGGTGGACGTCCTGCTCTTCGACCACGTCCGCAGCACCTGGCGGGCCTCCGGTCTGCCCTCCCCCGACGGCCCCCGCCTCGCCCGCGCCGGACACGCCGACCTCGCCCTGGACGACCGCGCGGGGCTGCTCGGGCTGACCCCGCTGCTCGGGAACCGCGCCGTGCGGGCCGGCTTCTGGAGGGCGCACGAGCGGCTCCTGACCACCGACGACGAGCCGTTCGCCGCCCTCGTCGCCCTGCTGCTCGCCGACCGCGTCGCCTGCCTGCCCCGGCCGGCGTTCGAGGACCGCCGGCTGCGCGCCGAGAGCCTGCCACCGGTCACGCCGCAGCAGCGGTACGCCCTGGTCGACCGCTACGAGACGCTGCTCGGCCTCGCCGCCGACCGCCCGGCCGTCCGCGGCGCCCTGTACGACCTGATGGTCCGCGACTGCCTGCGCACCTTCGCCCGCGCCGGAATGCCGGACGACGTGGCGCGGGAGTTCTTCCGCCGGGCGTCGTCGGCCGCCCGCCGCCTGCGCCCCGACGGCCACCGGAACCCGGCCGGACTCGAAGGCGTACGCCGGTCGCTGCTGGCCGACGGCGCGTACACGAGGTACCGCGCCCTCCAGGCCGCCAACCACACGCGCCGCAGGGTGCGGTCGGCGGTGCGCACCGGCAGGCGCCTGTCCGGCGACCGGGTGCGCTCCCTCCAGTACCGCAGGGCACTGACCCGCCCGATCGACCCGCACCTCGCCGTCTTCTCGGCCTACTGGGCCCGCGGCGTGGCCTGCAACCCGGCCGCGATAGCCGCCGAGCTGGCCGAACTCGCCCCGAACGTCCACCCGGTGTGGGTGGTCACCGCGGCGAACGCGGCGCTGCTGCCGCCCGGCACCGACCACGTCGTCCCCGGCACCCGCCGCTACTGGGAGGTGCTGGCCCGCGCCAAGTACCTCGTCAACAACGTCAACTTCCCGGACGCGGTGGTCAAACGCCCCGGCACCGTCCACCTCCAGACCCACCACGGCACCCCGCTCAAGCGCATGGGCCTGGACCAGATGCCCTACCCCGCCGCCGCCCGGGGCCTGGACTTCCCGGCGCTCCTCGAACGCGTCGACCGGTGGGACTACAGCGTCTCCGCCAACGGCCACACGACCCGCATGTGGCAACGGGCCTACCCCTCCCGCCACGTCTCCCTCGACCACGGCTATCCGCGCAACGACGTCTACTACACGGCCGGCGCCGCCGAGGTCCGCGCGGTCCGCGAGCGCCTGGGCGTCCCGCCCGGCCGCAGGGCGATCCTCTACGCGCCCACCCACCGCGACTACGAGGCGGGCTGGACCCCGCGCCTCGACCTCGCGGCACTGGCGGCCGACCTCGGCGAGGACACGGTCCTGCTGGTCCGCGCCCACTACTTCTACGAGGGCACGTCCACCCCGTCCGCCCCGCCGGCCGGCCTGCGCCGCACCGGCCGCCTCATCGACGTCTCCTCCTACGAACCCGTCGAGGAACTGTGCCTGGCCGCCGACGCGCTGGTCACGGACTACTCGTCGATCATGTTCGACTACGCCAACCTGGACCGCCCGATCGTCATCCACGCCGACGACTGGGAGACGTACCGCACCACCCGCGGCGTCTACTTCGACCTGATGGCCGAGGCACCCGGCCCGGTCGCCCGCGGCCAGGCCGAACTGACGGAGATCCTCACCACCGACGCCTGGCACGACGAGCGCGCGGCCAAGGCACGGACCGCCTTCCGGCGCCGGTTCTGCGAGTACGACGACGGCCGCGCCGCCGAACGCGTCGTCCGCCGGGTCTTCCTCGGCCAGGACGAACGCACGCTGCCCCCGGTCCTGCCGATCGAGGAGCGCACCCCGGCGCCGAGCCCCGAGGAGGCCAACGCGTCATGAGAGCCGCCACCGGAGCAGCCACGAGTCCGGCCACCGACCCGGCCGCGGGCCCGCCGTCCGCGCCCTCGTCCGTGGAGGCCCCGGACGTCACCGTCACGGTCATCGTCTACAACGACGCCGAGCGCCTCCCGCGCGCGGTCGGGTCCGTACTGCGCCAGACCCACGCGAACATCGAGGTCGTCATCAGCGACGACCACTCGACCGACGCGACCCCCGAGGTGGCCCGCGCGCTGGCGGCCCGCGACCCGCGCGTCGTGTACCTGCGCCTGCCGGAGAACAGCGGCGGGTGCGGCGTGCCGCGCAACCGCGCCCTGGAGATCGCGCGGTCGCCGTACCTGATGTTCCTGGACAGCGACGACGAACTCCCCGAGCGCGCCGTCGAGACCCTGCTCGCCGCCCACCGCGAACGCGACCTCGACTTCGCGATGGGCGCGGTGCACCGGATACGCGTGGACGGCGGACGCCGCACCACCTGGATGCCGCACCTGGTCGCCGAACGCCGCACCCTGGACGGCATCGAGGCCGATCCGCGGCTGCTCTTCGAACACCTGTCGACCAGCAAGATGTACGCCCGCGCCTTCCTCGACCGGCACGGCCTGCGCTTCCCCGAGGGCATCCACTACGAGGACCAGCTCTTCTCGGCGCAGGCGTACTGCCTGGCCAGGACGTTCACCGTCGTCCCCGAACCGGTCTACCGCTGGTACGTCGCCCCGTACGCCGCCTCCGAGACCGCCTCCATCTCCAACCAGCGGCACCTGCTCGGCAACGTCCGCGACCGCGTCCACGTCCAGCGTCTCATCGACGCGTTCCTGACCGGGAGCGGGCACGAGTCGCTGCGCGAGGACAAGGACTTCAAGTTCCTCAAGCACGACTTCCGCATGTACGCCGGCGACCTCCCGTACCGGGACGACGCCTGGCTCGCGTCCTTCGCCGACCTCATGACGCCCTACCTCGACACGCTCGCCGAGGGCGCCTACGCGCGTCTGCCCCGCGCCGAACGGGTGGTCCTCCAACTGCTGCGCGACCGGCGCCTGTCCGACGTACGGGAGGCGGCGCGGGGTCTCGGTCACGCCGTCGCCCCGCGCCGGGTGACGCCGGACGAGGAGAGCGGCCGGACCTACTGGGGCGAGGGGGTCCCGGGATCGGCCGAGGCCCGCCGCGAACTGGACCTGACGGACCTGGAGCTGGACACCCGCCCGTTCTTCACCGCCCTGCTCCGGCACGAGATCACGGACCTCGCGCGCGGCCCCGGTGCGTCGATCGACCTCACGGTCCGCACCTACGACCCCGCGCTGCGCCTCCCGGTCGGCCCGCAGCGTGCCACCCTGCACCTCTCGCCGGGCCGCCGGCGCCTGACGGTCCCCTTCCGCCTCTCCCCCCTCCGCCCCGGCGTCTTCGAGGGCCGCGTCCGCCTCGACCTCGCGGCGGCCCGCCTCCCCCTGCACGGCTTCGAGGGGCTGCGCCACCCCGTACTCCGGCTGCGCCACGAGGGCCGCGTCCACACCGGCGTCCTCTTGGCCCCGTTGCACTTCCCGGTCCTCACCGCCCGCGTCCCGTACCGCGCCGGCACCACCCCGCACCAGGTCACGGTGGAACCGGAGGGCCACAACCCGGGCCGCCTGCAGGTCCGCTGGCAGCCGGTGGGCACCACGGCGACCATCCTCCACCCGGCCGCCCGCCGCCTCTCCACCCCTCGAACCCGCCGCGCGGCCCGCTTGGCGGCGAACATCCTCCACTGACCCGAACTCAGCCGGGGGCAATCGTGCCGCAGGGGCGGCACGATTGCCCCCGGCTGAGTTCGGGTCAGTGGAGGATGTTCGCCGCCAAGCGGGC
>NZ_QHJH01000028.1 GCF_003947455.1 Streptomyces sp. WAC 04229 | reverse complement strand
CCACCCGTCCGGGACGACTTCGACCGGCCGCGTCTCGCCGTTCCCTGGGCGACCCTGCGCCGCCATCCGGACCCCTCCTGGCTGAACCTGACCGAGCGCCCGGGCCACCTGCGGCTGCGTGGTGGCCAGTCACTCGGCTCCACCCACGGCCAGAGCCTGGTGGCGCGGCGCCAGCAGGCCAAGGAGTTCGTCTTCTCGGCCCGCGTCGAGGCCGCGCCGCGCTCACCGCTCCAGATGGCGGGCATCGTCCACTACTACAACTCGACCCTCTGGCACTATCTGCACCTGACCTGGGACGAGAACCTCGGCCGGGTGCTGCGCGTCGGACTGTGCGCCCACGGCCGGTACTTCGAGCCCGCACCCCCGGTGGCGGTACCGCCCGGCGCCGTGGACCTGCGGCTGACGGTCCGCGGGGCGCAGGGGGCCTTCGCCTGGCGCGGCAGCCGGGCGTCGGGCTGGCGGCGGATCGGTCCCGACCTCGACGTCACCCGGCTCTCCGACGAGAGCGCGACCCTCGGCGACCCGTCGACCGGACACTTCACGGCGTGGGGGTTCACCGGAGCCTTCGCCGGACTGTGTGCCCAGGACCTCACCGGCGCCCGGATGACCGCCGACTTCGCCTGGGCGGAGTACCGGCACACGCCGCCCGGCCCCGACGAGGCGGGGTGAGCCCGGCGGAGGGACCATGGCAGACTCCTGCGTGGCGGCCCCCGGAGTGGCGGAGTACGCACCACCCAGCGGAACGGACACCTCGAATGACACTCGCATGACGGCGGAGAAGCCCGACGCCCGGACCCGGGTCACCCTGAGCATGATCGCGTCCGAGGCGGGGGTGTCCGTGTCCACGGTCTCCAAGGTCCTGCACGGGCGCTCCGACATCTCGACGGACACCAAGGACCGCGTCGAGGCGGTCATGGAGCACCTCGGATACCAGCGCCGTCCTCCCCGCCGCCGTGGCGCCGTCATCGACCTCGTCCTCAACGAACTCGACAGCCTCTGGTCGGTGGAGATCATCCGCGGGGTCGACGAGGTGCTCCACGAGGCCGGGGCGAGCATGGTCCTGTCCGCGGTGCACGGACGCAGCTCCGACACCCGGGAGTGGATCGACCAGCTCGCCGCCCGCCGCAGCAACGGGGCGATCCTCGTCGTCTCCGACCTCACCCCGCAGCAGCGCAAACGGCTGGCCGCGCTGGAGGTCCCGTTCGTCCTGCTCGACCCCGTCGGCAGCGTGGACGCGCTGGTCCCCACCGTCGGCGCCACCAACTGGGCAGGCGCGGTGAGCGCCACCCGGCACCTGATCGACCTCGGCCACACCCGGATCGCCCACCTGGCCGGCCCCCGGCACGTGCTGTGCAGCAGAGCCCGTGCCGACGGCTTCCGCGCCACCATGGAGTCGGCCGAACTCCCCGTGCCGGCGGGCTGGGTGCCGCACGGGGAGTTCAACGACGCCTCGGGCCGCGCCGAGACGGTCCGCCTGCTGGACGCGGCAGAGGCCGCCGGGGAGGCACCGCCCACCGCCGTCTTCGCCGCCAGCGACCTGCAGGCCCTCGGCGCCTTCGAGGCGCTGCGCGAACGCGGTTACGCCATCCCGGACGACGTCGGGCTCGTCGGCTTCGACGACCTCCCCGTGGCCCGCTGGACCCACCCGCCGCTGACCACGGTCCGCCAGCCGTTGCAGGACATGGCCTCGATGGCAGCCCACACCCTGCTGCGCATCATCGACGGCGAGCCCGCCGACCGGCTCCGGCTCGAACTCCCCACGCAACTGGTGGTGCGGGGCAGCACTGCCCGGCGGGCCACACCGTGATCCGTGCCGGTCAGACCCGCTGCAGCCGCCAGAGCTGCGGCTGGAGGCCGTTGCAGGTCCACTGCCGGACGTTGCCGCCCGGTGCCCGGGAGCCCTCGGCCACGTCCAGGCACCGGCCGCCGGCGCGGGCGACCAGCCGGTAGTAGCCCCGGCCCGCGTTCTCCAGCCGCCAGTCCTGGGCGGCCGACCCGTTGCAGTGCCACTGCCGGACGTTCGCGCCCGGCGTGGCGGAGCCGTTCTCCACGTCCAGGCAGTGGCCGCTGTTCCGGCCGGTCAGCGTGAAGTGGCCGCCGCCGCGGGCGCGCACGGTCCAGTCCTGCGGACCGAGCCCGTTGCACGTCCACTGCTGGACGTTGCCCCCGGGCTCCCGCGAGTCGGCCGCGACGTCGAGGCAGTGCCCGCTGTTCGCGTTCACCAGCCGGTGGAGCGCGCCGTCCACGACGCCCGCCGCGTCACCGGTGCCGGTGAGGCTCCCGGTGGCGAAGTACGGCTTGCACACCGAGCCGTCCCAGTCGGTGGCGATCTCCAGCACCCGCCGGCCGTCCGCCGACGGCAGCAGCGGCGAGCTGTAGTTCTGGCAGTAGTTGACCTCCGGCGCCGGCACCGCGACCGGCGCCTCGATCTCGTACCAGGGCCCGCTGCCGTTCTCCGTGTTGGCGAGGATGGTGCGGCCGCTGTCCGCCGCGGGCGTGCCGTCCTTGTTGAGCAGCCGCTGCGCGATCAGCAGCAGCCGTCCGTTCGGAGCGCCGTCCGGGGAGGGTGCCCAGGCGACGGTGGGCGCGGCGCGGAGGTACTTGCCGTCCACCGTCTCCGGCCGGTACCCGAGGAAGGCGGGGTCGCCCCAGTTCCACCCGTCCGCCGAGGTCCGGAAGTGGACCACGCACTGGTACTGGCCGCCGGGGTTGCAGATCTCGAAGCTCATGAAGTAGCTGCCGTCGGGCAGTTGCCGCACCATCGGCATGCCCGGCCGGTCCGCGGACCAGCCGCTCGCCACGGTGTCGTGGTGGCCCTGCCAGTGGACGCCGTCGTAGCTGCGCGCGGCGACCAGCTTCTGACTGTGCCCGGGGTCCGTCTCGTCCGAGTAGTGGCAGACCAGCGCGCCGTCCGCGGCCACCGAGAACTCCGGTTCCCACAGACCGCCGGTGCCGCCCGCGACGGCACAGGAGGAGAGGTAGGACCAGGTGCGTCCCACGTCGTCGCTCCGCCAGATCCTGAGCGCCATCCGCCGGTCCTGCTCGTCCTGACCGGCCGACGAGGCCCACAGCAGCGTGCCGGCCCGCAACCCGCCGACCTGCCGGGGCAGTTCGAAGAGCGTGGCGCAGCACAGGCCCTGGCCCGCCGCGGAGTCCGGGTCGACGACCCGGCCGACCTCGCGGAAGCTCGCACCCTGGTCCGTGCTCTCGTGGATGGCGCCGACGCCGTTGCTGCCGTCGAAGGTGACGACGCTCGCGAGGACGCGCCCGTTGGCCGCGCCGTTGTGCGCGAGCCGGACGGCGCGCGGGTAGAGACCGGTGCCGTCACGCAACGGCGTTCCCGTGGCGGCGGGGGAGACGGCCGGGGACCGGCCGGACACCTGCGGTGTGCCGGCGGTGGCGGGAACGGCCAGGGACAGGCCGAGGACACCGGTCAGCAGAGTGAGCGCGGCCCGGGCCCGGGCACGCCGGAGAAGGTGGTACAGGCGGAGGATCACGACGGTCTTCCTTCCTGCGAGGACGAAATCGGCGCCAGGGTAGAGCCGCGTGTACATCGATGTAAACAGGAGGGACGCCTTAGGTCTCGCTGAAGGAAAATGTTTGTTTCTAGCTCTTACTGAAGGACTTCGTTGAAGTCTGTTTCCGTGCTACGTTCCCCGCGTCTCAGTCGCTCACCCACGTGTGCCCCTGCGCTCAGGAGGAGTTCGATGCGACGCTTCATCGCCTGTCTGGCGGCTCTGCTGATGTTGACCGGAGGTGCCTTGCTCCTCGGCGGCACCGCTTCTGCGGTTGTCATGCCCAAGACACCTCCGCTGTCGACTCCGTGGACCGGCCAGGTGTCCACCACCAACCCCCTGCCCGAGTACCCGAGACCCCAGATGACGCGGCCGGAGTGGCAGTCGCTCAACGGGGAGTGGGAGTTCCTCAACCCGCCGGCCGACGGCTCGGGCAACGTCGACCGCAACGCCGCACCGCCGACCGGCCAGACCCTGCCCGAACGCATCCTGGTGCCCTACCCGGTGGAGTCGGCCCTGTCCGGCATCATGCGCAACGACAACCGGGACCTCATGTTCTACAAGCGGTCCTTCACCGTCCCGCAGAGCTGGAACGGGAGACGGGTGCAACTCCACTTCGGGGCCGTCGACCACGAGGCCACCGTCTGGGTCAACGGCACCCGGGTCGCCTCCCACAAGGGCGGCTACGACCGCTTCGAGGCCGACGTCACCCCGCAGCTCAGGACCGGCGCCAACGAACTGATCGTGCGCGTCTACGACCCGACCGACGGGCGCGGCGAGAAGCAGACCGTGGGCAAGCAGGTGAACAACCCCGGCGGCATCTTCTACACGCCCACCTCCGGAATCTGGCAGACCGTCTGGATGGAGCCCACACCCGTGTCGTCGGTCTACTCCGTCGACGTCCGGCCCAGCCTGTCGGACAACACCGCCCGGGTCCGCGTCTTCACCCGGGGCAACGTCGACGGCCACACCGTGCTGGCCGAGGCGATGAACGGCACGACCGTCGTGGGCCGCGCCACCGGCGGCTTCACCGAGTTCTCCGTACCCGTCCCCGACGCCCGCCGCTGGTCGCCCGACGACCCCTTCCTGTACGACCTGCGGGTCACCCTGCGCAACGCCTCGGGCGCCGCGGTGGACACCGTCACCAGCTACTTCGGCATGCGCGAGATCGGCACCAAGAAGATCGACGGGGTCATGCGCCCCACGCTCAACGGTGAGTTCGTCTTCCAGATCGGCACCCTCGACCAGGGCTTCTGGCCCGACGGCCTCTACACCGCGCCCACCGACGACGCCCTCGCCTTCGACCTGCGCAAGCACAAGGAACTCGGCTTCAACATGGTGCGCAAGCACATCAAGGTCGAGCCGGCCCGCTGGTACTACCACGCCGACCGGCTCGGGCTGCTGGTGTGGCAGGACATCCCGTCCACACCGGCGTTCGACCACGCCCGGACCCCGGCGCAGACCGCGCAGTTCGAGACCGAGGCGCGCGAGATCGTCGACGAACACCGCTTCTCACCGGCCGTCGTCACCTACGTCCCGTTCAACGAGGGCTGGGGCGAATGGGACCTCGCCGCCACCCGGCGCGTCACCACCGCTCTGGAGAACCAGGACCCGACGCGGCTGATGAACCCGCACAGCGGCTACAACTGCTGCGACTCCAGGGGCGACCCGGGCACCGGCGACATCATCGACTGGCACGTCTACACCGGCCCCGACGCACCGCGCCCCTCCGACACCCGCGTCTCCGTGCTCGGCGAGTTCGGCGGCGTCGGACTGCGCACGCCCGGCCACGAGTACAGCCCCAACGGCCAGTTCTTCGCCTACGAGCAGGTCACCAGCCGCGAGCAGCTGAACGACCGCTACACCGGCATGGTGCGCGACGTCCGGCAGCTCATGACGGCCAAGGGGCTGTCCGCGTACGTCTACACCGAGATCACCGACGTGGAGGGCGAGTACAACGGCCTGCTCACCTACGACCGGCGCGTGCAGAAGGTCGACACCGAGCAGGTACGCCAGGCCCACACGGCGCTCCTCGACGCCTCCCGCAACCTCAACGCCCCGGCCGGCCTCACCCTCGGACACGTCCGCTCGTTCAGGGTGACAACGGCCGGGCACACCGACCGCTACCTGCGGCACGCCGACTCGGCGGCCCGCACCGACGTACTGAGCACCGGTTCCGCGGACGGCGCGCGCCAGGACGCCTCCTTCCGCACCGTCGCGGGACTGGCCGACCCGCGCTGCTTCTCCTTCGAGTCGGTCAACCAGCCGGGCCGCTATCTGCGGCACGCCGACAGCAGGGTCCGCATCGACTCCGACACCGGCGGCCCGTTCGCCGCCGACGCCACCTGGTGCTCCCGGCCGGGCCTGGCCGCGGGCGGCGTCTCCTTCGAGGCGTCCAACCAGCCGGGCAGCTACCTGCGCCACTACGCCGACCAGGTGTACCTGGCCCGCGGCGGCGGCCCGAACCCGTGGGACACCAGCACGTCCTTCGCCGCGGACGCCACCTGGAACGCCGGGGAGCCGGCACTGTGGCGCAGCTCCGTCCTGCTGCCCACCGACCGGCGCCAGTCCCTGCGGGTGACCACGTGGGGTCACACCAACCGGTACCTGCGGCACGCCGACAGCCTCGCCCACACGGAGACCGTCGACGCGAACAGCTCCGGCCTGCTCAAGCAGGACGCCACCTGGACCCTGCGGCGCGGGCTCGCGGACTCGTCGTGCTACTCCTTCGAGTCGGTGAACTACCCGGGCCGGTTCCTGCGCCACGCCGACAGCCGGGTCCGCACGGCGACCGACGACGGCTCGGCCCTCTTCAGGCAGGACGCCACCTTCTGCGCCCGCCCCGGAATCGGCGGTCCGGGCGTCACCTTCGAATCGATCAACATCCCGGGCTCCTATCTGCGGCACTTCGAGTCCGCGGTGTACATCGCCTCCGGAAGCGGCGCCCCAGACGCCTACAACCGCCCGCAGACCCTCACGGCCGACGCGACGTGGAGCATCGCGGCGCCCTGGGCACCCTGACCGAACGCGCACCGAGCGACCGCGGACCTCTCCGGGCAAGAAAACCCGCGCTCCCCTCATACCTCTCCCTCCCGGCGACGAATACCTGACAGACGGCAAGACGTCCGACAGGCAGCGGCCCAGGGAGCCCTCATGACGGGACAGCGGCTAGAGGTACGGGAGACAGCCCCCGCCCACCTTCCCGGAGAGTCCGCGGATTCCCCGGCCGGCCATACGCAGGAGACGTTCGCCAGGCTGCTCGCCGACGTGGTCCACGTGGAGCAGGTGCACCCGGACAGTCACTTCTTCAACGACCTCGGCGCCGACTCCCTGGTGATGGCACACTTCTGCGCCCGGGTCAGGAAGCGGCCGGACCTGCCGTCCGTGTCGATGCGCGACATCTACCGGCATCCGAGCGTCGGTGCCCTGACCGCGGCGCTCGCGCATCCGCCGACGCCGGCTCCCGAGCCGGCGACGATCGTGGCCCGGGCGCCGGTGGCACCGGAGTCGCCGGCCGGCCGGCCCCACCACCTGCTCTGCGGCGTACTGCAAGTCCTGAGCTACTTCGGCTACGCGGGGCTTCTCGCCGTCGTCACCGCCCTGGGCTACGACTGGATCTCCGCCGGAAGCGGCCTGCTCGACACGTATCTGAGGTCCGTCGGGTTCGGCGCCGTGCTCCTCGTCGTCCTGTCCGCCCTCCCGGTGATCGCGAAGTGGCTGCTCGTCGGCCGGTGGACGCCGACCCGGTTCCGGGTCTGGAGCCTCGTCTACGTCCGCTTCTGGCTGGTCAGGACGCTGATCCGGACGAGCCCCCTCGCCCTGTTCGCCGGAACACCGCTGTTCCCCCTGTACCTGAGGGCGCTGGGGGCGCGCGTCGGCCGAGGAGTGACGTTCCTTTCGCGCGGCCTGCCCGTGTGCACCGATCTGCTGACGATCGGCGCCGGCGCGGTCGTCCGCAAGGACTCGCTGCTCAGCTGCTACCGCGCCACCGACGGAGTGATCGAGACGGGCCCCGTCGCCCTCGGCCCCGACGCGGTCGTCGGTGAGGCGACCGTGCTGGACATCGGCACCTCACTCGGGCGCGGCTCCCAGCTGGGCCACGCCTCCTCGCTCCACACCGGCCAGGCGGTCCCGGACGGCGAGCGCTGGTACGGGTCGCCCGCGCAGCCCGGCGGACCGGACTTCCGCCGGGTGGAGCCCGCCCGCTGCGGCACCGCACGGCGCGCCGGCTACGGAACCGTCCTCCTCCTGACGGCGCTGCTGGTCTACCTGCCGGTCGCGGTGGGGCTGGTCGACGTACTGGGCTCCCGCGTCCTGGAGGGTGCCTCGGTGCCGGGCCAGGGACCCGTGACACCGGTCAACTGGGTGTTCTACGCCGACCTGCTGGTGGTCACGTCCGCGGCCTTCTTCGGTGCCGTGCTCCTCGCCATCCTGGTAGTGGGGACCGTCCCGCGTCTGATGAGCCGGTGGGTCGTCCCCGGCCGGACGTACCCGCTCTACGGCCTGCACCACGGCCTGCACCGGGCGACGGCCCTGATCAGCAACCGGAGGTCACTCACCCGGCTGTTCGGCGACAGCACGAGCATCGTGCACTACCTGCGGTGGATCGGGTACGACCTGTGCCGGATCGAGCAGACCGGCTCGAACTTCGGAACCCAGGTCAAGCACGAGAGCCCCTTCGTCAGCGTGGTCGGCACCGGCACCATGGTCGCCGACGGCCTCTCGCTGATGAACGCCGAGTACTCCGGCTCCTCGTTCCGGCTGAGGCGGACCGCCGTCGGCGCGCACAACTTCCTCGGCAACCGCATCGCCTACCCGCCGGACGGCAGGACCGGCGACAACTGCCTGCTGGCGACCAAGGTGAACATCCCCCTCGACGGGCCGCTGCGGCACGACGTCGGCCTGCTCGGCTCCCCCTCCTTCGAGATCCCGCGTTCGGTGCCGCGGGACAGCACCTTCGACGAGCTGAAGGAGGGCGACGGGCTGCGCCGCCGTCTGGCGGCCAAGAACCGCCACAACGCGACGACGATGGCCTGTCACCTGTTCACGGGCTGGCTGTTCTTCTTCTGCGTCAGCCTGCTCTACGCCTCGGCGGCGAGCCTGTACCCGCAGTGGGGCACGGCGGTCATCGCGCTGGCCAACGCCGTCCTGCTGCCTTTCGCCCTCGCGTACTTCGTCCTGGTGGAGCGGGCCGTCGTCGCCCTGCATCCCCCGGGACCGCTGTTCTGCTCGATCTACGACCCCCGGTTCTGGCTGCGCGAACGCTACTGGAAGATTCCCTCGGAGACGTACTTCCGGATCCTCAACGGCACCCCGTTCAAGAGCGTCCTGTGGCGCATGCTCGGCGTCCGGGTCGGCGCTCGGGTCTTCGACGACGGCTGCAGCCTGACCGAGCGCCAGATGGTCACCATCGGCGACGACTGCACCCTCAACGCGGGGAGCGTCGTGCAGTGCCACTCGCAGGAGGACGGCACCTTCAAGTCGGACCGCAGCGCGATCGGTTCGGGCTGCACCCTGGGCGTCGGCGCCTTCGTGCACTACGGCGTGACGGTCGGCGACGGGGCCGAACTGGCGGCGGACGTGTTCCTGATGAAGGGCGAGACCGTCCCCGCCCGCGCCCACTGGACGGGCAATCCGGCCCGCCCCGTGTCCCACGGCGACGGAGGCGAATCGTGATGGCGACCGCGACGACCGAACGGCACGCCCCCGTACCCGAGGCACCGGCCGGCACCGGCGGAACGGCCGTACCGCGCTGGACGCGCACGCCCGTGCCCGGCACGGCCGAGCACACCGTCACCCTCCCCGACGCACTGACGGCGGTCCTGCACCGGCGGGCCGGTGAACTCGGCGTACCGCTCAGCGCGATCGTGCTGGCCGCGCACGCCAAGGTGCTGTCGCTGCTCTCCGGCGACCGCACCGTCCGTGCCGGGCACCGAACGTCCGGCTCCGGACCGCTGCCCTGGGAACTGACGATCCGCCCCGGCACCTGGGGCGACCTCGTGCACGCGGCCCGGCGGGCGGCGCCGACGCCCACCACCCGACCGACGCCCGCGCCAGGCTTCGAGGCCGTCCTCGACCCGGCCGGCGACGCGTCCACGGCGCTCCCCGACGGCACCGTCCTCGCCGTCACGGCGGGGGAGCGGGACGGCCGGCGCGTACTGCGCCTGCGGTACCGCACCGACGCCCTGGACGCGGACTGCGCCGCCCGGATCGGCGGCTACCACCTGGCCGCCCTCCGACAGATCGCCGCCGACCCCGGCGCCCACCACGACCGGCGGACCCTGCTCTCCCCGGACGAGGTCCGCCGCCAGCTCGACGGACTCGCGGGACCGCGCAGGGACCTGCCCGACCGCCGCGTCCACGAACTGTTCGAGGAGCGCGTCCGGATCCACCCCGAGGCCGTCGCCGTCGTACACCGGGACCGGCACTGGACGTACCGGGAGCTGGACACCCGCGCCAACCGGCTGGCGCGCGCCCTGCTCACGGAGGGGGTGCGCCCCGAGGACGTGGTCGCGGTGGCGACCGAGCGCGACCTGAACTGGACCGCCGCCGTCCTCGCCGTCCTCAAGGCCGGGGCCGCCTACCTGCCCGTCGACCCGCACTACCCGCCCGACCGCATGACCACCATGCTCGGCCGCGCCGGCTGCCACCTCGTCCTCACCGAACCGGACAGCACGGCCAACCTGGACCGGGCCCTTACCGCCCTGCCCGGCACCCGCGCCCTGCTCGTCCCGGACGTCACCGAACGGCCCGCCGACGGGACCGCCCCCGCCCTGCGCGTACCGGCCGACGGGCTCGCCTACGTCTTCTTCACGTCGGGCTCCACCGGGGAACCCAAGGGCGCGATGTGCGAGCACGCGGGCCTGCTCAACCATCTGCACGCCAAGATCGACGACCTGGGCATCGACGAGGGCACGGTGGTGGCGCAGACGGCGTCGCAGTGCTTCGACATCTCCCTGTGGCAACTGCTGGCCGGTCTGCTGACCGGCGGACGCACCCTGCTGATCGGCCAGGACGCGATCCTGGACGCCGACCGCTTCCTCGACACGATCACCGAGGGCCGGGTCGGCGTCCTCCAGCTCGTCCCCTCCTACCTCGACGTCGTGCTGAGCGCGCTGGAACGCCGCCCCCGCGAACTGCCCGACCTGCGGTGCGTGTCGGTCACCGGCGAGGAGCTGAAGGGCGGACTCGTCCGGCGGTGGTTCGGCTCCGGGCCCGGCGTCCGCCTGGTCAACGCCTACGGACTGACCGAGACGTCGGACGACACCAACCACGAGGTGATGGACGGGCCGCCCGCCACCGGCCGGACCCCACTGGGCCGCCCCGTCCAGAACGTGCGCGTCTACGTCGTCGACGACCACCTCGACCCCGTCCCGCTCGGAGCCCCGGGCACCATCGCCTTCTCCGGCGTGTGCGTCGGCCGCGGCTACGTCAACGACCCGGAACGCACCCGCGCCGCCTACCTGCCCGACCCGCACCGGCGGGGTGAACGCCTCTACCTGGGCGGTGACATCGGCCGCTGGCGGCCCGACGGAAAGCTGGAATTCCTCGGCCGTACGGACGCGCAGGTGAAGATCCGCGGATTCCGCGTCGAACCCGGCGAGGTGGAGAACGCGCTGCTGCGGGTCGCCGGGGTCCGGGACTGCGCCGTCGTCGTGACCGGCGCCCAGGGGCACGGCCGGCAACTGGCCGCCTTCTGCGCCGGCGACCGGCGCGTGTCCGCCGGCGAACTGCGCGAGCGGCTCGCGAACCTGCTGCCCGCGTACATGGTCCCGGCCTCCTTCCACCTGGTGGAGAGCCTGCCGCTCACCCCCAACGGCAAGACCGACCGGAAGGCGCTGGCCGCCCTCGCCGAGGAACCCGCCGCCCCGGGCCACGACGACCGGACCCCGCGCACACCCACCGAGGAACGGCTCGCGTCGGCCTGGGCGAACGTACTCGGCCTGCCACCCGACCGGATCGGCCGGTGCGACGACTTCTTCGCGCTCGGCGGTACCTCCCTGTCCGCGGTGCGGCTCGCCGTCGCCCTCGACCGGGCGGTCTCCCTGCACGACCTCACCCGCCACCCGGCACTCGCCGATCTGGCCCGCCTGCTCGACACCCGGACCGGCGCCGGATCCGCCCCACCGGCGGCCGGGACCTAAAGACACCTCCGAAGGAGGACCCCATGCTGTCCGCACTGTTCCGCAAGCACCCCGCCGCCCCGGCGCAGGCCCCGCCCACCGCGATCGTCCCGGTGCCGGACAGCGACGCACCGCCGGTCCTTCAGACCCCGGCCCCCGCCGACCCCGCGGCCTGGGTGGCCGAGCACCGGGACACCCTGCGCGGCCTCGTCGCCGAGCACGGCGCGCTCACCGTCCGCGGTCTCGGCCTGCGCGACCCGGCCGGTGTCGGGGCGGTCCTCGACCGGCTGGCCGCCACTCCGATGACCGAACGGGAGGGCTTCGCCGCCCGCGACCGCCACGCGGAGGGCGTCTACTCGTCGTCGGCATGGCCGCAGAACCAACCGATGTGCATGCACCACGAGATGAGCTACGCGATCCGCTGCCCCGGTCTCCTGCTGTTCGCCTGCCTCCGGCCGCCCACCGCGGGCGGCGCCACCGCCGTGGCCGACTCGGCCGCCGTACTGCGGTCGCTGCCCCGCGAGGTCGCCGACCGGTTCGAGCGCGAGGGCTGGATGCTCACCCGGGCCTACCACGACGAGATCGGCACCTCGCCCGAGCAGTCCTTCGGCACCGGCGACCGGGCCGGGGTCGAGGCGTACTGCCGCGCCCACGCCATCGACTGGTCCTGGCAGCCGGACGGCTCGCTGCGCACCCGGCAGCACCGCGGCGCCGTGGTCCGCCACCCGGTCTCCGGTCTGCGCTGCTGGTTCAACCAGATCGCGTTCCTCAACGAGTGGACCATGGCCCCCGATGTCCGGGAGTTCCTCGTGGAGGAGTACGGGTCCGGCGGACTCCCCTTCAACACCCTGTACGGCAACGGCGACCCGGTGTCCCCGGACGTCGTGGAGCAGATCAACAAGACCTACGAGGCGCACACGGTACGCCGGCCCTGGCAGGCCGGGGACCTGATGATCGTGGACAACATCCGTACCGCGCACAGCCGGGAGGCGTACGAGGGACCGCGCGAGGTGCTGGTGGCGATGGGCGACCCCGTACCGCCGCACGCTCAAGGATCCGAAGGGACGGCGACATGACCACCGTACGACCCGGCACAGCCGCGACCGCGCTCGCGGACACACCGTCCGTGCCGCCCTTCGCCGTCATCCCCGGCAGTCAGGTCCAGGAGGCCCTGCGGGGACAGGAGAAGGCCGTGGTGGACGTCGTGGAGGAGACCTACCGCCTGCACGGCGCCGGCCGCACCGTCAACCCGCCGTCCTCCTTCCTCCGTTTCACCGACCGGCCCACCGCACGGATCATCGCGCTGCCCGCATCCCTGGGCGGCGACCACGGCGTGGACGGCATCAAGTGGATATCGAGCTTCCCCACCAACGTCCCCTCCGGCTTCCCCAGGGCGTCGGCCGTCCTCGTGCTCAACGACCACGACACCGGTTACCCCTTGGCCTGTCTGGAGAGCTCCATCATCAGCGCCTCGCGGACCGCCGCGTCCGCCGCGTCGGCCGCCGACCGGCTGAGCCGGGGGCGGGTCCGCCCCGCCCGGGTGGGCTACGTCGGAGCGGGCCTCATCGCCCGGTACATCCACACCTACCTCGCGGCCACCGGCTGGTCGTTCGACGCCGTCGGCGTGCACGACGTGTCGGCCGAGAGCGCCGCCGGCTTCCGGACCTACCTGGAGCAGTCCGGGGCCGCCGGCCGGGTCACGGTGCACCGCGGCGCCGAGGAACTGGTCCGCAACAGCGACCTGATCGTCTTCGCCACCGTCGCCGATCGGCCGCACATCGACGAGCCGTCCTGGTTCCGCCACAACCCGGTGGTGCTGCACGTGTCCCTGCGCGACCTGGCCCCCCAGGTGCTCCTGTCCGCCACCAACGTCGTCGACGACATCGACCACTGCCTCCGGGCCTCGACCTCGCCCCACCTGACCGAACGTCTCACCGGCAGCCGCGCCTTCCTGCACGGCACGCTCGACGACGTGATGGCCGGCCGGGTCACCGTTCCGGCAGACCGGCCGGTGGTCTTCTCGCCGTTCGGCCTCGGCGTGCTCGACCTGGCCGTAGGCAAGTTCGTCTACGACGAGGTGGCGCGGTCCGGGGAGCTGCGGATCATCGACGACTTCTTCCACGAACTGAGGCGGCACGGCTGAGACCGTCCCGCCGGGCCACCGGACTTATCCGAGGAGAGCATCGTGCCAGTCATCACCACCCCTCAGTCCTTCAACGAGGAAGACCTCTACGTCGACCTCGCCCCGATGCTCGGGCACCGGCTCTTCCTCAAGTGCGAAGGCTTCAATTTCGCCGGCTCCATCAAGCTGAAGGCGGCCACCGAGATGGTGGAGTCCGCCGAACGCAGCGGAACGCTCTGTCCGGACTCCGTCCTGGTGGAGTCCTCCTCCGGCAATCTCGGTGTGGCGCTGAGCATGATCGCGGCGAGCAAGGGATACCGCTTCGTCTGTGTGACGGACTCCCGCTGCAACCTGACCACCCGGCTGATGATGGAAGCCCTGGGCAGCCAGGTGCACGTCGTCTCCGACGAGCACGCCACCGGTGGCCTGCTGGGCGCGCGGCTGGCCCACGTGCGGGCCCTGTGCGCCGCGGACGCGCACTATGTCTGGCTGAGCCAGTACACCAACGCCGACAACTGGCGGGCCCACTACTTCCGGACCGCTCCCGCGATCGCCCGCCGGTTCCCGCGTCTGGACGTGCTCTTCATCGGCGTCGGGACCACCGGCACCCTGATGGGATGCGCCCGCTGGTTCCGCTCCTGGCACCGGCCGGTGCGGATCGTCGCCGTGGACAGTGTCGGCTCCGCCATATTCGGGGACCCGCCGGGCCGCCGGATGATCCCGGGCCTGGGCATGAGCACCCGGCCGCCGCTCCTCGACGAGGCGTACGTGGACGAAGCGGTGCGCGTCGACGAGGTCGACACGATCCGCACCTGCCGGAGTCTGGCGCGGCGCGGTTTCCTCTTCGGCGGTTCAACCGGCACCGTGGTCAGCGGCGCGGCGAACTGGCTGGCCCGGCACGGGACGCCCGGCGTCACCCCCGTGGCCATCGCACCGGACCTCGGTGAGCGCTACCTCGACACCGTCTACCAGAGCAACTGGGTACAGGCCCTCTACGGCGACGACGCCCTCGGCCCGGAAGGGGTCACGCGGATCACGCGGGGAGGGCGATGACGCCGAGAGGCTTGGTGGTGGGCTGGGGTGAGCCGCCGGCGGGTTCCACCGTGATACCGACCGTGGTCGCCTGCCGGAGCGGCCCCTCCATCACGTGCGCCAAGTCCCCGCCCGTGCCGGGCAGCAGCCCGGCGGGCCAGTGCTCGTCGCCCCTTGCGTACCAGAGTTCGTAGACCTGGTCGCCGCTGAGCGGCGGGAGACCGGCCGCGATGAACGCGGCCTCGCCCTCGGCACGCGAGGTCACCACGCTCGCTGTCGCGCCGTCCGACAGTGTCGTGGTGCTGATGGTGGCGTCGGAAGCGGCCAGCACACTGGCGAGCGCCTCGGCGCCGGCCCGGGCCTCGTGGACCTCTGCCCGGGCCGTGTCCGCTTCCGAGTGCTGCCACCAGGCGATCCCCCCGAGGGCCGCGGCCGCCGCGACGGACACTGCGAGGGCGAACCCCAGCGCACGTCGGCCCCTGCGTCGCCGCCGCGCCGCAAGAGCTGCGGCCTCCAGGTCACGGTCGGGGGCGACGCGGCGTTCCTGACGTACGGTCCCGATCTGCGCGAGCACTCGCCGCCGCACCTCCGGGGAGGGGGCGCGGTACTCCGCCGCGGCCAGCAGTGCCACCGTCGCCGCCAGTTCGTCGGCCTCCTCCCGGCAGGCCGGGCAGCTCGCCAGGTGGTTCTCGAAGTCGGCTTCCTCGTCGGGAGGCAGGGCGCGCAGTGTGTAGGCACCGACGTCGAGGTGCGGGTCGCCGCCGCCCGCGGTCATGTTCCGGTCTCCACACACTCGCGCAGGCGCCGCAGCCCCTCACGCATCCGTGACTTGATGGTGCCCGCGGGGGCGGCGAGGGAATCGGCCACCTCCGCGTAGGTCAGGCCCTCGTAGTAGGCCAGCACCAGGGGCAGCCGCAGCTTCCGGGACAGCTCCGCCAGGCAGCGGAAGACCGTGCGGTGCTCCTCCCGCTCCTCGACCTCCTCGGCGACGGCGTCGAAGGGCCGGTCGAGTTCCGCGGCGCCGGTGCGCAGCTCACGGGCGCGGCCCGAGACCACGGACCGCACCCGGTCCACGGCCCGCCGGTGCGCGACGGTCAGCACCCAGTTCCGGGCGGCGCCCCGTTCCGGGCGGAACCGGTCGGCGGTGCGCCACACCTCCACCATCACGTCCTGGGTCACCTCCTCCGCCTGCGCCTCGTCCCTCAGAACCCGGAAGGCCAGACCCGTCACCGACGGCGCCAGGGCGTCGTAGACCCCGGCGAACGCCTGTTCGTCGCCGGCGGCGGCACGGGTGAGCAACTCGTCCACCCGGCTCTCACCGGATGACCGTTCCGCGCCCGTTTCGGCTCCGTCGTCCATTCCGCTCCTCCGTGCTCTGCTCGACACTGGGGCATCCCAGCGGGGAGCGCACGCGGTCGGGAGCCGTCCGCCTGACGCGTTCACCTCCTTGCGGGACGACGGGAGACGTGAAGGCCGCACAACCCTCACTCATGGTTCGTAGCCGCCGCCCCCTTGGATGCCGGTCGACCCGGGCGGTCGGAGCCCGGCCCACGCGACCGCCCGGCCGGCCCCGCTCGTCCGGCGCCGCGTGCGCCGCGCCTGCCGACCCGCACCGGACCCGGCCTCCCACGCATCCGTCACCGACATCGGGGCATCCGGCACGTACGGCAACTCAACCGGACGGAAACAGAGATGAGAGTGACGACGTGTCGTTTCCCGAACACCCCGCATCTTCCGGTCACGCCCACCAGACGCACCACGACGCCGGCATGAGGCGCTCCAACGGCATGGCGGTCGCCGCCCTCGTCCTCGGCATCCTGGCCGTCCTGCTCTTCTGGACCGTCGTCGGCGGGGCCCTGCTCGGCCTGCTGGCCCTGATCTTCGGCATCATCGGCGCGCGCAGGGCGCGCGGCGGACGGGCGCCGCGCCGTGGGATGTCCATAGTCGGTGCCGTACTGGGCGGGCTCGGTCTGATCGCCTCCGTGGTGATCATCGCGATCGGTGCGTCCATCCTCAACTCGGACGAGTTCAAGGACTTCGACGACTGCGTCCGGCACGCCGATTCGCAGAGCGAACGGGACGCCTGCGCCGACGACTTCGAGCAGGACGTGAACAACTGACGTGGCCCGCTCGCGACGAGGCCCGGCGCGTCAGAGCGGCCGCTCGGCCGGGAGGTCGCTCGGACGCTCGCCGGGCACGAACGTCACCTGGGGCGCGCCCGTACGGGGATGCACGCTCACCTCTCCCACGACCCCGTACACGTCGGCGAGCAGCGCCGGCGTGAGCACCTCGGCCGGCGGTCCGGACGCCACGACCTCCCCCTCGCGCAGGACGTGGAGGCGGTCGCAGTAGTACGCGGCCAGGTTGAGGTCGTGCAGGGCGAGGAGCACGGTCGCCGGCAGCCGCCGCAGTACGTCGAGGACCTCCAGCTGATGGCGGATGTCGAGGTGGTTGGTCGGCTCGTCGAGGACCAGCAGGGCGGGCCGCTGGGCGAGGGCGCGGGCGATGAGGACCCGCTGGCGTTCGCCGCCGGAGAGCCGGTCGAAGGGGCGGTCGGCCAGCCGGACGGCGTCCACCGCGGCGAGGGCGTCGTCGATGACGGCGGCGTCCTCAGCCGTGTCGCCGGCCAGCAACCGTTTGTGCGGCGTGCGGCCCATGGCCACGACCTCCCGGACGGCGAGGTCGAAGTCCGCGGCCGAGTCCTGCACCACGGCCGCCACCGTGCGCGCGAGTCGCCGCGCGGTCATCGACCAGGTGTCGGCGCCGTCGACGCGGACCGTGCCGGTGTCCGGGCGCAGGACGCGGTAGACGGCTCTCAGGAGGCTGGACTTGCCGCTGCCGTTCGGACCGACCAGGCCGATCACCTCGCCCGCCGAGGCGGTCAGCGAAACGTCGCGCACCAGGTGGCGTGCTCCGGCGGTGAGGGTGACGCCCTCGACGGACAGGTCGGTCGCGGCGCTCATGCCCCTCCTCGGTCGGTGCCGCGCCGGGCGTCCCGGCGCATCAGCCACAGGAAGAACGGCCCGCCGCACAGCGCGGTGAGCACGCCGACCGGGATCTCCATGGGCGCGGCGACGGTGCGTGCGGCGATGTCGGCCCAGATCAGGAAGACCGCTCCGGCGAGCGCGGCCATGGGCAGCACCCTGCGGTGGTCGCCGCCGACGAACAGCCGTACCACGTGCGGGAGGATCAGGCCGACGAAGCCGATCGGGCCGGACGCCGCGACGAGTACGCCGGTGACCAGGGACAGCAGCACGAACATGCGGGCCCGGAAACGGGCGACGTCCAGGCCCATCGTCGTCGCCGCCTCCTCACCGGCCAGCAGCAGGTTGAGGTTGCGGGCCTGCACCAGGAGCACGACGATGCCCAGCAGCACCGCCACTCCCGGCAGCCACAGGGTCTGCCAGTTGACGCCGCCGAGACCGCCCAGGGTCCAGGCGAGCACCGCCCGGGCCTCGTTGCCGCGGTCGGTGGTGAGCAGCAGCAGGTCGAGGACGGCCGTGAGCACCGCCGCGACCGCCACCCCGGACAGGACCAGACGCGTCGAGGTGATGCGTCCGCCGGTGCGGGCGGTGGCGTACACGATCACCAGCGCGCCGAGGGCGCCGGCGAACGCGGCGGCGGACAGCGACAGGGGTCCGAGGAAGCCGACGCCGAAGACGATGACCGAGACCGCGCCGAGGGAGGCGCCGGAGGAGACGCCGAGCAGGTACGGCTCGGCGAGCGGGTTGCGGACCAGCGCCTGAAGGGCGGTGCCGACCACCGCGAGACCCGCACCGGTCACCGCTCCCAGCAGGACGCGCGGCGCCCGTACGTCGAGGACGATGGTCTCCCGCGCGCGGGACCAGTCCGGTTGGGTGAGGTCGGCGCCCAGGGCGTGCGTCACGATTCCCCAGACCTGGCCGGGCGGCACCTGGACCGAGCCGATGGCCAGACCGGCCGTCACGGAGGCCACCAGCAGGGCCGCCAGCGCGAGCGACGTCCCCGCCATCGTCGTACGCCCCGCCCGGCGCGACCGGGCGGCCGACGAGTCCGGTTCGGCTACCGCCTTGGTGGCGGTGCCCGTCACCGGAAGCTCGCGGGGTGCAGTCCGCGGGCGAGGTCACCGACCGCGTAGGCCGACCGGATGCCGACCAGGGTCGCGGTCAGCGGCAGGACGACGAACCGCTTGTTCCTGACGGCGGGGACGTCGGCGAGGGCCGGCTGGGAGAGCAGGAACTTCTTCTTCTGCTCGACGCTGCCGGCTCCGGCGTAGTCGTAGATCGCGATGACCTCGGGCCTGCGCTCGACGACCTGTTCCCAGGAGACGTCGCCGAACACCTCGTCGAGGTCGCCGAAGACGTTCTTGCCGCCGGCCAGCCGGATGAGGTCGGTGCCCAGGCCCTTGCCGCCCGCGGTGAAGGCGCTCTTGTCGCCGCTGTCGTAGACGAAGACCGGCACCTCCGGTTCGCCCTTCACGGCGGCGGACGCCTTGGCGACACGGCTCTGCAGGTCGGCGGTCAGCGCGTCGGCCCGGTCGGGGACGCCGAAGATGCTCGCGACGGTACGGATCTCGGCGTAGGTGTCCTTCATCGTCACCCTCTTCTCACCGCAGTACTCGCGGTTGAGGTAGGTGTCGATGCCCGCGTCGGCGAACGCCTTGCGGGAGCGGCCCTCGTTCTCGGCGAAGGCGCTGCCGTAGCCGCCGTAGACGAGGTCGGGCTCGGTGTCGAGGATCTTCTCGAACGACGGTTCCCGCTCGGCGAGTTCGGGAATCGCCTCGTAGTCCTTCCGCAGCTCCGGCAGGACGGCCGAGTCGGGGAAGGCGGTGCCGACCATGCGGTCCTTCAGACCGAGCGCGAGCATCAGCTCCGCGGGGTGCTGATGGATGGTGACCACCCGGGACGGCGGCTTGTCGTAGGTCGTCTTCACACCGCAGTTGTCGATGGTGACGGGGAAGCCCGCGAGGGACGACGCCGCTGCCGGACCGCCCTGGCCGGCGTCGTCGGTCCCGCCGGACGAGCCGCATCCGGTGGTCGCCAGGGCCGCCGACAGGGCGAACGCCGCGGCCGTGCCGCGCAGGCTCCGGCGGCGTCGGGCAGGGGAGAACAGGGCTGACACGTAAGCCTCCTGGGGAGTCCGCGCTCCTCGGATCGGGCCCGCGACAGGTCAGTGTCCTGACTCCCGGGCCTTCGGCCCCCGGCTGCCCGGCCGATGGGCGCGGGGCAGGTCGAGGGCGTGACGCCCGGTCACAGTGGCGGGACCGTGCCGGATTCGCACCGGCTTCCTGTCTCCCGTCGCGGCTATGACCTGGCGATATTACGTTCCTTTGGACCGGGAGCAAAGCGTGGGTGTTCAGAGGGCACGCAAGGCTCGTACACGGGCGGGGCCCCGCTGACAGCTCCGGGGACGGGATGCGAGGATGCCCGGAGCAATTGGGCGACGGCGGCCCGAGGAAGCCGGTGCGAATCCGGCGCGGTCCCGCCACTGTGATCGGCGAGCGAGCCCCCACACGACCACTGCCCGCACCGGGTGGGAAGGGGTGGGGCGGGCGACGACCCGAGAGCCAGGAGACTCACGCGGTCGCCTCCTCGACGGACCACCGGGGCGGATCTCCCCGGGGAGAGGGACGATGCCGTATGCCCGCACCCGCCGGCCCGGCCGGAACGACGCCCGGCGCACCCGCAGACCCGACGCCCTCACGCGTCGTCGTCTGCCGGGACTGCTGTTGTGGCACCCCGAAGATCATCGGCGTCGACCACGCGGCGCAGACGGCGCGTCTGCGGGCCCGGGTGCCCGTGCGGGTGTCGGACTGCCTCGACGTGTGCGAACAGGCCAACGTGATCGTCGTGCAGCCCTCCGCGGCGGGCCGCGCCGCCGGCGCCCGTCCCGTCTGGCTCGGACTGGTCAACGACCCCGACGCCACCGAGGACATCGCCGACTGGGTCCGCGCCGGCGGCCCCGGCGTCGCACCGCGGCCCGACGTCCTCGACCTGTACGCCATCACGCCCCCGCGACGCGGCCCGGCCTCCTGACTCGGCGCACACGAGGAGGAACCGGTGCCCGGAAACCTTCAGGCGGCGCCCGCCGACGTCACCGCCGCGCTGCACGACGTGGCCGCCCTCGGGGGCTTCTTCGTGCTGCGCGCCGGGGGTGGAGATACGGGCTGGCATCCGGTCGGCCTCTCCTACGCGCGGGGTTTCACCGACCTCGCCGAGACCGTCGCGCACCGCCACCGCGCGCCCGAAGCGAGGATCGGCGTGTCCATCGCCCACCTCGGCCACGTCGCGCGTCTCTGGTCGCCCGCTCTGGCCTGCGTACTCCTGCACGGCATCGTCCTCGACCTGAGCCGGCTGGAGCGCGCCGACGACGGCCCGGCCCTGCGCATGCCGCACCCCGCCGGTCTGCGCGTCGGGGCACCTCCGTCTCCCGCCCTCGCCCTCTACGGACAGGTGACGGCCCACCTGGAGGCGCTGGCCCAAGGACTCCGCGTGAAGGTCGCCCCGCGGCTGCTGGACGGCAATGCCGCCTCGGCGCTCGTCGAGGCGGCCCGCGCCCTGCTGGCGGCGCATCCCGAACTGCGCGAGCCGCTCACCGGCCTCACCACCGAACTGCTGAACACCGGACGGCTCGTGGGTACCGGAGAGATCACCGGACCGGATCTCACGTTCCGGCGCCGCAGTTGCTGCCTCTACTACCGCGCGCCGAACGGCTCGAAGTGCGGCGACTGCTGTCTGGCGGGATAGCGGGCGCGGTCACGGGCCCTGGGTGTCCGGCGCGTTCAGGGACTGTTCGGTCCAGATGACCTTGCCCTGCGCGTGGTACCGGGTGCCCCAGCGCGTGGCGCACTGGGCGACGAGGAACAGGCCACGGCCTCCCTCGTCGGTGGTGGCGGCCATGCGCAGGTGGGGTGCCGTGCTGCTGCCGTCGGAGACCTCGCAGATCAGGCTGCGGTCGAGCAGCAGCCGGACGCGCACCGGTTCGGCCGCGTGCCGGATGGCGTTGGTGACCAGCTCGCTGAGGATCAGCTCGGTGGTGAACGCCGTCTCCTCGAGGCCCCACTCGGTGAGTCGGCGCGTCGCGTCGGCCCGAACGCCGGCGACGGCCGCCGGGTCACGCGGCACGTGCCACTCGGCGACCCGGTCGGCGGGGAAGGCCCGGGTCCGGGCCACCAAAAGGACGACGTCGTCGTCGGGGCGGTCGGGGAGCAGCGCGTCCAGCAGCACGGCACAGGTCTCGTCCGGCGTCCGGTCCGCGCCGGCGAGCCGCCTGCGGAGCAGGTCGAGGCCCGCCTCGATGTCCCGGCCCCGGCCAGTCACCAGCCCGTTGGTGAACAGGACCAGCCGACTGCCCTCGGGGAGCCGGAACTCCGCCGGGGTGAAGGGCAGGCCGCCGAGGCCCAGCGGAGGGCCGGGCTGCAGCTCGGGGAAGTCCACGCTGCCGTCCGGGAGGACGACGGCCGGCGGCGGGTGCCCGGCGCGGGCCATGGTGCAGTCACCGGAGACCGGGTCGTACACGGCGTAGAGACAGGTGGCACCGACGATGTCCGAACCGCCGCTCGTCTCGGCGCGGTCCCGGTCGAGGCCGGTCACCAGTTCGTCGAGGTGGCCGAGGAGTTCGTCGGGAGCCATGTCCAGACCGGCGAAGTTCTGCACGGCGGTCCGCAGCCGGCCCATGGTGGCCGCGGCGTGCAGACCGTGGCCGGCGACGTCGCCCACCACGAGGGCGACCCGCGCGCCGGACAGCGGGATCACGTCGAACCAGTCGCCGCCCACGCCCGCCTGCGCCGGCAGGTAGCGGTAGGCGATGTCGAGGGCGTTCTGCACCGGCACTCCGTGCGGCAGCAGGCTGCGCTGCAGAGCCACCGCGACGGTGTGCTCGCGGTGGTAGCGCCTCGCGTTGTCGATGGCGACCGCGGCCCGCGACGCCAGTTCCTCGGTGATGGACAGGTCCTCCCGGGTGAACGGCTCGGAGTCCGCACCGCGCCAGAAGTTGGCCACGCCGAGCGCGACGCCCCGGGCGCGCAGGGGAACGGAGACCAGTGAGTGGATGCCGTAGGCGAGGACCCTGGGCGCGCGGTCGGGATCCTGTAGCTGCCAGCCGGGCTCCGCGCTCAGGTCCGCGACGAGAACGGCGTGTCCGGAGGCGAGACCCGTTGTCGCGGGAGTACCGGGCCGGATGGTCATCGCCTCGCCGACCGGGATCAGCGGTGCGTCGTCGCGGACGCCGTGCAGGACCACGCGGTGCATCACCAGGTCGTCCGGGGCGGCCTCCTCGCCGCGCCGGACCGCGTCCAGCAGTTCGACCGTGACGAAGTCGGCGCAGCTGGGCGTCGACGCCTCGGCGAGTTCCTCGGCGGTCCGCACCACGTCCAGCGTGGTGCCGATCCGGGCACTGGCGTCGTAGAGCAGTTCCAGCCGCTTGCGGGCGCGCTCCGCCCTGCTCCGTTCCCGGTGCAGCTCGGTGGTGTCCCGCAGGGTGGCCACCGCGCCCCTGGTCGTGTCGTCCCGGTCCAGCCGGCGCAGGCTGACCGCCAGGAGCCGGTCCCCGGCGGTGTGCATCTCGTCCGTGCGGGTGTCGCCCGAGGCGAGCAGTTCTACGATGCCCGGGTCCAGCCCGAGGCTGCCGAGGGGGATCCCGTCGCACCGCTCGGGCAGCGCGAGGAGGCGCCGCGCCTCGTCGTTGGCGAGCACCAGGCGATCGCCGTCGACGATCAGCACACCTTCCCGGATGGTGTGCAGCACTGCGTCGTGGTGCTCGTACATGCGGGTGATCTCGACCGGTCCGAGGCCGTGCGTCTGCCGCCTCAGCCGGCGGCTCACCAGGGCGGCGGCGCCCAGGGCCAGCGCGAGCGAGGCGGCGCCCGCGACCAGCAGGGCGGGCAGTTGGCGCTGGGCGGACTCGTTGACGTTGGTGATCGTGATGCCGACGGCCACACCGCCGACCACGCGGCCGTCGGCGGTCCGCACGGGGGCGTCGGCGTTCACCGTCGGGCCGACGCTCGTGTCGAACGTCCGGGTGACCGACCGGCCGCCGAGGACCTCCTCCAGCAGCCCGTCCGGGCTGATGACGCGCTTGCCGATCAGCGCCGGGTCGGGGTGTGTCAAGCGGAGCCCCGCGTCGTCGAACACCACGACGTAGTCGACGTCGGTGGCCTTGCCGACGGCCTCGGCCCGGGGCTGGAGCACCGCGGTCGGGTCGGCTCCCGTGACCGCCGTGGCCGTGCCGGGAGCCTTGGCGAAGGACTCGGCGACGCCCAGGGCCGTGCGGCGGGCGTCGTCGGTGCTGTCGCGCTGCGCCTGGAACAGCAGGAGCACCACCGCGGTGACGATGAGCAGCACCGCTGTGCCGACCTGCAGCAGAAAGACCTGGCCGGCGATGCTCCGCCGTGGCAAGCGGTCCATAGCGTCAGTTTTCATCACTCACGCGGGTGCGACCAGTCAGGCCGCGCCGGGACCGACGCGTGACCGGACGGCTCAGAGGGGAAGCGGTGCCGAGAAACGGGCCGGATGGTGCGGGCCGAGGAGCACGACGACGCCTCGGCCGTCGGGGGAGGGGTGGGTCACCTGGGTCCAGCCGCGGCGGCGGTAGAAGGCGAGGGCCCGTCCGCCGCGGACCGACGTCAGCAGCCAGGCGCGTCCCCCTGGCGCGTCCTCGGTCACCGCGTCCAGCAGGCCGCCCGCGAGACCGGAGCCGCGGTCCGCTCGGCGGACGGCCAGTTCGTCGATCCCCCGGGCGCCGCACAGCCAGTCGGTGGTGCGGCAGGCACCCAGGCCCGCGGCGGCCTGCGGGTGGCAGCGGTCGGTGGGGAAGGGCGCCGGGGTCGTCCACGCGGTGGCGAAACCGACGACCTCCCCGTCCCGCACGGCGGTCGCCGCGGTGAACCCGGGCCGGTCCACGTCCTCCCGAAGCCGCGCCACGAACTCCGTCGCCCTCTCCTCGTCCTCGTTCCAGGGCGGCGCGCAGAACGCGTCGACGTACACCGAACGGAGCGCTTCGGTGTGCGCGAGCACGCCGGGTCCGCGGTGGACACGGATGCCGGAGGTCATCGGGCGGTCACCGGCGGTGGAGGGGGGAGGAGGGCGGCGCGAGGATCCCCCGCTCGCGCCGCCCGGTCGATGGCCGGCACCCGGCCGGCACGCATGGGAACGAGCACGGCACCCACCCCTTCCTGCGCTGCACAAGCTGTTGCGAACAGTGTGCAATAAGAAGGCGCCGATGTGCACGGGTGATGGGCACCCGCGCGGCCCGGCGCAGGTGGGCGCCCCGTAGAGTGCCTCTTCGGCAGAGCGCGTCTGCCGCCTCTCCCGGACCCCGAGGTACTCAGCAGTGACCACCGCCCAGACCCCCGCACCGGCCGTCGTCGGGATCGGCGCCGACGGATGGGAAGGGCTCGCGGACGCCGCCCGAGGGACCCTGCTCGACGCGGACGTCCTGATCGGCGGCGCACGCCAACTCGATCTGCTGCCCCCGGAGTGCACCGGGGAACGGGTCGCCTGGCCCTCCCCGCTGCGGCCCGCGGTCCCCGGCCTCCTCGCCGCGCACGCCGGCCGCCGCATCGCCGTCCTGGCCAGCGGCGACCCCATGTTCTACGGCATCGGCCGCGCCCTCACCGAAGAACTCGGGCCCGGCGCGGTGCGCGTCCTGCCGCACCCCTCGTCCGTCTCCCACGCCTGCGCCCGCCTCGGCTGGCCCCTGGAGGACGTCGAGGTCGTCACGCTCGTGGGACGGCCCGCGGCCCGCCTCGCCGCCGCCCTGCACGACGGCCGGCGCCTCCTCGTGCTCAGCGCGGACTCCACCACCCCCGACGAGGTCGCCGCCCTGCTCAGGGACCGCGGCTTCGGCCCGAGCCGGATGCGGGTGCTGGAACAGCTCGGCGGCGCGCGGGAGCGCACGACGACACCGGCCACCGCCGAGGACTGGCCGCCGCACCCACCGGGCGACCCCCTCAACATCGTCGCCGTCGAGTGCCGCCGGGCCCCGGACGCCCTGCGCCTGGGCGCGGTGCCGGGCCTGCCGGACGCGGCCTACGAGCACGACGGGCAGCTCACCAAACGGCACATCCGCGCCGCCACGCTCGGCGCGCTGGCCCCCGCACCCGGCGAGCTCCTGTGGGACGTCGGCGGCGGCTCCGGCTCGATCGCCGTCGAGTGGATGCGTGCGCATCCCGCCTGCCGGGCGATCACCGTCGAACGGGACCCGGCCCGCGCCGAGCGCATCACCCGCAACGCCGAACGGCTCGGCGTGCCGGGTCTCCAAGTGGTCACCGGAGCCGCCCCCGAGGCGTTGGCCGGGCTGCCCCGGCCGGACGCGGTGTTCGTCGGCGGCGGCCTCACCACGCCCGGCCTGCTGGCCGCCTGCTGGGACGCGCTGCCGGACGCCGGCCGCATGGTGGCCAACACCGTGACGCTGGAATCCGAGGCGCTGCTCGCCGACGCCCACCGCCGCCACGGCGGCGAACTGGTCCGCCTGGCCGTGGCGCACGCCGTCCCCGTGGGCGGCTTCACCGGGTGGCGGCAGGCGATGCCGGTCACCCAGTGGGCCGTGGAGAAGACCGTCGAACCATCCGCAGGAGCAGACATATGACCGTGTACTTCATCGGCGCCGGCCCCGGCGCCGCCGACCTGATCACGGTGCGCGGCGCCCGGACCCTCGCCGCCTGCCGGGTCTGCCTGTACGCGGGCAGCCTGGTGCCGCGCGAACTGCTCGCGGAGCGCCCCGCGGACGCGCGGCTGGTGGACACCGCGCAGCTCACCCTGGACGAGATCACGGCCGAACTGGTCCGCGCGCACGAGGAGGGCCACGACGTCGCCCGGCTGCACTCCGGGGACCCCTCCGTGTTCAGCGCGGTCGCGGAGCAGATGCGGCGGCTGGACGCGGCCGGGGTGCCGTACGAGGTGGTCCCGGGCGTTCCGGCCTTCGCCGCGGCGGCGGCCGCCCTGAAGCGGGAGCTGACCGTGCCCACGGTCGGGCAGACGGTCATCCTGACCCGCGTCGCCCAGCAGGCCACCGCCATGCCCGAGGGCGAGGACCTCGCCACCCTGGGCCGCAGCGGCGCGCTGATCGTGCTGCACCTCGCCGCCCGGTACGTGGACCGCGTGGTGGACGAGCTGCTGCCGCACTACGGTGCCGACTGCCCCGCCGCCGTCGTCGCCTACGCCTCCCGCCCCGACGAGCTGGTCCTGCGCGGCACGCTCGACGAGATCGCCGGGAAGGTGAAGGACGCGGGGGTGCTGCGCACGGCCGTCATCATGGTCGGGCGGACGCTCGGCGCGGAGCAGTTCCGCGACAGCCACCTGTACTCGACGGAGCGGGACCGGCATGTCTGCTGAGTCCGCGGCACCCTCCGAAGAGGTCATCCCGGTCCTGCGGGTGCGCGACGCCGCGGCGGCGGTGCGCTGGTACGCCCGGCTGGGCTTCGTCCAGCAGTGGGAGCACCGCTTCGAACCGGGATTCCCCGTGTACACGGAGGTCGCCCGCGGGCGGGTCCGGCTCCATCTGTCGGAGCACGAGGGCGACGCGCGCCCGGACACCCTGATGTACCTGCGGGTCGCCGACCTCGACGCGGTCGCCGCCGAGTTCGGCGCCGTGCCCGAGGAGCAGCCCTGGGGGCGGGAACTCGGCCTCCGGGACCCGGACGGCAACCGCCTGCGGGTCGGCCCGGTGCGGGACGAGACCGGCCACGCGGACGGCTAGTCCCCCGGTCCCGCGCTCAGGCCACCCCGCTGCGGCCCACCACCGTCCCCGCGCGGTCGACGCAGATCACGTCGACCGCGACCGGCGCCCCGCGCAGCACGGCCAGCGACTGGTCGCGGGCCGCTCGCGCCACCAGGTCGCCCAGCGGAACCCCGGCCGCCAGGCACAGCTGGAGGGCGGCGAGCCCCGTGTTGGCCCCCGCCACCTCGGCGGCCAGGGCCTCGTCGGCGCCGCCTCGCCGGGCCAGCCCGGCGAGGAAGCCCTGGTCGACCTGGGAGCGCCCGGAGTGCAGATCGAGGTGGCCGGCGGCGAGCTTGGAGAGCTTCGCGAAACCGCCGCACACCGTCAGCCGGTCCACGGGATGACGGCGGACGTACTTCAGTACCGCGCCCGCGAAGTCGCCCATGTCCAGCAGCGCGTCCTCGGGCAGCCCGTACTCCTCGACGACGGTCCGCTCCGAGGTGGAGCCGGTGCACCCCGCGACATGCGTACGCCCCGCCGCACGGGCCACGTCCACCCCGCGCCGGATCGAGTCGATCCACGCCGAGCACGAGTACGGCACGACGATCCCGGTGGTGCCCAGGACGGAGAGGCCGCCGAGGATGCCCAGCCGGGGGTTCCAGGTGGAGCGGGCGATCTCCTCGCCGTCGTCGACGGAGACGGTGATCTCGACGTCGCCGCCTGCGCCGTACCGCTCGGCGACGCGTGCGACGTGGTCGCGCATCATCTGCCGGGGCACGGGGTTGACGGCGGGTGCGCCGACCGGCAGCGGCAGGCCGGGTCGGGTGACCGTGCCCACGCCCGGTCCGGCGCGGAAGACGACCCCGGACCCGGCGGGCAGATGCCGCACCGTCGCCCGGACCAGCGCCCCGTGCGTGACGTCCGGATCATCGCCCGCGTCCTTCACGATCCCCGCCATCGCGCAGCCGTCCGACAGCTCCTCGGCCGCGAGCGCGAAGGACGGCGTCTGGCCCCTGGGCAGCGTGATCGTCACCGGGTCGGGGAAGTCGCCCGCCAGCAGCGCCGTGTACGCGGCGGTCGTCGCCGCCGTCGCGCAGGCACCCGTGGTCCAGCCGGGCCGCAGACCGGTGTGCTTGAGTTGGGCGCCGCGACCGCCCCTGGCCTCGCCGCTCATGTCCCGCTCACTCGAGTCCCACCAGAGGGACGAAACCGCAGAAAGGGAACGACCCTGCCGTGCACGTACTGATCCTCGGCGGCACCACGGAGGCCCGTGGGCTCGCCGAACTCCTGGCGGCCGAACACCTGCCGGGGCTCCGGGTGACGAACTCCCTTGCCGGACGGGTGACCGCGCCCCGGATGCCGCCCGGCGAGGTGCGCGTCGGCGGCTTCGGCGGAGCCGAAGGGCTCGCCGTCTGGCTCGGCGAGCACACCGTCGACCTGCTCGTCGACGCCACCCACCCGTTCGCGGGCACCATCAGCTTCAACGCCGCGCGGGCCGCCGCCACCGCCGGGGTTCCCCTGCTCGCCCTGCGCCGCCCCGGCTGGTCGCCGGTGGCCGGGGACGACTGGCACGAGGCCGGCTCCCTCGCGGAGGCCGCCGCGCGGCTCCCCGCGCTCGGCGACAGGGTCTTCCTCACCACCGGCCGCACGGGTCTCGCCGCCTTCGCCGGTCTGCGCGACCTGTGGTTCCTCGTGCGGTCGGTCGACGCGCCCGGCGCACCGTGTCCGCCCCGCATGGAGGTACTGCTCGACCGCGGCCCGTTCACCCTCGACGGCGAACGCGAGCTGCTGCGCAGGCACCGGATCGACGTCCTGGTGACCAAGGACAGCGGGGGAGAGGCCACCGCGCCGAAGCTGGCGGCCGCCCGTGAGGCCGGGGTGCCGGTGGTCGTGGTGCGCAGGCCGCCGGTGCCCGACGGCGTGCCGGTCGTCAGCGGGCCCGGGGAGGCGGCGCGGTGGGTCCGGGAGGCACACGCGAGGCGCCGGCCGCCGGGCGCCCCTCACGTCTCCGGGTAGCGGCGGGGCGTCCACACGACCTCTTCGCCGTCGCCGCGCCGCACCACGCGCGTCTGGGAGGAGCCGACCAGCAGGATCGTGCGCATGTCGACCTCGGCCGGGTCCAGCTCCGCCAGTCGCACGATCCGCACCCGCTCGCCGGAACCGCCCACGTCCCGCGCGACCACGACGGGCGTGTCCGGCGCCCGGTGCTCGAGGAGCAGCTCGCGGGCCTTGCCGACCTGCCAGGTCCGGCTGCCGGAGCCCGGGTTGTACAGCGCCAGCACCAGGTCGGCGCCGGCCGCGGCCCGCAGCCGCTCGGCGATGACCTCCCACGGCTTGAGCCGGTCGGACAGCGAGAGGGCGGCGTAGTCGTGCCCGAGCGCCGCCCCCGCACGGGCGGCGGCGGCGTTGGCCGCGGTCACCCCGGGCAGCACCCGCACCGGAACGTCCGCGTGCTCCTCGGCCGAGGCGGCCTCCAGCACGGCCGTGGCCATGGCGAACACCCCGGGGTCGCCGCCGGACACGACGGCGACCCGGCGCCCCCGCCGGGCCAGCCCCAGCGCGAACTCCGCGCGCTCGGCCTCCACCTTGTTGTCCGATCCGTGGCGCCGCTGACCTGCCCGGACCGGCACACGGTCCAGGTAGGTGGTGTAGCCGACCAGGTCGTCGGCGGCGGCGAGCGCGCCCCGCGTCTCGGGCGTCAGCCACAACGGGCCGGCCGGCCCGGTCCCCACGACCACGACCTCCCCGACGGCACCAGGCTGCGGCGCCGGCGGCTCGGCGTCCACCTGGCTCGGCAGCACCGCCACCGAGAAGTAGGGCACCGACTCGGCCTCGACGTCCGCCAGCTCCGCGAGGCGCTCTCCCGGCATCGTGGCCCGCTCCACGTACCGCGCCTCGTCCAGCCGACCCGACCCCTCCAGCGCGCGGCGCACCTTGGAGAAGGTGCGGCCCAGCTTCATCACCACGGCCGAGTCCGTCGAGGCGAGCCGGGCCGTCAGCTCCTCCTCGGGCAACGTGCCCGGCAGGATGGTCAGCACCTCCTCGCCCTCGACGAGCGGCGTGCCCAGCCGGGCCGCGGCGGCGGACACGGACGTCACACCGGGGATCACCTCGGTCTCGTACCGGTCGGCGAGCCGCTTGTGCATGTGCATGTAGGAGCCGTAGAAGAGCGGGTCGCCCTCCGCGAGGACGGCGACCGTGCGGCCCGCGTCGAGGTGGGCGGCGAGCCGCGCCGAGGCCTCGGCGTAGAAGTCGTCCATGGCGCCCTGGTAGCCGCCCGGGTGGTCGGTGGTCTCGACGGTGAGCGGGTAGACCAGCCGTTCCTCGACGTGGTCGGCGCGCAGGTGCCGCTCCGCGATCGAGCGGGCGATGGAGCGTCCGTGCCGGGCGCTGTGATACGCGATCACGTCCGCCTCGGCGATGGCCTCGACCGCGCGCACGGTCATCAGGGACGGGTCGCCGGGACCGAGCCCGACCCCGTACAGCTTGCCGCTCATTCTTCCTCGCTCGCGATCGCGTTGAGTGCGGCGGCGGCGATGGCGCTGCCTCCGCGACGGCCCCGGACGACCAGGTGCTCCAGGCCCGAGGGGTGGGCGGCAAGGGCGTCCTTGGACTCGGCGGCGCCGATGAAGCCGACGGGCACGCCGATGACGGCCGCGGGCCTCGGCGCCCCCTCCTCGATCATCTCCAGGAGCCGGAAGAGGGCGGTGGGCGCGTTGCCGACGGCGACCACGGAGCCCTCCAGGCGGTCGCGCCACAACTCCAGGGCGGCGGCGCTGCGCGTGGTGCCCAGCTCCGCGGCCAGCTTCGGGACGGCCGGGTCGGAGAGGGTGCACAGCACCTCGTTGTCCGCGGGCAGCCGCTTGCGGGTCACACCGCTGGCCACCATCTGCACGTCGCAGAGGATCGGCGCACCGGCCAGCAGGGCCTCGCGGGCGCGGGCCACCACCGTGGGCGTGTGGCCGATGTCGCGCACGAGGTCGACCATGCCGCAGGCGTGGATCATCCGGACGGCGACCCGGCTGACGTCGGCGGGCAGGCCCGTGAGGTCCGCCTCCGCCCGGATCGTGGCGAAGGACTGGCGGTAGATGGCCGCTCCGTCCTTCTCGTATGCGTGCGTGGTCACGGTGCTCTTCCCGCTGCTCTCGGTCGTCGTACGGCTCATGGGGTGATCGCCGCCAGTGCGGCGGCGAGATGGGAGGGGTCCGTCAGGACCGTGGTGCGTGTCGGTGCGCCGGGCGCGCCGACGGTGAGGCGGTAGCCGCCCTCGGGGACGGCGACCAGGTCGATCCGCTCGCCCCGCGGGTGTCCGCAACGGCGTTCGCAGCCGGACCAGTACAGGGGGAGCGGGGACCGGCCCGCGGCGGACAGGCCGCCGGCCGCGTCCGCCCGCACGTCGGCGTGTGACTTCCCGCATCCCGGGCGGCCGATGCAGGCACCGACGCGCGGCCAGGGGGAGGCGGCGTCGGTGACGAGGCCGGCGGCGGAGAGGCGGCCGAGGGCGTCGGCGGTGTCCGTCGCGCCCAGGCCCCGGACGGGTACGACGACACCGCGCCACGGCGTCAACCGCAGTTCGGCGTCCCGCGTCGGGGCGGCGACGCGGGCCAACTCCCGCCATTGCGGGCCGGTGAGACGGCCCAGCGGGACGTGCACGCACAGGGCGTTCCCGACGAGCCCGGGAGGAGGCCCGTCCGTACGGGACGTGTGCGTCCGCTCCGTGACGTGGGCGACTCCCGCCCCGGACAGACGGCGGTCCACCGCCCGCGTCAGGACACGGGCCGGCACGGCGAGTTCGTCCACCCGCCACACCCGCGCCCCGGACTCGCGCGCGACGTCGAGGAAGGCCTCGGCCGCCAGCAGCGCCGCCCGGGACGCCTCGCCCGCGGCCACCCGCCAGGCGTCGTCCGTCGAGCCCAGCGAGACCAGCGCATGGTCGTCGCCGGCCGCTCGCACGGTGACGTCGGCGCCGAGCCCGGTCACGTCCCCGCGCCCGTCGTCGAGCGCGAACAGGAACCGGCCCGACAACTCCCGCGCCCGTTCGCTTGCGCACAACGCGGCGTCCAGGGCCGACAGCCAGGGCCGGACGTCCCGAAGACCGCGCCCGTCGAGGCCGGACAGCGGTGAGGCGACGATGTTGCGCACCCGTTCGTGCCCCCGTGAGGGCAGCAGCCCGGCCGCGGCCAGCAGCCCGGCGAGTTCCCCGCCGCAGCCGTCGCGCAGCCCCCGCAGTTGCACGTTGCCCCGGGACGTCAGATGAAGGTCCCCGTCGCCCAGCCGCCGGGCCGCGTCCGCCAGCGCCTCGGCCTGGACGACGCCCAGGACCCCGCCCGGTATCCGTACCCGGGCGAGGGCGCCGTCGTCGGCGGCGTGCAGCCTCAGCGTCCCCGGGCAGGCGTCACCACGGTCCCGTGAGACCGCTGTGGCCTGGGAGGATATGGAAGGGAGCGCCGAGGACATGGCGGCGAGCATACCGACCGTCACACCGGTGGCACCCCCCGCCCTTCTCGGCGGGACCCTTACTATGCTCCTGGGTGGATCAGCCGGTCCGCCCACCGCCAGACGGCGACAGGGGAGGAAGCCGGTGTGAATCCGGCGCGGTCCCGCCACTGTGAGTCCGGCCACCCTGAGGGGCCGGACGAGTCAGGAACTCCCGCCGTCTCTCACCGCCCGGGGCGCGGACCCCGAGGAAGGGCAGACGCCGCATGCCGCATTCGTCCGGGGAGCGCGCCGCGCACCCCAGCATCCTGCTCCTGTCGACGTCCGACACCGACCTGCTGAGCGCCCGCGCCGCCACCGGTCCGGTCACCTACCGGTTCGCCAACCCCGCCCGCCTCCCGCTCGACGACCTGCCCGCCCTGCTGGACGGCGTCGGACTGGTCGTCGTACGCCTCCTCGGCGGAGTGCGTGCCTGGCGCGAGGGTCTCGACCTGCTCCTCGCCGACGGCCGGCCCGTCGTCGTGCTCAGCGGCGAACAGGCGCCCGACGCCCAGCTGATGGAGACCTCCACCGTCCCCGTCGGCCTCGCCGCGGAGGCCCACGCCTACCTCGCCCACGGCGGCCCCGCCAACCTGGAGCAGCTCGCCCGGTTCCTCTCCGACACCGTGCTGCTCACCGGCCACGGCTTCGACCCGCCGACGCCCGCCCCCACCTGGGGCCCGCTGGAGCGTGCGCCGCGCCCGGACGCGGACGGCCCGACCGTGGCCGTGCTCTACTACCGCGCCCACCACATGAGCGGCAACACGGACTTCGTGCACGCCCTGTGCGACGCCGTGGAGAACGCGGGCGGACGGCCGCTGCCCCGCTACGTGGCCTCCCTGCGCGCCCCCGAGCCCGAACTGATCGAGGACCTGCGGGCGGCCGACGCGATCGTCACCACCGTCCTCGCGGCCGGCGGCACCAAGCCCGCCGAGGCGTCCGCCGGCGGTGACGACGAGTCCTGGGACGCCGGCGCCCTCACCACCCTCGACGTCCCCATCCTCCAGGCCCTGTGCCTGACCGGCTCCCGCGCCGACTGGGAGGGCAACGACGAGGGCGTCTCCCCGCTGGACGCCGCCAGCCAGATAGCCGTGCCCGAGTTCGACGGCCGCCTGATCACCGTGCCGTTCTCCTTCAAGGAGATCGACGCGGACGGCCTCCCCGCCTACGTCGCCGACCCCGAGCGCGCCGCCCGCGTCGCCGGCATCGCCGTGCGCCACGCGCGCCTGCGGCACATCCCGGCCGCCGACAAGCGCCTGGCCCTGGTCCTGTCCGCCTACCCGACCAAGCACTCCCGCATCGGCAACGCCGTCGGCCTGGACACCCCCGCCAGCGCCGTCGCCCTGCTGCGCCGACTGCGCGAGGAGGGCTACGACTTCGGCACCGGCACCGGCACCGACGCCGAGGTTCCGGGCCTCGCGTCGGGCGACGGCGACGAACTGATCCGCGCGCTCATCGAGGCCGGCGGCCACGACCAGGACTGGCTCACCGAGGAACAGCTGGCCCGCAACCCGGTCCGCATCCCGGCCGCCGACTACAAGCGCTGGTACGCGACCCTGCCCGGGGAGCTGCGCACGGCCGTCGAGGAGCACTGGGGCCCGGCCCCGGGCGAGATGTTCGTCGACCGCAGCCGCAACCCGGAGGGCGACATCGTCCTCGCCGCCCTGCGCCGCGGCAACCTGCTGATCCTCATCCAGCCACCGCGCGGCTTCGGCGAGAACCCCATCGCCATCTACCACGACCCCGACCTGCCGCCCTCCCACCACTACCTCGCCGCCTACCGCTGGATCGCCGCGCGGGCCGAGGACGGCGGCTTCGGCGCCGACGCGATGATCCACCTGGGCAAGCACGGCAACCTGGAGTGGCTGCCCGGCAAGAACGCCGGCCTGTCCGCCGCCTGCGGCCCCGACGCCGCCCTCGGCGACCTGCCGCTGATCTACCCCTTCCTCGTCAACGACCCCGGCGAGGGCACCCAGGCCAAGCGCCGCGTGCACGCCACCCTCGTCGACCACCTCGTGCCGCCGATGGCCCGCGCCGACTCCTACGGCGACATCGCGCGCCTGGAGCAACTCCTCGACGAGTACGCGCAGATCGCGTCCATGGACCCGGCGAAGCTCCCGGCGATCCGCGCCCAGATCTGGACCCTGATCCAGGCCGCCAAGCTCGACCACGACCTCGGCCTGCAGGACCGCCCGGACGACGACGGCTTCGACGACTTCCTGCTGCACGTCGACGGCTGGCTCTGCGAGGTCAAGGACGCCCAGATCCGCGACGGCCTGCACGTCCTCGGCAATCCGCCGGCCGGTGCCGACCGGGTCAACCTCGTCCTCGCCATCCTGCGCGCCCGCCAGATCTGGGGCGGCACCACCGCTCTGCCCGGCCTGCGCGAAGCCCTCGGCCTCGACGAGTCCGCAGCCACCCGCACCACGGCCGACGCCGCCGAGGAGCGGGCCCGCGCACTGGTGCAGGCCATGGACGACGCGGGCTGGGACCCCGCCGCCGTACCGTCCGAGCACGGCGAACAGGTCGCCGCGGTACTGGAGTTCGCCGCCCGCGAGGTCGTCCCCCGGCTCGCCGCCACCACCGCCGAGATCGACCACGCCGTGCACGCGCTGAACGGCGGCTTCGTCCCCGCGGGGCCGTCCGGCTCCCCCTTGCGCGGCCTGGTCAACGTCCTGCCGACCGGCCGCAACTTCTACTCCGTCGACCCCAAGGCCGTACCCTCCCGCCTCGCGTGGGAGACCGGCCAGGCCCTCGCGGACAGCCTCCTGGAGCGCTACCGCACCGACAACGGCGAATGGCCCACCTCCGTCGGCCTCTCGCTGTGGGGCACCAGCGCCATGCGCACCGCCGGCGACGACGTCGCCGAGGTCCTCGCGCTGCTCGGCGTGCGCCCCGTCTGGGACGACGCCTCCCGCCGCGTCACCGGCCTCGAAGCCATCCCCCACGAGGAGCTGGGCCGCCCGCGCATCGACGTCACCCTGCGCATCTCCGGCTTCTTCCGCGACGCGTTCCCGCACACCGTGGGCCTCCTCGACGACGCGGTACGCCTCGCCGCCTCCCTGGAGGAACCGGCCGAGGCCAACCACGTCCGCGCCCACGTCCAGGCCGACCTCGCCGAACACGGCGACGAACGCCGCGCCACCACCCGCATCTTCGGCTCCCGCCCCGGCACCTACGGGGCAGGGCTGCTCCAGCTCATCGACTCCCGCGACTGGCGCACCGACGCCGACCTCGCCGAGGTCTACAGCGTCTGGGGCGGCTACGCCTACGGCCGCGAACTCGACGGCCGCCCGGCGCGCGACGAGATGGAGACGGCGTACAAGCGGATCGCGGTGGCGGCCAAGAACACGGACACCCGCGAGCACGACATCGCGGACTCCGACGACTACTTCCAGTACCACGGCGGCATGGTCGCCACCGTCCGCGCCCTGCGCGGCACCGCGCCCGAGGCGTACATCGGCGACTCCACCCGCCCGGAGACGGTCCGCACCCGCACCCTGGTGGAGGAGACCTCCCGCGTCTTCCGCGCCCGTGTGGTCAACCCCAAGTGGATCGAGGCGATGCGCCGCCACGGTTACAAGGGCGCCTTCGAACTCGCCGCCACCGTCGACTACCTCTTCGGCTACGACGCGACCACGGGCGTGGTCGCGGACTGGATGTACGACAAGCTCACCGAGGCATACGTCCTGGACCCCGCCAACCGCGAGTTCCTCCAGCAGGCCAACCCATGGGCCCTGCACGGCATCGCCGAGCGCCTGCTGGAGGCGGAGTCGCGCGGAATGTGGGAGAAGCCCGACCCCGCCGTCCTGGAAGCCCTGCGGCAGGTGTACCTGGAGACCGAGGGCGATCTGGAGGGGGAGGACTGACGCCCCGTCGGGGGCGGGTGCACGACGCCGGACCTAGGCCCTGTCGTCAAACTCCCGTCTGCCCGGCGGCGCCATGCACGCACTCTCGCCGCACGGGGCCCTGACCCAAGTACATCCAGTACGAGGATCAGGGCCCCGCGCGCCGAGAGCACGCACCTGAAGCCGCCGGGCCCGCCCTCCGGGCGGACGACGGGAGTTTGACGACAGGACCTAGGACCAACGGCTGATCAACAACCACCACTGACGCTGTTAGCGTGCAACTGCACATCATTGGCAATAACGTCGGAGGATGTTGGACATGGCGGTGTACTCGCTCCCGGAGCTTCCCTACGACTACTCGGAGCTCGAGCCGGTCATCAATCCGCAGATCATCGAGCTGCACCACGACAAACACCACGCGGCCTACGTGAAGGGCGCCAACGACACCCTGGAGCAGCTCGCCGAGGCGCGGGACAAGGAGCAGTGGGCGTCGATCAACGGCCTGGAGAAGAACCTGGCCTTCCACCTCTCCGGGCACATCCTGCACTCCATCTACTGGCACAACATGACCGGTGACGGCGGTGGCGAGCCGCTGGCCGCCGACGGCGTGGGCGACCTCGCCGACGCCATCACCGAGTCGTTCGGCTCCTTCGCCGGTTTCAAGGCGCAGCTCACCAAGGCCGCCGCGACCACGCAGGGCTCCGGCTGGGGCGTGCTGGCGTACGAGCCGCTGAGCGGCCGTCTCGTCGTCGAGCAGGTCTACGACCACCAGGGCAACGTCGGCCAGGGCTCCACGCCGATCCTGGTCTTCGACGCCTGGGAGCACGCCTTCTACCTCCAGTACAAGAACCAGAAGGTCGACTTCATCGACGCCATGTGGGCCGTCGTCAACTGGCAGGACGTGGCCAAGCGCTACGCCGCCGCCAGGGAACGCGGCGACAGCCTCCTGCTCACTCCGTGACCCCACCGCTCGGACGCGGGGCCGCCGGCCGGGAACTCCACCCGGCCGGCGGCCCTCCGCGTCAGGAGCGCATGCGGTAGGTCACGTGCGTGACCTGGGTCGCCGCGCGTGAGGCCACCTGCTCCAGCCCGAGCGGCGGGACACCTTCGAAGAGCCGGGTACCGGCGCCGAGCGTGAACGGCACGACGTGCAGCCTCAGCTCCTCGATCAGGCCGGCCGCGAGGTACTGGTTGACGGTGGTGGCCCCGCCCTGGACCTGCACGTCGCCGCCCCCTGCCGCCGCCCGCGCCTGGGCCAGCGCCGACTCGATCCCGTCGGTGACGAAGTGGTACGTCGTGCCCCCGGCCATCGCCTGCGGCTCGCGCGCGTGGTGGGTGAGGACGAACACCGGGGCGTGGAACGGCGGATCGTCGCCCCACCAGCCGTTCCACGGCCGGTCCCACTCACCCCGCACCGGTCCGAACATGTTGCGTCCCATGATGAACGCCTTGGCGGCGGCCATCCGGTCCAGCTCGGCCCTGTTCTCGTCGGGCGTGTCGAACATCCAGGCATGCAGCTTGTCGCCCGTGCCGTCCCCGCCGTCGTCACCGAACGGGCGTGCCTCACTCTGGCCGTGCCCGGCCGAGTACCCGTCGGCCGTGACCGTGATGTCGCAGATCACCGTGCCCGCGTGTGTGGAGATGGCTCCTCCTCGTCGTGAGGGTCGCTACGTCCGTACCGACCAGACCTCCGGACCACCGCCGCGCCATTCGATCAGGTCCGAGGTCTCCACGTCGACGTCCTCCAGACCGGCCCGCCGCAGGAACTCCTCGACATCCCGCACGCCGTACGCCAGGCCGAGGATCTCGCCGTCCGCACGGACCCGCCGACCGCCGCTGGGCGACGGCCGGCCCACCACCACGGGACGCCTGGCCATGCCTCCAGGTTCCGCTTTAATCTTGTTTGATGCGAGTTGTCCCCAGATGGGTCCTGCTCACCTCAGGGTGCGCGCCCCTCCTGCTGATCGGAGGCTGGACGGGCGCGGCGCTGTACGAAGGACCTGCCTACGACCCCGTCTCCCAGACGATCAGCGTCCTGGGAGCCTACGGAGCCCCGGGATTCTGGGTGATGTCGGCGGCGTTCCTCGCGCTGGGCGCCTGCCATCTGCTGACCGCCTGGGGGCTGCGGGCCGCCGCCACCGCCGGGCGGGTGGCACTGGCCGGCGGTGGTCTCGCCGCCCTGGCCGTGGTGGCGCTCCCCGCACCGAGCAGCGGGGGGTCGCTGCGCCACGGCGCGGTGGCGGTCGTCGGATTCACCCTGCTGGCGGTGTGGCCGGTCCTCGCCGCCAACGGTGGTTCGGCCGCCCCCTGGGCGTTACGGCTGACGCCCTCGATCACGGTGACGGCCCTGATGGCGGTCGGTGGGGCGTGGTTCCTGATCGAGATGCACCGGCAGGGCGACGTCGGCGTCGCGGAGCGGGTCGTGACCGGTGTCCAGTCACTGTGGCCGTTGGTCGTGGCCGCCTCCTGCCTCCGCCATGCCGGGAACCGGGTGCGGCGGGCCCCGGGCCGCCCGTAGCCCGCGCGGCGGTCGGGGTCACAGGAAGGTGTCGCCGCCGGGATGGCTTCCGGCCCGGACCGCGGGGGTGCGGTCCGCCCACGGCTGGGCCCGTTCGAGTTGGCCCGCGAGGCGGAAGAGCAGGTCCTCGCGTCCGTGATCGGCGGCGAACTGCATGCCGATCGGCAGTCCCGTCCCGGGGTCGGCGGTCAGCGGCACGGACATGGCCGGGTTGCCGGCCACGTTGAACGCCAGGGTGAACGGCGACCGGTCGTTGAGCCGGTCGATCCAGCCGGCTCCGTCCAGCGCCGACGCGTCCTCGGTGTAGGTGCCCAGCGGCATCGGAAGCTCCGGGAGGGTGGGGGTGAGGAGGACGTCGTGGGTGGCGAAGTACTGCCCCAGGCTCCGCGCGACCGCGTTGCGTATCGCGAGGGCGGCGACGAATTCGTGGCCGCTGACGCGCTGTCCGTAGTGGTAGCCCGTGAGGGTGGCCGGCTCGAGGGTGGAGGCGTCGGCCGGGCGTCCGAAGGCGGTGGCCACGGCGTCGACCGTGGCGGCGAGGTTGGCCGTGAACAGCCGCGCGGTGGCCGACAGGAACTCCTCCCAGTCCGCTCCGAGACCGACCGTGGCCTCCTCCACCGTGTGGCCGAGCGATTCGAGCAGTCGCACCGTGCGGGTGAGCGCGTCGGTCACCGGCGGGGCGGTGCGACGGCCGCCCCAGGCCTGGGTGAGGACGCCGATCCGCAGCACACCCGGCGCGCGGGTCACTTCCTCCAGGTAGGGGCGGGAAGCCTGTCGGGCGGTGTAGGGGTCGCCGGGTTCCGGCCCGAGGATGCGGTCGAGCAGCGCCGCGCTGTCACGGACGGTCCGGCTCACGCCGCCCTGCACGGCGAGGCCGTTGAAGGTCTCGTCGGCGTCGGGGCCCAGGGAGACGCGGCCGCGGGTGGGCTTCAGGCCGAAGAGCCCGTTGCAGGCGGCGGGAATCCGCAGCGAGCCGGCGGCGTCGGTGGCGTGGGCGAGCGGCACGATCCCGGCGGCGACGGCCGCGCCCGCACCCCCGCTGGAGCCGCCCGCGCTGCGCTCCAGGTCCCACGGATTGCGGGTCGGACCGTGCAGCACGGGCTCCGTGGTGATGCTGTAGGCCAGTTCAGGCGTCGCGGTGCGGCCGAACGTCACGAGCCCGGCGCGGCGCAGGCGCCGCATCAGGAAGGAGTCGGCGGGGGCGACGTTCCCGGCCGCGAGGCGGCTGCCCAGCTCCGAGCGCCTCCCGGCCATGGTGACTCCGATGTCCTTGATCAGGAAGGGCACCCCGGCCAGCGGTGTACCGCCCGGAACCGGCTCGTCGTCGGTGGGCCAGGTCTCCACGACGGCGTTGACCCGCCCGTTGACCTCGCGCGTGGCCTCGCGGGCGGCCCCCTCGAGTTCGGCGGGGGTCACCTCGCCCCGGGCCACCATCCGCGCGAGGCCGACCGCATCGCGACGCACGTACTCGTTCACTTTCATCGTCACTCCACAGGAGAGATCGGTACCGGACAGTCCCGGATGATACCCAACGGTATCGTCCGGGACGGACTGGTACCGTAGCAGGAGGTGAGAGGGTCCCAGTCGAACGGACGCCGCGGAGGATTCATGACATCGACCGTCAGAAGGCCGAGCAGGGTGGCGAAGCTGCCCCCTCGCGAGCGCATCCTCGACGCGGCCGAGGAGCTCTTCCAGAGCGAGGGGATCCGGCGCGTGAGCGTCCAGGCCATCGCCGACAAGGCCGAGACCACCAAGATGGCGGTCTACCGGCACTTCGCGACCAAGGACGCCCTGGTGGCGGAGTGGCTGCGGATCGTCGCCGCCGACTACCAGGCCGCCTTCGACCGGGTCGAGGCCGACCATCCCGGCCGGCCGAAGGAGCAGATCATGGGCCTGGCCCGCTTCATCGCCGACGGGCTGCCGGCGATCTCGCACCGGGGCTGCCCCTTCATCAACTCCCTCGCCGAACTCCCCGACCGCGCCCACCCCGCACGGCAGGTGATCGAGGAGCACAAGGCCCGCCAGACGCGCAGGCTGACCGCCATGTGTGTCGAGGCCGGTATGACGGACCCCGAACAGGCCGCGGCCCAGATCACCTTCCTCCTGGAAGGCGCCCAGGTCAGCACGCAGAACGGAAGCATCGACCAGGTGGGGGAACGGCTGTTGAGCATCGTCGAGGGCATCGTGGCATCGCACGCGTCGCCCGCCCTCGGCCGCGATGGCCGCGACCGGCCGACAGGACAGTGATGAGCACCGGCACCGGTCTGCTGACCCCCGAGGACCTCGACTTCCTCCGGCGCCCCCTGTACGGGTTCCTCACTGTGGCCGCCGGCCCGGTCCCGCCCCAGCCGCGCCCGGTGTGGTTCGAGGCCACCGACGAGGGCACCGTCCAGCTGTTCACGGGCCCGGAGACGGTCAAGGTGCGGCGCCTGGGCCGGGATTCCCGGGCCTCCCTCCTCGTCGCCTCCCCGGTCGGCGAGCGCGAGCGCTGGGTCTCGGTCGCCGGACGCACCACGCTGGAGACGGGTGGAGCCCACGAGTTGGCGGCCCGGCTGGCCGCCCGCTACTGGGACCTGGACGACCCGGGCCGGGCCGAGGACCTCGCCGGGATGCTGGCGGTGGAACAGGTGCGCCTGGTCATCCACCCGGAGAAGGTGAGCCGCTTCACGAACTGAGCCGGCGTCGGGCTTCGCCGGCGCCTCGGTGCGTCAGGCCTGCGGCCAACCGCGCAGGAAGGCGTTGGCCGCCTCCTGCAGCTCGTCGCGGCAGACACCGCTCGCGGCCTGCACGGCGATGCCGAAGGCGAACGTAGTGAGGCAGCGCGCCAGCACGTCCGGATCCGTCCGGGGCGGCAGGTCGCCCTCGTCGACGGCCCGCCGGAAGCGGTCCCGGATCGACGTGTGGCTGTCGTTTCGCCAGGCGGCCAGCAGGTCGCGGACCTCGCGCCCGCCGTCGCTCGCCGTCAGGGCGCCCTGCACGCCCAGGCACCCCTGCGGGTGGGAGGGGCGCGTGGTGGCGCGGATGGTGCCGGTCAGGACGCCGGTCGCGACGTCGAGCGCCGTCTGCTCCTCCAGGGCCCGGGTGAAGTAGGCGCTCGGGCCCTCGCTGTAGCGCTCCAGGACCTTGCGGAACAGCTCCTCCTTGTTGCCGAAGGCCGCGTACATGCTGGTGGTGGAGATGCCCATGGCGCGGGTGAGGCAGGTCAGGCTGGCGCCCTCGTAGCCGTGCTCCCAGAAGACCACCATGGCCCGCTCGAGAGCCTGGTCCGTGTCGAATCCCCGCGGACGGCCGACGGGGCAGCTCTGTTTCGTCTCCACGACCCCAGCCTACCGCTTCCGCATCGATCACTTCAGAAGTGCTACGGTTCAATTTCCGCATCGATCGATGCGGAAGTCGGCCCTGCGAGGGGAAAGCCCATGACCGTCACACTCATCACCGGAGCCAACAAGGGCCTCGGCTTCGAGACAGCCAAGCAGCTCCTGGCCCTGGGGCACGTCGTCTACGCCGGCGCGCGCGACGCCGAACGGGGGGAGAAGGCCGCAGCGGAGCTCGGGGCGCGGTTCGTGCACCTGGACGTGACCGACGACGCCTCGGTGAGCGGCGCGCTGGCGGCGATCGACGCGGCCGAGGGCCGGCTCGACGTGCTGGTGCACAACGCGGGCATCCTGCCGAGCGGAACCCCCGACGGTCCCACCGCCCTGCGGGCGTTCGACACCAACGCGGTGGGCGTCGTACGCGTCACCGAAGCGGCACTGCCGCTGCTGCGCAGGTCGTCCAACCCCACCGTGGTCACTGTCTCCAGCAGCGCGGGATCCTTCTGGGCGGTGAACAACCCGGACCGGCCGGAGTACCACCTGCCGACCACGCTCTACTCAGCTTCCAAGGCAGCGGCCACCATGCTGACGGTGCAGTACGCCAAGTCCGAGCCGGGGATCAGGTTCAACGCGGTCGAGCCCGGCTTCACCGCCACCGACATGACGGCGGGATTCGAGGGCGGGCGGACGCCGCAGGAGAGCGCCCGGACCATCGTGCGGCTCGCGACCCTCGGCCCGGACGGCCCGACGGGTACCCTCCAGGACGAGAACGGGGAGCTGGCCTGGTAGACGCCCCTCGGCGGCGGCCCCGGCAAATGCGATTGCGCGGCACGACGCGGCTGGCTTGGCTGAGCGCATGACCGAACTGCGTACCGATCGCCTCGTCCTCCGCCACTGGCGCGACTCCGACCTCGCGCCGTGGGCGGCGATGAACGCGGATCCCGAGGTGCGAGAGCACCTGGGCGACCCGCTCACCCGTGAACAGAGCGACGCCTCCGTCGCCGCCTTCCGGGCCGACTTCGAGCGGCGGGGCTACGGGTGGTGGGCCGTCGAGGTCCGGGACACGGGCGAGTTCATCGGTTTCGCGGGGCTGGACGAAGTGGACGACGGGCTGCCGTTCACCGGCGTGGAGATCGGCTGGCGGCTCGCCCGGTCGGCCTGGGGCCGGGGTTACGCCACGGAGGCCGCACGGGCGGTACTGGTCCACGGCTTCGACACCCTGGCGCTCCCCGAGATCCTCGCTGTGACCACGGCCGCCAACGTCCGCTCCCAGGCGGTGATGCGCAGGATCGGCATGACCCGGGACGCGGCCGACGACTTCGACGACCCGGAGGCGCCCGAGGGCCCTCTGCGTCCGAACGTGCTGTTCCGCATCGCTCGCGACGGCTGAGGAACCCCCCCGGTCCTCCGGCTCACGTGTCCTCGTAACGGGCGACGATCGCGGCGGCGCGGTCCCGCAGGGCGGTCCGCAAGGACCGCGGGGCGAGGGCCTCCGCGTCCGTACCGAGCTGCCACAGCGCCCACTCGGCGTGCCGGGTGTCCTGGAACGTCACCTCCAGCCGCAGCCGGCCGTCCGCGTCGGGTTCTTCCGCGCGCACGGCCAGCGCGGTGTCCAGCAGTTCCTCGCGCCGCGACGGGCTCACCCGTACCGGCACGGTGACGTGGTCGCCGCTGGAGAGGAACCGCGCGGAGCGTTCCCGCCAGATCCGGTCCAGATCGACCCGGTCCGGCCGCTCCGCGGTTTCGGCGAGTTCCTCGGCGGCCTGCATCCGCGACAGCCGGTAGGTGCGGTCCGCGCCCGATCTCGTGGCCAGCAGATAGCCCTGGCCGCGCACGGTGACCAGGCCGATCGGGTCCACCGTGCGCCACTTCGGGCTCTGGTCCACCGCCGCGTAGTGGATACGCAGCTTGTGTCCGGCGAGCACCGCGCGCCGGACCTCGGTCATCGTGGTGCCGGACACCCGCTCGGTCGGCAGCCGGCGGGAGAGCAGGTCGGTCTCCGGGTCGACGAGGAACCTCTGTGCCGCGTCGCTCGCGGTGGTCCGGTGGTTCTCGGGCAGCGAGTCGACCACCTTGCGCAGGGCCGAAGCGAGCGCCGGACCGAGGCCGAACACCGGCTCGCCGCGGCTCGATCCGGTGGTCAGCAGGGCGAGGGTCTCGTCGTGATTGAGGCCGGTGAGCTCGGTCCGGAAGCCGGGCGCCAGCGCGAAACCGCCATGACGGCCGCGTTCGGCGTAGACCGGGACGCCGGCCGTGGACAGCGCCTCGATGTCGCGCAGCACGGTGCGGGTGGACACCTCCAGCTCGCGAGCGAGCGTGTCCGCCGTCAACCGACCGCGCTGACGCAGCAGGAGCACCAGTGAGACCAACCGGTCGGCGCGCACGCGGGAACTCTATCCGAATACATGACCATCGGTGTCGTGATTCGCTGGCACGCTGGCCGGCACGACGTCGAAGCCGGCGACAGCCCGGCCGACGGTCTCCGTACCCCCGATGAACCGAATGGAGCTGACGTGACAGTGGAACGCACCGCGGTCAACCCGGTGACCTGGTCGAAGGAACTGGGATTCCACCAGGGGGAGGTCGTCTCCGGGCACACCCGGACCCTGTACATCTCGGGCCAGACCGCGATGAACGGCGACGGCGAGCCCCAGCACGACGGCGACATGGCCGCGCAGTTGGCGCTGAGCGTCGACAACCTGGAGGGGGTGCTCGGCGAGGCGGGCATGTCCCTCGCGAACCTGGTCCGGCTCAACGTCTACACGACCGACGTCGATCTCCTGCTCCCGCACTACGGCGTGCTGGCAGCGCGGTTGGGCGCCGCAGGGGTGGCGCCCGCCTCCACGATGCTGGGGGTCTCCCGGCTGGCGGTCCCCGGCCAGCTGGTCGAACTGGAGGGAACCGCCGTCGCGTGACGTGACCTCGCCGCGCGCGCCCCTGCCGGCCGCGCCGGACGCCGGACTCAGGTGGAGAAGCGCTCCGGAGCCAGCGTGGTCAGCAGGGAGCGGATCACCAGGTCCGTCGAGGCGGCCATCTCGACGGAGTCGGGGTCGAGCAGCCACTGGACCTGGAGTCCGTCCATGACGGCGATGATCGCGTTCGCCGCGTCGTGCACACGGGCCGCGTCCGACTCCGCCAGGCCGCAGGCCTCGGTCAGCGCGTCGGTGACGAAGGCGCGCAGTCCGGTGTAGCGGTCGCGGAAGTAGGCCTGCGCGGGGTGCTGTTCGGTGACGGACTCCGCGGAGAGGACCGCGTAGAGCCGGACGAGACCCTCCCTTTCGGCGTTGCGCAGGGCGGTGTCGACGAGGTGGCGCAGAAAGGCGAGGCCGTGTGGGCGCTCGGGGCCCAGTTGCTCGATGTCTCCCTGGTCGCGCCGTTCGAGGACGCTGGTGAGCAGCAGCGCCTTGGAGCGGAAGTAGTGCAGGACGCCGGCCTGGGTCAGTCCGGCGCGGTCCGCGATCTCCGCCAGGGAGGCGTTGTTGTAGCCGCGGGCGGCGAAGGTGTCGGTGGCGATTTCCAGGATGTCCTGCTGGCGCCGCCGGGCCTCGGGGCTGCGTGGTGTGCGGGGCCCGCTCTTGGGTCTGCGCGTGGGCCTGCCCACTGATTGGTCGCTCACGTGCGACAGCCTACGTTCCGTCGGGCGGCCCGATCGGTGGTCTTCGATCGGGTCGCGCGAGTGTGATGCACACCACTTACTAAGTACTTAGTAGGTGTGCTTTCATGGCGCCGTCGTTCAGCTGAGGCTCCGCTCTCCGCGCCGGGTGCCGACCGGCTGGGCCGCTTCTCCGCACCGCCGTTCCGGGCCGCCGGTACGCCCCGCTCCCCACCGAAGCGAAGGAGATCCGCACCGTGTCGACCAGTACGAGAACCCGCCTTCCGAGACCCCGGTCCCGCTCCCGTGCCTTGGCCGCCCTCGCCCTGGCCCTCGCCGGTCTCGGGACGGGCCTCACAGGGTCCGGCACCGCGCAGGCCGCCGACCCCGTCGCCCAGGTGTGGGTCACCACACCGGACGGCGCCAAGAGGCTCGCGGCCGAGGGAAGCGTCCCCTTCACCGGCACGCCCCAGTCCGTCGACATCCGCGTCGACGCCGGCAGCAGGGGCCAGCGGTTCACGGGCGCGGGCGCGTCCGTCACGGGCGCCTCCGCCCGCCTGATCCAGAGCCTCCCGCAGGACAGGCGCGGTGAGTTGATGCGGTCGCTGTTCTCCACCGCCGGTGACGGCATCGGACTGAACTACCTGCGCCAGCCGCTGGGCAGCACCGACTTCGACGCGACGAACAGCCCCTACTCCTACGAGGACACCCCCGGCAGCTTCTCCGTCGACCGGGACCGGGCCGAGATCATCCCCGTCCTCAAGCAGGCCACGGCCGTGAACCCGCAGATCCGCTTCATGGGTTCGCCCTGGTCCCCGCCCGCGTGGATGAAGAGCGGCAACTCCCTCAACGGCGGCAGCCTCAAGCCGGAGAACTACCCGGCGTACGCCGACTACCTGGTCAAGGCGATCAGGGCGTACCAGCAGGAGGGGATCGCACTCACCGACCTCACGGTGCAGAACGAGCCCGAGTTCGCCACCAGTTACCCCTCGATGTCGATGACGTCGGCACAGCAGGCCGACTTCCTCAAGGTCCTCGACCCGAAACTCACGGCGGCCGGGCTGCCGACCAACATCCTGGCCTACGACCACAACTGGGACCACCCGAACTATCCGCTCGACGTGTTCTCCCGCACGGCGGGCATCAACCGCGTCATCGGCGCCGCCTTCCACTGCTACGGCGGACAGGTCTCCGCGCAGCAGCAGGTCGTCGACGCCGGCAAGCGCGTCTTCTTCACCGAGTGCTCCGGCACCGACAGCTCCGACACGAGCAGGACGTTCGCCGACACCCTGCGCTGGCACGCCGAGAACCTCGTCGTCCAGAACTTCCGCCACGGCGGCGAGACGGTGCTCACCTGGAACCTCGCCCTGGACCGGAACGGCGGCCCCCACCAGGGCCACTGCACCAACCGGTGCAACGGCGTGGTCGAGATCGCGGGCGGCAACGTGACCCGCAACGCCGAGTACTACGTGCTCGGTCACGTGAGCAAGTTCGTCGCACCCGGAGCCACCCGCATCGGTTCCGGCAGCCAGGGCGCGGGCGGCGTGCAGAACGTCGCCTTCCAGAACCCCGACGGCTCCCGCGTCGCCTACGTCGTCAACACAGCCTCGTCGTCCCAGCGCTTCTCCCTCACCGACGGCGGGAAATCGCTGGCCTACACCCTGCCGGCCGGAGCCGTCGCCACCTTCGTGTGGAGCGGCACCGGCGGCGAGCCGACCGGTCCGATCGACCCCGCCTCCTGGTACCGCGTCGTGAACGCCGGCAGCGGAGCGTGCCTCGACGCCGCCGACTGGGGGACCGCCAACGGCACCGCCGTGCAGCAGTGGGCCTGCGGCGGAGGCGCCAACCAGTCCTGGCAGTTCCGTCCCACCGGAGACGGGTACTACCAGGCCGTCAACCGCCACAACGGCAAGGCGTGGGACGTGGACGGCGGCTCCGGCGCCACCGCGGACGGCACCCGCGTCCACCTGTGGGACTACGTGGGCTCCACCAACCAGCAGTGGCGCCCCGAACCCGTCGGCCCCGCGAACCGGTACCGCTTCGTCGCCCGCCACAGCGCCAAGTGCCTGACCGTCGACAACGCCTCCACCGCCAACGGAGCCCGCCTCTCCCAGCAGCCCTGCTCCCAGTCGACCGCCCAGGCCTTCACGCTGACCGGCTGACCTGCGCGACCGCGCGGCCGGCGGACAGGCCCCGGGTATCCGGGCCTGCCGCCGGCCGTGTGGTGTTGCCCTCCACGGGTAACTAAGGCTAGCCTCGCCTAAGTTCAGCTGAAGGAGGAGTCGTGACCAACCCGTTCGACGACGAGAACGGCGTGTACCTGGTACTCGTCAACGACGAAGGGCAGCACTCCCTCTGGCCCTCCTTCGTGGAGGTGCCGGCCGGTTGGACCGTCGTCCACGGCGAGGACACCCGCGCAGCGTGCCTCGCCTACGTGGAGAAGCACTGGACCGATCTCCGGCCCAAGAGCCTGATCGAGAGCATGGCCTCCGAAACGCCGGTGGGGTAGCGCGCATGCTGCCGCCTGGAGTACGCGGTGGCATGACTCGGTGATCGGCAGGGCAGTCGACACCTGTCCGTGTCAGCCGCCCCAGGGGGAACCTCGTGACGACAGCCGGAAGCGACGCCGCCGCCTCGCCGGGAGGAGCGGACGACACCCCCCTGAAGCGGGCCATCGGCCCCAAGCTGCTGATCCTCTTCGTCATCGGCGACATCCTCGGCACCGGCATCTACGCCACCACCGGCCAGGTCGCGGGCAAGGTCGGCGGCGCGCTGTGGCTGCCGTTCGTCATCGGATTCGTGGTGGCCATCCTGACGGCGGCCTCGTACGTCGAGCTGGTCGGCAAGTACCCGAAGGCGGCCGGGGCCGCGCTGTACACGCAGAAGGCGTTCCAGGTCCCGTTCCTCACCTTCATCGTCGCCTTCATGGTGATGTGCTCGGGCCTGTCCTCGGCCAGCGCGGCGGCCCGCGCCTTCAGCGGCGACTACCTCTCCGAGTTCACGGACTTCTTCCCGCCCACGCTCATCGCGATCCTGTTCATCCTCGCCCTCGCCGCCCTCAACCTGCGCGGCGTCTCCGAGTCGGTGAAGACCAACGTCGTCCTCACCCTGGTCGAACTGACCGGCCTCTTCGTGATCCTCGCCGTCGGCGCCTGGGCGGTCCTCACCGGGGACGGCGAACCCTCCCGGCTCGGCGAGTTCCAGGCCGGGGGCTCCGGCTACGCGCTGGTCACCAGCGTGCTCGGCGCGACGGCGCTGGGCTTCTTCGCCTTCGTCGGCTTCGAGGACTCCGTCAACATGGCCGAGGAGACCGTGGACCCCGCGCGCACCTTCCCGCGCGCCATCTTCATCGGCGTCACCGTCACCGGCACCATCTACGTCCTGGTCGCCCTGATCTCCTCGCTCCTCGTCGACTACCGCGTGCTGGAGGACTCCAGCGGACCGCTGCTGGAGGTCGTCAAGGCCGGCGGACTCGACTTCCCGCCGAAGCTGTTCGCGCTGATCGCCCTGTTCGCGGTCACCAACTCGGCGCTGATCAACATCATGATGGCGTCCCGCCTCTGCTACGGCATGGCGAACGAACGCATCCTGCCCCGCGCCCTCGGCCGCGTCCTGCCCCGGCGGCGCACACCGGTCGTCGGCATCGTCTTCGTCTCGCTGCTCGCCATCGGCCTGGTCTCCACCGGCGAGATCGCGGGCCTCGGCGACACCACGGCCTTCCTGCTGCTGTGCGTCTTCGCGGTCGTCAACGTCGCCGTCCTGGTCCTGCGCCGCGACCCGGTGGAGCACAAGCACTTCCGCACGCCCACCGTCCTGCCGGTGCTCGGCGCGATCGCCTCGCTGGCCCTGGCCAGCCCGCTCGCCGACCGGCCCGCGGACGTGTACATCCGGGCGGGCGTGCTGGTGGCCATCGGCATCGGGCTGTGGGCGCTGAACAAGACGGTGATGAAGGCCCGGGGCGAGGAGTGAGCCGCCGCCCCGGGCCGCCCGGAGGTCCGGGGCTCAGCGGGCGACGCGGGGGATGCGCCGCTCCCAGGTGCGGTGGAAGACGACCTCGTCGCCCTCCCGGCACACCACCTCGTTGGACGTGACGAAGTCGCCCGCGTCGCACGTGATCTCCGAGCGGGTCTCCACCCGCGCGTCCCAGCCCAGCTCCGGCCGGTGCAGCCGCACGGTCCACTGAGACCGCGCCCGCGCCGACAGCGGGTCGTCCTCCCGGACGGTGTAGGTCTCCAGGGCGTCCTCGGCGAACTCGAGACCGTCCGGGTACACGCGCGTACCGCCGTAGCGGGGATCGACCTCCAGCCGCCACTCGCCCTTGGCCACGTCCCGCACGACCAGCCGCTCCGGGCGCTCCTCCTCCAGCGTCGCCGGTGACACCACCTGCAAGGGCTCGGACTGCTCGGGGGCCTCGAAGCGGATGCCGGTGTCCTCCGGGTGCTCCCCGGGGTCCCGCACGGGGAGTTCGAGCGCCGAGCCGGCCGGCTCCAGGACGAAGCCGTCGGAGCCGGCCTGCGGCCAGATCCACGGCCAGTACGCCGAGGAGACGGCGAGCCGGATGCGGTGTCCGGCGGGGAAGGTGTGACCGATGCCGTTGAGCGCGAAGGTCACCGTCTCCGTGGCCCCCGGCGTCCAGGGCACGTTGCGGTCCCGGCCCTCGCGCGCCGCGAGGTTGAGCGCGCCGCGGGTCACCAGGGTCGACGACCCGTCCGGCGCGACGTCGCAGAGCCGGGCGACGGCCTGCCCGTACGGCACGTCCATCCGCAGGCGCAGGGTGACCTCGGGGCGCCCGAGGATCTCGACGGGGGCGTCGGTGACGGGGAACTCGAAGCACACCGAGCGGCCGTCCTCCTCCCGCTGGTCGGGCGGCAGGTCTGCGTCGTTGCCGAAGGGGAAGAACCGCCCGGCGTCCACGCCGGTGTGCTGGGGGGACCGTACGACGACCGGACCGCCGCCGAGGGCATGGGTGGTGGGGGTGACGTACGGGGACGGCCAGGCCGGATCGCCGGCCCAGCGGCCCGGCAGCTCGGGGTAGACGGTGGCCGGCCGGTGCGACTCGCTGATCCAGGAGCGCAGCCGGGGCTCGTCCATGACGCCGGTGTCCTCGCCCTTCAGGTGCTGGTCCCACCAGCGCAGCGTCTCCTGGAGGAAGCCGATCGGCGGGCCCGGCGGCAGACCGCGGTCCGGGTACTGGTGCGACCACGGGCCGATCAGCCCCCGCACCCGGTCCTCGGGCAGGTGCTCGACGAGCCGGAGCACGGTGTCGCGGTACGGGTCGTGCCAGCCGCCGACGGCGAGGACGGCGGCGTCGATCGCGGAGTAGTCCTCGCAGACGCTGCCGTGCTTCCAGTAGTCGTCGCGCAGCTGGTGGGCCAGCCACGTGTGGATGAACGGGTCGACGGCCTCCAGCCGCCGCAGCCACATCTCCCGCCACTGCTCGCCCGCGTACTCCGGGTCCGGCGGGCGGCAGACGAAGGCGAGCATCGTGGCGGCCCAGGCGTGCATGTCGACGCCGAGGACGGAGCCGCCCATGTAGTGCACGTCGTTGTCGTACCGGTCGTCCGCCGAGCAGACGGTGACGACGGCCTTCAGCGGCTCGGGGGCGAGCGCGGCGATCTGGAGCGCGTTGAAGCCGCCCCAGGAGATCCCGAACATGCCCACCTTGCCGCTGCACCAGGGCTGCGCGGCCAGCCACTCGACGACCGCCACGCCGTCGGCCAGCTCCGTGGCGTCGTACTCGTCGCCGGGCAGGCCCTCGCTGTTGCCGTGCCCGCGCACGTCGACGCGCACGGAGGCGTAGCCGTGGCCGGCGTACCAGGGGTGGCGCTGGCTGTCGCGGGGCGCCGTCCAGTCGCTGAGGCGGTACGGCAGGTACTCCAGCAGGGCCGGGACCGGCTCCTCGGTGACCGGCCGCCAGACCCGCGCGTAGAGCCGGGTGCCGTCCGGCAGCGGGATGCGGATGTCTTCGTGGGTCGTCTCGTGGGGGAAGTCCGTGCGGATGCGCATGGGGCGGTACCTTCCGGCGTGCCGGTGCTCAGTGGACGGGGTGCATGGTGCGCCGCAGCCACGGCGCGAGGGCGACGACGACCAGGCCGAGGACGACCGCGATGCCGCCGTTGACGCCGAAGTACACGGGGTGGGACACGTCGTCGTAGATCTTCACGACCTGGGCCTGGATCCCGTTGGCGAGGGCCAGCGACAGGAACCACAGGGCCATGGTCTGGCTGGAGAACGCCTTCGGCGCCAGCTTGCTGCTGGCCGAGAGGCCCGAGGTCTCCAGGAGGACGTCGCCGAGGCCGAGCAGCAGGTAGGAGCCGACGATCCACCAGGCGGCCATCCGGTAGTCGGTGCCCTCGTGGCCCGCGGTCGGCACCACCATGAGCAGGAACGACAGGCCGCCGAGGATCACCCCGATCGCGATCTTGTTGGAGGCGTGCGGCTGGCGGCGGCCCATCCGCACCCAGACGGCGGCGACCACGGGGGCCAGCGCCACCTCGAAGGCACCCAGTGCGGAGGCGTACCAGCTGGAGGGGAAGTCGAAGCCGAGGATGTTGGTGTTGGCGTTCGTCGACGCGAGCAGCATCATCGTCGAGTACGCCTGGAAGAGGATGAAGTTGAAGACCACCGAGGCCAGGAAGAGCACGATGTAGGGCCGCAGCCGGCCGCGCTCCTCGGCGGTGACCCGGGGGCTGGTGAACATGACCCAGAAGTAGACGGCCGGCGCGACCACCGAGGCGAGGGTGAGCACGTCGACGAAGCGGTCCATGGTCAGCCAGCCCACGCCCGCGAGCAGCCCGCACAGCGCGGCGAAGGCCACGGTCCCGCCCACCATCAGCCACACGGCCCGCCGCATGGCCGCCGGGGCCAGAGCGAACTCGGCGGCGTGCTTGCGCCCGGCCAGGTGCCGCCGCCCCGCGACGTACTGGATCAGCCCCAGGGTCATGCCGAAGGCGGCCGCCGAGAAGCCCCAGTGCCAGCCCTGATGCTCGCCGAGCCAGCCGGTGATCAGCGGACCGGCGAAGGCGCCGATGTTGATGCCCATGTAGTACAGGGCGAAGCCGGCGTCGCGGCGGTCGTCGTCGGTGCGGTAGAGCTTGCCGACCATGGCGGCCACGTTGGGCTTGAGCAGACCGGTGCCCAGACTGATGAGGCCGAGGCCGACCCAGGTCATGGTGGCGGTGGGCACGGCCATGGAGTAGTGGCCGAGGGCGATGAGGACGCCGCCCCACAGCACCGCCCGGTAGGAGCCGAGGATGCGGTCGGCGAGCCAGCCGCCGCCGACGGAGACCAGGTAGACGAGGGTGCCGTAGGCGGCCGACACCGACGCGGCGGTGCCCGCGTCCATGCCCAGGCCCTCGTTCGCCACCGAGTCGGCGAAGTACAGCACGAGGATCGCCTGCATGCCCAGGAACGAGAAACGCTCCCAGACCTCCAGGCCCGACAGGGTGAGCAGACCCTTCGGCTGTCCGAAGAAGGTACGGTCGTCCCCCGTGGGCGGCTGTTCGTCGTCGGCCGTCACGGGCTGGGCACGGTCTGTCATGGGTCCTGTCGCCGGTCGGGGATGGGGGCTGGGACCGCCGCACGGCGAACCGGCCGGAAGTCCCACGTTGCTGGTCAGGAGATCAGGGATCACCCCTGGTTCGCAACTGCATACGCCCAGGCCGAGGGCGTACGCAGGGGTGCGGAGGCTAGTGGAGCGCCATGTTCTTGGTCTCCGGGGCCCAGACGACCGACGCGGCCAGCCCCGCGGCCAGGACCAGGGTCAGCACCAGCATGGTGGGGGAGAAGCCGAGGTGGTCCAGGCTCAGCGGGAGCAGGAACGTACCGATGGCCGAACCCACCCGGCTGAGCCCGTTGAGCAGGCCCACGCCGGAGCTGCGCAGGTCGGTGGGGAAGAGTTCGGCCGGGTAGACCTGGTCCAGGTTGACCGCGGCCGACATCGTGAAGGTGAAGACCAGGAACAGCGGGAAGAGCACCGCGGTGGGGGCGTCCGGCCAGATCGCCATCGGCGCGAGCGAGGCGATGAGGACGACGAAGGACCAGATGGTCAGGGAGCGGCGGGAGGCCTTGGCCACGAACCAGAGCCCCGCGACGCTGCCTGCCAGCAGGAACACGTTCAGCCAGCCGTCGCTGGTGGTGTCCTCCTCGCCGACCCCCATCTTCAGCAGGACCAGCGGCAGGAAGGTGTAGATCGCGAAGTACGGCACCACCTGGGCGTTGTAGAAGACAGCGCCGAAGGCGGTGTGCCGCCAGTGGTCACGGCCGAACAGGTCCCGGTAGCGCGCCTTCGCCGCACCGCCCGCGGCCTGGGTGGTCCGCACCAGCGAGGCGAACGCCTCCGTGTCACCGCCGAGCCGGTGGACGACCGCGCGGGCCTGCTCGACCCGGCCCTTGGCCAGCAGCCACCGCGGCGACTCGGGCACGCCGATGCGGAGCAGCACCACGGCCACCGCCGGCACACAGCTGGAGGCGAGCAGCCAGCGCCAGGCGTCGTCGCCCAGCGAGACCACGTAGTTGCCCAGGAAGAAGGCGATGACGTAGCCCACCGTCCACAGGACGGTCAGCGAGGCGAGCAGCCCTCCGCGGTACCTGCGGGGCACGAACTCGGCGACGAGCGTCGGCCCCAGCGCGTAGTCCGCGCCGATCCCGATGCCGATGAGCAGCCGCAGCACGAACAGCTGGGCCGGTCCGGTCACGAAGAACTCGGCCGCGGACGCCACGGCTATCAGCACGAAGTTCCACGTGTACAGCCGCTGGCGGCCGATCCGGTCGGCGGCCCAGCCGACGATCACGCTGCCGAGGAAGATGCCGATCAGGGCCGACGCGCCCAGCAGACCCTCCCAGACCGTGCCGAAGCCCAGCTGCGAGGCGATCAGCGGCAGGGCGATGCTGATGATGCCCAGCTCGTAGCCGTCGGAGGCGTTGGCGCAGAACGTCAGGGACGTGATGCGCAGGTGGAACCGGTTGAGGGGGGCGTCGTCGAACGCGGTGGCCGCCGCCTCGCCTCCGACGGGGACGGCCGAGTCACTCCCGGAGGAAGAGGTCGTGCTCTGCGGCATAGTCTTCGAAACCTTCCAGTCGTTGCCGGGCGAGGGCGCCGGCCGCGTCGGCCATCGCCTCCACCAGTGCCACGGACAGCGAGACCACCGCGGCGTGGGAGTCGAACACGAACTCGGAGGCGACACCCGCGCTCAGCACGTCGTCGGCGAGGGGGGTGAGCGCCGAGACGAGCCGGTCCGTGATCAGAAGAGTGTGCAGGCCCAGCTCCCGGGCCTGGTCGAGAGCAGCCGCGCTCTCCCGCGGGTAGCGGGGGAGCGCGACCAGGACGAGGGTGCGGGCACCGCTCCGGTGGGCGTGCCGCAGCTGGTCCCCGAACACGCTGCCGGAGTCGGTCAGCAGCCGGACGTCCGGGTGGATCTTGGTGGCCAGGTAGGCGAAGGACGCCGCCTGTGCCGCCGACACGCGGTAGCCCGCGACGACCAGCGGCGTCGATTCCATCAGCCGCGCGGCGAGCGCGCGCAGCCGGGTGTCGTCCGACAGCTCGGCGCGCAGGGCGGCGATGTTGCGCAGGTCCGCGTCGATGGCGGCCTGGAACTTGTTGCCCTCGCGCCGCACCTCGGGCACGGCCGTCGCCGTGCGGAGGTAGCGGCGGAACTCCCCGTACCCGTCGAAGCCCAGCAGCGCGACGAACCGGGTCACGGACGGCTGGCTGACCTGGGCGCGCTCGGCGAGCTCGGCGCTGGTGAGCGCGGCGGCGTCGACCGGGCGCTCGGCGAGGTAACTGGCGATGCGGCGCTGCGCCGGTGTGAGCCGGTGGGCAGTGAGCAACTCGTGCAGCGACCGGGGCACCGGGATCTCCTTCTTGCCAGTCCGACGAATCAAGAGTTACATGCTATTCGCAGGAATGAATGAAGACTTGTCAAGAGGAGGGGTGATGATCGATACCAGCCGGATCGAGATCAGCGGCGCCGGGCTCCGCTGCACCGACGTGGTCCGCGCGGCCCGGCGCAGCGCGTGGACGGAGCTGACCCCCGACGCCCTGACCAGGGCCGAGCAGAGTTACGAACTGGCCGTCGAGCTGGGCGCCAAGGGAGCCGTCTACGGCAGGACCACCGGGGTCGGGGCCAACCGCCACATCGTCGTCGACCCGGGAGCGGCGGACCTGCACGGGCTGCGCCTGCTGCGCAGCCACGCCGGGGGTTCCGGGGAGCCCCTCTCCGACGACGCGGTGCGGGCCGTGATGGTGATCCGCCTCAACCAGCTCGCCGCCGCCGGCAGCGGCGTCCACCCCCGTCTGCTGCGGGCGCTGGAGCAGGCCCTGCGGGTCGGCGCGCTGCCCCTCGTGCACACCCGTGGCGCGATCGGCACCGGCGACCTGACGGCCCTGGCGGAGATCGCGCTGACGCTCGCCGGAGAGCTGCCCTGGGCGTCCGGCGGAATCGAACCGGTGCCGATCAGCCCGGGGGACGCGCTGGCGTTCATCTCCAGCAACGCCGCCACGCTCGGCGAGGCCGTCCTGGCCTGGCACGACCTGAACCGCCTGCTGGCCGCGAGCCACGTCGTGACCGCGCTGACCTTCCGCGCCCTGGGCGGCTCGGCCGAGGCCTACGACGAACGCGTCCACGCCGCCCGCCCCCACCCCGGCTCGGTGCGCTGCGCCGCGGACCTGCGCCGGCTGCTCACCGGCTCCGGCGACCCGGTTCCCGGGCGGCGGCTGCAGGACCCGTTCGGACTGCGGGCCTTCCCCCAGGTGCAGGGGGCGGCACTCGACGCGGCCGCCCGGGTGGGGGAGGTGCTGGAGGTCGACGTCAACGCCGCCGCGGAGAACCCGCTGATCGACGCGGAGACCCACCAGGCCTACCACCACGGCCAGTTCTCCACGGCCCAGTTGGCGCTCGCCTTCGACTACCTCCGAGCCGCGCTGCACCACATCGCCGAGTTGTCCGCCGCCCGGCTGAGCGACCTGGTGGAACCGGACCTGAGCGGACTACCGCCGTTCCTCGCGGACGGGCCCGCCGGCAGCTCGGGCATCATGATCCTCGAGTACGTGTCCCACGACGCGCTCGGCACCCTGCGGCACGCCGCCTCACCGGTGACGCTGGGCACCGCGGTGATCTCCCGGGGCCTGGAGGACCACGCCAGCTTCTCGACCCACGCGGTACGCAGCACGGTCACCGCGACGGCCGCGTACCGCACCGTCCTGGCCTGTGAACTGCTCGGCGCGGTACGCGCGTTGCGGATGGCGGATGCCGAACTGCCCGACACCCCGCTGCGCGAGGCGTACCGGCTGGCCACGTCCGCGCTGCCGCACATCGCCGAGGACCACCCCCTCAGCTCCGAGATCCGGCAGGCGGAGCGGCTCCTGGACCGCTTCGCGGCCCTGTGAGGTCCGCGCCCACCGTCACCTGATGCGGTGGGCCTCCCAGAAGGGGCCGAGGTCCTGGTCCGTCACGGCCTGGGCGGCCTTCTTGAAGCCGGCGGTGGTGGAGACGCCGTACCAGTGGTCCTGGGCGTACCGCTTGAGGAGCCGTGCCATGGAGCCGGCACCGAGGGTGCGCTCCAGGTCGGCCAGCGCGCAGGGCCCGGCCGTGTAGACGAGGTGGTAGGAACCCGGGTGCGTCGACCAGTAGTCCATCGAGGACGTCAACGCGGCGTCCTCGTCCGGCCAGTACACCTCGGCCCAGCAGTCCCGGGTCTCCCAGCCGTAGAACCGGGCGTTGGCGTACTGGGCGAAGCTCTCGTCCAGCCAGGGGGAGGCGTACTCGTCGTTGCCGACGACGCCGTACCACCACTGGTGCGCCAGCTCGTGGACGACGGCGCCGCCCTCCTCGGTCGTGCCGAGCAGGACGAGCCCCGGGTACTCCATGCCGCCGCCGAATCCGGGGGTCATCACCAGGTCGATCTCGCCGTACGGATACCGGCCGAACTCCTCGCCGAACCGGTCGATCGCCGCGAGGGCGTCCTCGCGGGTGAGGCGCACGCCGGCGGCGGGGGTGCCCTCGGCCCAGTACGACGTGACGCGCACGCCCCCCGGCGAGATGTCCGTGGCCGTCCGGAAGGGCCCGGCCGCCCAGGCGAAGTCGCGCACCCGGTCGGCGACGGCGAGGGTGACCGTCCGGCCGGGGTCGCCCGAGGGCACGGTCCGGGTGCGGCCGGTCGTCGGCACCTTCAGGCCCGACGGGTGGTCGAGACGCACCCGGAAGTCGCTCGCCAGGGCGTAGAAGCTCTCGCCGACGGCCACATAGGGGTCGAGGTGCCACCCCTCGGCGTCGTGCACGGCGAGCACGGGCAGGGCGTTGCCGAGGAAGCGGTGGGCGTCCTCGCGGCCGAAGCGGGCGTTGCGGCCGGGGACGGTGAGGGAGACGTCGAAGCCGAGCGAGGCACGCGCGCCGCGCACGAGGGGCTTCGGCAGGGTGACGCGCAGGGCCGTGCAGTCCACGGAGAGACCCGCGGCCGAACCGCCCCGCACGTCCGAGACCCTGACGGGCGACGGCGCACCGGCCCTGCCGCACCCGTCCTCGCCGTTGCCCCACAGGCGCAGGTACACCTCGCGCAGCGGTCGTTCGGACCCGTTTTGGAACGACACCCGCTGCCGCCCGGTCCAGTGACCGCCGTCGGCGTCGGCGCGCAGGTCCACGTCGTAGCGTGCCCGGTCCGGCGTCGCGGCATCTCCGGACATCCCCGTCCGGTCCGCCGCGCCGGCGCTCGTCCCGCCGGCACCCACCAGCGCGAACAGCACGAGGAACACGACGAGCACGGGCGGCACAGCGAACGGAGGACGACCGGACCTGTGCGACCACGCGGCTATCGGCGACATGGCAGCGAATGGTGCCACAACACGGCCGCATGGGAACCGGGTTGGCGCGCTTCGATCCCGCGCTGTCCGTTTCGACCGCCCGTGTCGGTGAGTGCGGCCCTTGCTCCCGCTTGGGGTTTGGATCTTGTGCCAAAGTCCCGGCGACCTGCGGTTCGGACCCTTCTCTGATGGCCGAACGCCCTCGATAGTGGCTCGCGGTGAAAGTTTGATTCCACATGATGGAATTGCATGGAAGGGAGTGTGCTCCGTGTCGAATGCCAGTCCGTCCCTGGCGCGTCGCCTCGGCCGTTTTCTGCGGGCGTCACTGTTCGTACAGGTGGCCTGTGCCCTGGTCGCCGGTGTCCTCGTCGGAGGCCTGTGGCCACAGGTGGGCAGCAGCGTCCAGCCGCTCGGTGACGGATTCATCCGGCTGATCAAGGCGATGATCGCCCCGCTGGTCTTCTGCGTGGTGGTCACCGGCATCGCCAAGGCCGGGGATCTCAAGGCCTTCGGCCGCATCGGGCTGAAGGCGCTCATCTGGTTCGAGGTCGCCACCACGGTCGCCCTCGCGGTCGGACTGGTGGCCGGGAACCTCGTACGCCCCGGCAGCGGAATGAACGTCGACCCGGGATCGCTGGACGCCTCGGCCGTCGACGCCGAGACCGGCGGCGGTGAACTGCCGTCCACCAGCGAGTTCCTGCTGCACTCCCTGCCGGACAGCGCCGTCGGCGCCTTCGCCGAGAACTCCCTCCTCCAGGTACTCGTCCTCGCCTGCCTCGCCGGCGCCGCCGTGCTGCACCTGGGCCACACCAAGGTGCCCGCCATCCTCCCGGCGGTGGAGCAGGCGCAGGAAGTCGTCTTCGCGATCGTCGGCTTCGTCATGAAACTCGCCCCGCTGGCCGTTTTCGGCGCCACCGCGCACCTCGTCGGGGAGTACGGCCTGGGTGCCCTGTCCACCTACGGCAAGCTGATCGGCGTCTGCTACGCCGTCGCGCTGGTCTTCCTGCTTCTGCTGGGCTTCGCGCTCAAGCTGTTCACCGGCGTGAGCCTGTGGAAGTTCGTGCGCTACACCCGTGAGGAACTGCTGCTGGCCCTGGGCACCGCTTCCAGCGAGACGGTCATGCCCCGCATGATGCAGAAGCTCCGGCACGCGGGCTGCCGCGACGACGCCGTCGGCCTCGTGCTGCCCACCGGCTACTCCTTCAACCTCGACGGCGCGTCCATCTACCTCTCGATCGCGACCCTGTTCATCGCCCAGGCCGTCGGCGTCGACCTGACGCTCGGCCAGCAGGTCACCGTCGTCCTCGTCCTGATGCTCACCAGCAAGGGGATGGCGGGGGTGCCCGGTTCGGCCTTCCTCGCCCTGTCCGCGACGGCCTCGGCGCTCGGGGTCATCCCGGCGGGCGCCGTGGCCCTGCTCCTCGGGGTCGACCGCATCATGGACACGATGCGCGTGGCCACCAACCTGCTCGGCAACTGCGTCGCCGTGTTCGCCGTGTCCAAGTGGGAGGGTGCCCTGGACCGCACCCGCGCACGCGAAGTCCTCGACGGCGAGCACGAGTTCGTCGAGGAGCGGGACGCGGGCCCCGCCCGGCCCGCGGCGGTGACCGGCGAGGCTCCCGCCCCGGCCACCGTCGCGTCGGGCAAGGACACCCCGGTGCCTCCCGCGGCAGGCGGTGGTTCAGCCGGCTGAGCGGCCGGGGCGGCGAGTGAAGCGGCGCAGCCCCCGGCGGGTGGGCTTGAGGGGCCTGTCCTCGGGGGCGGCCGGAGACGGTGCCGCCGGCAGCGCCGCCGCCGTGGCGGGGGCCGGGCTCTCCACGTACCGGCTGCCCCGTTCGAGCCGGGTCCGGACCGCCTGGGCCATGGCGTGGTGGGACGGATCGTGCAGCAGGCCCTCCGCCGACAACCGCTCCCACATGCGGAGCAGTTCCTGCCCCCGGGTCGCGACCTGGCCCTCGTCCCACAGCCGCTGCCACGCCGCGGTGGCCCGGGCGACCTCGGGTGCGGCCCGGTTCAGGTCGGTGCGGCAGCGGATCCGCGCGACGGTCAGCGCGAGCACGGTGGAGATCATGTAGTCGCCCCGCAGGTAGGCGATGTACGCCTCTATCGCCCGTGCCTCCAGGGAGAGTTCGTCCTCCGCGCCCCGTCGCAGCGACAGGTGCTCGCGCAGCGCGCTGGCGAGGACGAACGCGGCGTGCAGCTCCTCGCGCTGCGTGTGCTGGATGATGCGCTCGACGCGGGCGAGCGGGGGGAACGCCTCCTCCTCCGCGGCGGTGCGCTCGCGGCCGGGCGGCAGGTCCTCCTCCTCGGCGATGGTCCGGCTGGAGCCGTCCGGGTAGACCCGCAGGCGCGCCACCTGCTGGGCGGGGCGGTCGATGACGGTCGCCGCCACCGGGGCCCCCAGGGTCCGGGCGAACATGGCGATGGCGTCGAGGATCGCCTCGTTGGCCGGACGCATGCCGCCCATCTCCAGCAGATGGCCGTTGACCACCGTCGACCCGTCCTCGGCGACGTACGCGTCGAGTCGGATCAGCGGCGGTGCGCTGAGGACGGGCAGGTTCCCCTTGTCACGGGGTGTCGGCGAGTGGGGCATACGCTCAGACTCCGGGTCGGACCACACCGAGGATGGGCATGGAGGCGGCGGGCGCGGTCGTGATCGAGCGTCCGGGCCGTGGGGCGTGGACCATCTGTCCGCCTCCGATGTACATGCCCACGTGCGTGGCGTCGTTGTAGTAGATGATCAGGTCACCGGGGCGCGCGGACGAGAGGCCGACCCGGGTCAGGCCCTGCCACTGCGCCTGCGAGGTACGCGGAATGGGGTGCCCGGCGGCCGCCCACGCGGCGGAGGTGAGTCCCGAGCAGTCGTACGACGAAGGGCCCACGGCTCCCCATACGTACGGTTTGCCGATCTGGGCCATCGCGAAGCCCACCGCTTTCCCGGCCGCCCCGCTCACGCTCGCCC
>NZ_QHJH01000289.1 GCF_003947455.1 Streptomyces sp. WAC 04229 | reverse complement strand
GTACGGGGCGACGGTGCTGCTGAAGGGCTCGACGACGGTGGTGGCGGGGTCGGACGGAGGGCCGGTCCGGGTCAACCCGACGGGCACCTCGTGGCTCGCGACGGCCGGGAGCGGGGACGTGCTCTCCGGGCTCGCGGGCTCCCTGCTGGCAGCGGGGCTGTCGGCCCTGGACGCGGGGAGCACGGCGGCGTACCTGCACGGCCTGGCGGGCCGCTTCGCGGCTCGGGGGGCGCCGGTGGGCGCGCACGACGTGGCGGCGGCGATCCCGCGGGCGTGGCGGGACGTGCAGGAGGGCTGAGCGGGGGGGCGTACTCGCGGCGGGCGGTCCGGAAGACGGTCCAGAAGGCAGTGTCCGGAAGGCCGTTCGGAAGGCAGTCCGGAAGACGGTCCGGATGGCAGTCCGGAAGACGGTCCCCGGAAGCGGCCCGCCCGCCGCGGTGCCCTGAGTAGGGTGGCCGCATGATCCCCGGTCAGGACCCCGTCCCCCCGGACCTCGGCTCGCTGCCCAAGGTCGAGTTCGCCTTCCCCGGCCCTCTGCGCGACCGGCTCGTCGCGGCGGTCCTGGACGGATCGAAGACCTCCACGACGGGCCTGCTCCTCGACTACGAGCACGAGGACGAGCCGTTGCCGCGGGCCGGTGACCGCGGGGTGCTCGTCGACTCGCACGAGCGCCCGGTGGCCGTCGTCGAGGTGACCGAGGTACGCGTGGTCCCGCTCGGCGAGGTGGATCTCGCCCACGCGGTGGCCGAGGGCGAGGGGTACACCAGCGTGGCCGAGTGGCGGGCGGGCCACGAGGGGTTCTGGCACGGCGAGGAGATGCGCGCGGCCCTGGACGACCCGGAGTTCACGGTGGACGACACGACGCCGGCGGTGCTGGAACGCTTCCGGGTCGTCACCGTGCTGCCCGCCCCCGCCCGCTGAGCCGCCGCTCCGTCACTCCACCGTCACGGACTTCGCCAGGTTCCGCGGCTGGTCCACCTCGTTGCCCCGGGCCGTCGCCAGCTCGCACGCGAAGACCTGCAACGGCACCGTCGCCACCAGCGGCTGGAGCAGGGTCGGCGTGGCCGGGATGCGGACCAGGTGGTCGGCGTACGGGACGACCGCCTCGTCGCCCTCCTCGGCGATCACGATGGTGCGGGCGCCCCGGGCCCTGATCTCCTGGATGTTGGACACGATCTTGTCGTGCAGCACGGAGCGCCCGCGCGGCGACGGCACGACCACGACGACCGGCAGGTCCTCCTCGATCAGCGCGATCGGCCCGTGCTTCAACTCCCCCGCCGCGAAGCCCTCGGCGTGCATGTACGCCAACTCCTTGAGCTTCAGCGCGCCTTCGAGGGCGACCGGGTGCCCGACGTGCCGGCCCAGGAACAGCACGGTGTTCTTGTGGGCGAGGGAGCGCGCCAGCTCGCGCACGGGCTCCATGGTCTCCAGCACCCGCTCGACCGCGCCGGAGATCCGCGAGAGGTCGCGGACGACGTCGCGGATCTCGTCGCCGTACTTGGTCCCCCGCACCTGCCCGAGGTAGAGGGCGACCAGGTAGCAGGCGACCAGCTGGGTGAGGAACGCCTTGGTGGAGGCGACGGCGACCTCGGGCCCCGCGTGCGTGTAGAGCACCGCGTCGGACTCGCGCGGGATGGTGGAGCCGTTGGTGTTGCAGATGGCCAGCACCTTGGCGCCCTGCTCGCGGGCGTGGCGCAGGGCCATGAGGGTGTCCATGGTCTCGCCGGACTGCGAGATGGCGACGACCAGCGTCTGCTGGTCGAGGATCGGGTCGCGGTAGCGGAACTCGCTGGCCAGCTCCACCTCGCAGGGGACCCGCGTCCAGTGCTCGATGGCGTACTTGGCGATCAGCCCGGCGTGGAAGGCCGTACCGCAGGCGACGATGACGACCTTGTCGACCTCGCGCAGCACCCCCGGCGGGATGCGCACCTCGTCCAGGCTCAGCGTGCCGGACCCGTCGATGCGGCCCAGCAGGGTGTCGGCGACCGCCTTGGGCTGCTCGGCGATCTCCTTGAGCATGAAGTAGTCGTAGCCGGCCTTCTCGGCGGCCGAGGCGTCCCAGTCGACGTGGTACGAGCGGACCTCGGCGGGGCTGCCGTCGAAGCCGGTGACCGTGACACCGTCCCGGCGCAGCTCGACGACCTGGTCCTGGCCCAGCTCGAGGGCGTCCCGGGTGTGCGCGATGAAGGCCGCCACGTCCGAGGCGAGGAAGGACTCGCCCTCCCCCACGCCCACCACCAGCGGCGAGTTGCGGCGGGCGCCGACGACCACGTCCGGCGCGTCCGCGTGCACCGCGACCAGGGTGAACGCGCCCTCCAGCCGCCGGCACACCAGCCGCATCGCCTCGGCGAGGTCGGCGCAGGCGGAGAACTCCTCGGCGAGCAGGTGGGCGACGACCTCGGTGTCGGTCTCGGAGGGCAGTTCGTGGCCGCGCTCGGCCAGCTCGGCCCGCAGGGGCGCGAAGTTCTCGATGATGCCGTTGTGCACCACGGCCACCCGTCCCGCGTTGTCGAGGTGCGGGTGGGCGTTGGTGTCGGTGGGGCCGCCGTGGGTGGCCCAGCGGGTGTGGCCGATGCCGGTCGCGGCGGACGGCAGCGGGTGTTCGGACAGTTCCTTGTCGAGGTTGACGAGCTTGCCGGCCCGCTTCGCGGTGGCGAGGCCGCCGTCCGCGAGCACGGCCACGCCCGCCGAGTCGTATCCCCGGTACTCGAGCCGCTTCAGTCCGGCCATCACGACATCGAGCGCCGACTGCGACCCCACGTATCCCACGATTCCGCACATGACCGGCAGCCTACGATCAGATTCGATCCCGAACCGGCCTTGTCGTGCCCGAAATCGGAAATTCCCACCGGGGTACGAACACCCCGGCGGCCGACCTCAGCCCAGCTTGGCGAGCTGCGCGTCGCTGATCTCCGTGGGGAACGGGAAGTCCTTCCCGGTGCCGGCGGCGGCCAGATTGAGCACGGTGAAGGTGGCGACGGTGGAGCCCTTGCGGGTGACGGACACCTTGACCGGGAACTCGTCACCGTCCTCCCCGACCATCGTCATCGTCATGGCGACGGACTCGTCCGCCCCGCCGGTCGCCTCTCCCTGCGCCACCTTGGCGATCTTGGCCGGTTCACCCATTGCGGTGAAGGTGAAGCCACCGGCGCAGGCGCCGGCCGCCTCCTTCACGTCCTTCAGCACCGCCTCGGCACCGCCGTCGTCGTAGGTCGCCAGCGTCACCAGCGCCTTGTCCAGGTCGAACGCGGCGCCGATGGCCTCCTCGGTGCCCGCGTCGCCGGACGGCTTCTTCGGACCCTCGGTCCAGCTCCGCTTGACGGCCGCCGCCGGCTCGCCCAGGGGCACGCCGGCCTCGGCGAAGGCGAGCGGCTCGCACTCCGCCTTGTCGCCCTTCACCTTGTCCTTGGCCACGTCGTCGGCCGCCGACACCTTGGTGACCTTGCCGTTCTTGACGTCCGCCTGCGCCAGGGCCGCCTTCTCCAGCTCGGCGGCGGTGAGCGCCGGGGCCGCGGAAGCAGCCGCGCCGCCCGCGTCCTTGCCGTCGCCGGACGCCTTGCCGCCACTGCCGTCGCCACCGCCGTCGTCGGAGGATCCGCAGGCGGTGACGAGCAGGGCCAGGGCGGCGGCGGAGGCCGCGAGCGCGGTACGGCGGATGACGTTCAGTCTCACGTCGGGCTCTTTCTTCAAGACGGCGGATGTTCTCGAAGGTCCACACAGGCGTCAGGACGCACATCCGCACAAACGTGCGATGACTCTAGACACAGCCGACTGACAGGTGATCAGGACTGCGCCACCCGATACCCGACCGTGACGCCCGCGTGATCTCCACCGCGACGCCCCGGCGCGGGCGTGACACAGCCCACCTGCCACCCCGTTCGAACTCCGTTAACAATGGACTGTGATCTCTCCGGTCCCCTCGATACCGCGGAGCGCCCACCGGCACCGGCCGGAGGCGACTCCCTACGTCGACCTCACCCGCACCGAGTGGAGCGCGCTGCGCGAGAAGACGCCGCTGCCGCTGACCGCCGAGGAGGTCGAGAAGCTGCGCGGCCTCGGCGACGTCATCGACCTCGACGAGGTGCGGGACATCTACCTCCCGCTGTCCCGGCTCCTCAACCTCTACGTCGGCGCCACCGACGGCCTGCGCGGCGCCCTGAACACCTTCCTCGGCGCGCAGGGCTCCCAGTCCGGCACCCCGTTCGTCATAGGGGTCGCCGGGTCGGTCGCGGTCGGCAAGTCCACCGTCGCCCGCCTCCTCCAGGCGCTGCTGTCCCGCTGGCCCGAGCACCCGCGCGTGGAACTGGTCACGACCGACGGCTTCCTGCTGCCGACGCGGGAGCTGGAGCAACGCGGCCTGATGTCCCGGAAGGGCTTCCCCGAGTCGTACGACCGCCGGGCCCTGACCCGCTTCGTCGCCGACATCAAGGCGGGCAAGGCGGAGGTCACGGCACCCGTGTACTCCCACCTCATCTACGACATCGTCCCGGACCAGAGACTCGTCGTCCGCCGCCCCGACATCCTGATCGTCGAGGGCCTCAACGTGCTCCAGCCCGCGCTGCCCGGCAAGGACGGCCGCACCAGGGTCGGGCTCGCCGACTACTTCGACTTCAGCGTGTACGTCGACGCCCGCACCGACGACATCGAGCGCTGGTACCTCAGCCGCTTCCGGAAGCTGCGCGAGACCGCCTTCCAGAACCCGTCCTCGTACTTCCGCAAGTACACCCAGGTGTCGGAGGAGGAGGCCCTCGACTACGCCCGCACCACCTGGCGCACCATCAACAAGCCCAACCTGGTGGAGAACGTGGCCCCCACCCGGGGCCGGGCCACCCTCGTCCTGCGCAAGGGCCCCGACCACAAGGTGCAGCGCCTCAGTCTGCGCAAGCTGTGACGCGGGGCCCGGTCGACGGTAGAAATACCGGATGCTGCATCTGCGCCTGATCACCCCGGCCGACCGGACCGACGAGGTGGTCCGCCTGATCGACCGTACCGTCGGCACCACTCATCTCGTCGTCCTGCCGGGCGTCGCCCGCGAGCCCGAGGGGGACGTCGTCATGTGCGACGTGGCCCGCGAGGCGGGCGACGAACTCATCGGCGGCCTGCGGTCGTTGGGCATCGACAGCTGCGGCGCCATCACCGCGGAGAACATCGACCTGTCCCTCTCCGAGCGCGCCGACAAGGCGGAGAAGGACGCCCCGGGCGAGCCCGCCGACGCGGTGCTGTGGGAGCAGTTGGAGGAGGCGACGCACGAGGAGTCGACCCTCTCCGTCACTTACGTCGCCTTCATCACGCTGGCCACGATGATCGCGGCCTGCGGTGTGGTGCTGGACAACGCGATCCTGATCGTGGGCGCGATGGCGGTCGGCCCGGAGTTCGGCCCCCTCGCCGGCGTCTGCACCGCGATCGTCCAACGGGCCCCGCGGCTCGCCCTGCGCTCACTGACCGCCCTGCTGGTGGGCTTCGCGGTGGCGATGGCGGTGACGGTGGGCTTCAGCTGGATGATGGACGCGTTCAACCTGTTCAGCGAGGCCGGGCTGGAGGGCGACCGCCCCAACACCGGGTTCGTCTACGCCCCCGACTGGTTCTCGTTCGTGGTGGCGGTCCTGGCCGGGGCCGCGGGGACGCTGTCCCTGACGTCCGCCAAGTCGGGTGCCCTGGTCGGCGTCGCCATCTCGGTGACGACCGTCCCGGCGGCCGCGAACGCGGCCGTGGCCCTCTTCTACGACGACACCCACCAGGCGTTGCGCTCGAGCGAGCAGCTCGTGCTCAACCTGGTCGCCATCATCCTGGCCGGCACCCTGACCCTGCTCACCCAGAAGGCGCTGTGGGCAGCCCAGCGACGCCGGATGACGAAGCCCACCTAGTACTCCAGTGTGGTTTCGTGATCTATCCAGCAGGTTCGTTGGCGGTTCGTCGTCGGTAGTGGCTGCGTCGGGCTGTTGCCTGATGGCGGCTGCGCCAGTGGGACCAGTGCAGGAGTCTGCTC
>NZ_QHJH01000288.1 GCF_003947455.1 Streptomyces sp. WAC 04229 | reverse complement strand
GCCTCGGCCTCGCCCTCGTCAAAACCATCACCACCGCACACAACGGAACCCTCACCCTCCACCCACGCACCACCGGCGGACTCAACATCACCGTCGAACTCCCCCAACCACCACAAAAATGAGCACCACTCAGGCCGCAAAGCCGATATTGCTCACGTACTCGTACTGCCCCCAGTCGGAGCCGAGATCGACCACGACGTCGCTCACCCAGGCTTCGTCCAGTGCTTCGTCGTCGTCGTCACTCCAGGCCTCGACGACGCGGTCCCAGTGCCGCACATTGAGTGTTCGCAAACCCAGCTCGCGCTGACGCGGCCGCGGCACATGAGACTGGTTGAGCGGATGCAGCTCCACCCGGGTGCCCCTGCCCCCGCGATTGAGACGCGCCAGCAGGTAGCGGGAGACGTTGCGACGGCGCACCGTCCGGTAGGCCGTATCAATGCGCTCGAGGTTCTTCTTCGAAGGGCTGCGCTTGCCGTCCAGCCACGCCCTGAGCGTACGGTCAGTGACGGTGAGACCGGCCCCGCGGGCCGCCTGGCGGGCGTGCACGGTGCGAGTGAGGTAACGCAGGCGCGCGAGCAGGCCACGACGTTCCGAGACCGGCGTGGCGACGAAGCCGGCAAGCCTGTCCAACTGACGCGCGACGGCTTCGTGTCCCTTGATGCCACGCGCACCATGCATGCCGAAATCAATGTTCCGCTCCGGCACCTTCACCTCCCCTGCTTGCACAACGCCGGCAGAACCCGACACACACGTCTGATCATGCCGAGATTACGCGATCCTGAGTTCGGGAGTGCCCCCTCACCATCGTGGACGTCCGGCAAGTGCAAAGCAATGAACCGCCGCACTGCCCCGGCGCGCGGCGTGCGGAACACGTCCTCAAGCACCGCTTCCGGGATCCGCTCCCACGGCGTACAGATCCTTGACCTTCACCTCGGTGAGGCCGCGGCCCTCCGGGAACACCGCCCGCCAGTCGCCGATGACGTGCAACTCGTCGGTTCCCATCACGCGTACAACCATCAGGCCCCGGTCGTAGGCCCGGTGCGCCTTGAGCCACAGGTTCACGAAGGCCTGGCTGCGGATGATGTGCATCCAGTCGGTACGGTAGATCTCACGGTTGAAGTTGGACTCACCCAAGGTAGAGACGAATTTGGAGTACATCGCCTTCACATACGCCAGCATCACCTCGTCCTCCTCGGCGATCGCCCTGTCCCGGGCATCCTTCATCGCCACACGGAACTTCTCCAGCAGACCTTCCGTGGCTCCCGAGGTCCAGGACTCGTGGATCTCCGGCGGGTCGCACAGGCCGTACTTCGGGCCGGACAACCGCAGCAGCAGGCGCAGCGTCGGCTCGGTCACCCACAGGGGACCGGGTTCGTCACGGTTGCCGATCGGGTTGGGCAGCACCGTGCCGTGCTCCCACACCGGCGGGGTGATCAGGTGAAGGCCGGCACGGCGGCGGTCGTGGTGGTTGCCGGTGGAGTGCTGCAGCTGCCCGAGCGGCAGCCAGGTCTTGAGCGCGCTCAGGTAGGCGCCGTTGATGTCGAGGGCGGTCACCTCGTGCTCGTGCGGCGGTAGGCCGGGCCTCGTCCATTTGGGGCGGGCCTCCCAGATGTGGTCGGCGCCGCGGGCGCTTTGTTTACGCAGGATGTCGGGCAGCCACGGGTGAGCGACGATGTCGTACCGTCCACCGATGCGGGTGGATTCCAGTAGTGCCATCGCATCCGGAATCGCCCGCTTGATCAGCGCTTCTGTGGCTTTCTCGAGGTCACCGGCGTGCTCGGCCACCGCCCGTGTCACGGCTTGGCCGATCAGGTCGGGCGTGGCGGCGTCGGCCGGCTGTGCCCGGCGCCCGGCCGGGACGATTCTGATGTTCGGGCCTTTTTGGGTGCGACCGGCGGGACGCGGCTCCCGGGGCGTACGGTGCCGGCCCTCAGTAGCCTGTGCGGCCGCCGGTTGCGGTGCGCAAGCGGCGGGGTTGGCAGGGGCCGCAGCGACACAGCAGTCGGCGGCGTCGAGGTGCTGAGGGAACCCGGCGACCTGGTGGCCGGCGGGAAGCCCGCACAACACGCAAGGACGCGGCTCGGGAAGAGCCTCTACGTCGTCGGTGCCGGCGTCCTGTGCCGGGCCCACGGTTTCATCCTCGACGGCATCCTCCGAGTGGGAGCCGGTGTCCTCGGCCGCCGCCGCTGCATCCCGGGCCTGCAGTCCAGCGCGCGCCGCGTCGAGGAAGTAGGCGTACCTTTCCCTGACTTCGCCGTTCGGGGCACGGCCCGACTCCCAGCCCCCGACCGTGGACGGGCTGACACCAAGTACCTGCGCGACCTGGGCGCGGGACAGGTTCAGCTTCTCCCGCAGATCGCGCCTCTCCCCGGCCGGGGGAAGCGGGACCTCCTGACGGGCGCCGGCCACCAGGGCATCAATGGACTCGAAGTCGCTCACGCGTTCTCCCCCACAGCGGGCTGGACTCTCAGGTAAGCGATCGGACCGCCCGACACGGCCGTATGCACCCGCGCACCGAGCAAGGTGCCGGTCAGGTCCGCCACCGCCCGGTCCGTGGCCAGCACCCGGAAAGTCGCCGGTGCGTCGAGGGCTCCGACCCGGCCGGCGACGGTAGCGGTGAAAGAATGCCGCACCTCGCCCCGCCCCCCGTGCCGGGTTCCCTCATGGCCTTGGACCGCAAGGACACCCGTCACCCACCCGGCCACGGCCACAGGCAGCACCCCGGCAGCCACAATCGTCTCCGGATCACACCGCCACCACTGGCGAGAGGCCCGAAGAAACTGCTCATCGCTCAGATCGGGCGAGTCACCGATGAAGTCACGGTCGTCGTCCCCGTCAGCAGGACATACGGCCGCAGCAGTACGCAGCACCGGAAGTACACCCTGGACAACACTCACGTGCGGGGCCCGCGCCAGCGCGCACACACGAGCCGCCTGCAGGTCCCGAAGAAACCCACTGCCGAGCAGCTTACCGACGGTATTGGCAGACACGCCCAAAACATGGGCCGCCTGACTGCGGGTGAACACCTCGACAGTGGACTCCTCGGAATCCACCAGCTCGACGGACGGCAGCAACGATCGACCTCACTGAACACCCAAGCACTGCCACTCCTGCGACAGCACAGCAACAGCAACAGCAACAGCAACAAGTGCATTGAAGCAATACACAGTGCGTTGCGTCAACGCATGAACCGACGACACGAGGGTCGCCGCACCAGGGAATGACCAGGGAGGCAACGCCGCCAGTGCGGGAGCCGAGCACGCGGGCCGCGACTCCGCTTCCGCGTCTCCCCAGGCGCCGTAGCGTCCGAAGCCGGTTGCCCCGTCGCGCACACGGGGGTGACCCCCGGCCGGTCTGCAGGGCGGGGACGACTTCGGGCCGCGCCCGTCCCACGCCGCACCCTTCCAGAACTGCCCGTCGTCCGTCGCCCACACCCAAGATGGCCGCCCGAACACCGGAGATACCGTTCCCGCGGCCGGTCCGGTCAGACAGCGCTCAGGACGGCCCCCGACTTGAACCCGCCCCCGCCGCAAGCGAGGACGACGACGCGACGGACACCGGTCTCGCACCGGGGGGCGGTGTCGGCGTACACGTGAACGTGCATGGCCGCGTACGGATGAACGTGCAGAGTTCCTGATGTGCTGAGGTTCGGGATTCGGCACTCTGCTGCCTGTTGGTCGAGGTCGCAGAGATGGGGTGGCCGTGGTCCTGGATCCGCAGCGCTGGCTGGAACTACGGCGCTTTCGTGGCCTGGTCGAGTCCGGAGCCATGAGCCTGACCGAGGTCGCCAAGGAGACCGGCCTGAACTGGCGGACGGTCAGCAAGTATCTGTCAGCCGATGGACCCGCCTCGCCTCCGCGCCGGTCGCCGAACGGCCGGTCCCGGCCCAGGGTGATCGACGAGTTCGCGCCGCTGGTCGACTCGATGCTGCGGGCGGAGATCCTGCTGAAGGCCGCTGTCATCCACGAGCGGCTGGCCGCGGAGTACGGGTTCACCGGCAACTACCAGCGGACCAAGCTCTACGTCCAGGAAGCCCGGCCCCGGATCGCCGAGGAACTCGGCATCACGCCGAAAGAGCTGGCGGGCATGCACCGGCGGTTCGAGGTGATCCCGGGCGCCCAGGCTCAAGTGGACTGGGGCGACGAGGGCAAGATCCTTTCCCACATGGGCATCGGGAAGGTCTACTCCTTCCACATGACGCTGTCGTACTCGCGCGATCCGTTCTGCTGCTTCACCACGAGCCAGGACCTGCAAACCTTCTTCGACTGCCACCGCCGTGCGTTCGCCCACTTCGGCGGGGTCCCGATGACGATCGTCTACGACCGGACCAAGACCGTCGTCCGACGCCACGTCGCCCCCGGCGAGGCGGTCCGCTGCACCCGGAAGCGGTCGGCTTCGCCGGCCACTACGACTTCGACATCGACGTCCTGGCCGCCTACCGGCCCACCGGCAAGGGCCGCGTCGAACGCCAGGTCCTCATCGTCCGCGACCACGTCCTGTCCGGGAGAGCCTTCTCCTCCGTCGAGGAGATGGACGCCGCGTTCGCGGCCTGGGTGCCCCGGCGGCGGGACCAGATCCACAAGACCCACCGGGAGGTCATCGGCGAGCGGGCGGCCCGCGACCACGCAGCCCTCAAGCCGCTGCCGCTAACTCCGTATCTGGTGGCCGAGCGGCACTTGCGGCCGGTCGGCAAGGACTGCCTGGTCGCCTTCGGCGGCAATCTCTACTCGGTGCCCGCCCGTAAGGTCCGTCCCCGTCAGCTGGTCGAGATCCGGGCAGCGAAGTCCCAGGTCATGCTGCACTCCACCGATCCTGGCACCGACGGCGGAACGCTGCTGGCGATGCATCCGCGGGCGGTCGGCCGCGGCGTCCGCGTCGTCGAGGAACAGCACTGGGACGGCCTGCCGACCGGCAAGGGACGCCGGACCACCACCGGCGACGTCCAGCCCCGGCCCCGCCCGCAGCCTCGGGGCGAAGAAGCCGGCCCGCTGCAGGCCCTGCTGAACCGGGCCGCGGCCACCCGCATCGAGGTCGGCCGCCGTCCACTGTCGGTCTATGACGAACTGACCGGCACCCGTCCCTTCACCACCCACCCGAGCACGAGGGAAATGTCTTGAGCGAGCTGGTCTCCACGCGCATCCGCAACACAGCCGGCAAACTCGGCCTGCCCCACCTGACCGAGACCATCAGCGAGTACATCCGGCGGGCTGACGAGGGCAAGATGGGCTATCTCGACTTCCTCGATCTGGTGCTGTCCCAGGAACTTGCCGTCCGCCACGACCGCCGCTTCCGCCAGGGCCTGCGGCTGTCCCGGCTGCCCCACCACAAGACTCTGGACGAGTACGACTTCTCCTTCCAGCCCGACCTCGACCCGCGCAAGGTCAAAGACCTCGCCACCCTGTCGTTCGTCGAGGCCAAGGCGAACGCCGCCCTGCTGGGGCCGCCCGGGGTGGGCAAGACGCATATCGCTGTCGCCCTGGCGGTCACGGCCTGCCGGGCCGGCTACTCGATCTACTTCACCAGCCTCGACGACATGGTCCGCCACCTCAAAGCCGCCGAGGCCGCCGGCCGTCTGACCAGTAAGCTCGGCACCTACCAGCGGCCCAGCGTCCTCGTCGTCGATGAAGTCGGATACCAGCCGCTGGAACGAGCCGAGGCGAACTTGGTCTTCCAGGTGATCTCGAAGCGCTACGAGAAGGGCTCGATCATCCTGACCTCAAACAAGACCTTCAGCGAATGGGGACAGGTGTTCGGCGACGAGGTCCTGGCCACCGCCATCCTCGACCGCCTCCTGCACCACTGCGAAGTGATCTCCATCAACGGCCCCAGCTACCGCCTGAAGAACCGCCTCAAGGCCATCGAGCGAGAGACCGAAGTCGCTTAAGCGCTGCCGCCCAAAGACCACGGGGCACGCTCTAGTTGTATTGACCCGCAGGGTTGTTCACGCGGCTGATCGGTGGGTGGCCGCCGAGTGCGGTGTGGCAGCGGTGGTGGTTGTAGGTGTGCAGGAGTCTGTCAGAGCTTCGGACCGTTCGTGGTTGCTGGTGTAGGGCCGCAGGTAGGCCCACTCATCGAGCAGGGTGCGGTTGAAGCGTTCGACCTTGCCATTGGTCTGCGGCCGGTAGGCGCGGGTGAG
>NZ_QHJH01000287.1 GCF_003947455.1 Streptomyces sp. WAC 04229 | reverse complement strand
GGGGCGGGGGTGTTCAGGGGCAGCGGACGACCTGTCCGGCGTAGGAGAGGTTGCCGCCGAAGCCGAAGAGCAGGACCGGGTCGCCGGTGGTGATCTCGCCGCGCTCGACCAGCTTGGAGAGGGCGAGGGGGATGCTCGCCGCGGAGGTGTTGCCGGACTCGACGACGTCCCGGGCGACCACGGCGTGGGGCGCGCCGATCTTCGCGGCGAGGGGTTCGATGATGCGCAGGTTGGCCTGGTGCAGGACGATCGCCGCGAGGTCGGCGGGGTCGAGGCCGGAGCGCTCGCAGGCCTGGCGGGCGATGGCGGGCAGCCGCGTGGTCGCCCAGCGGTAGACGCTCTGGCCCTCCTGGGCGAATCTCGGGGGCGTGCCCTCGATGCGGACCGCGTTGCCCATCTCGGGCACCGAGCCCCACAGCACGGGGCCGATCCCGGGCTCCTCGCCCGGCGCGCAGGCCTCCACGACCGCGGCCCCCGCCCCGTCGCCGACCAGCACGCAGGTGGTGCGGTCGGTCCAGTCGGTCACCTCGGACATCTTGTCCGCGCCGATGACCAGCGCCCGGCTCGACGAACCGGCCCGGACCGCGTGGTCGGCCGTGGCCAGGGCGTGCGTGAAGCCCGCGCACACGACGTTGAGGTCCAGCGCGGCGGGGCCCGGCATGCCGAGGCGGGCCGCGACGCGGGCGGCGGTGTTCGGGGAGCGGTCGATCGCGGTGGAGGTGGCGACCACGACCATGTCCACGTCGGCGGGGGTCAGACCGGCCGAGGCGAGCGCCTTGGCGGCGGCGTGGCCGGCCAGCTCGTCGACCGGCTCGTCCGGCCCGGCGATCCGCCGGGTCCGGATTCCCGCCCGGCTCCTGATCCACTCGTCACTGGTGTCGACCATGCCCGCCAGGTCCTCGTTGGTCAGGACCCGGGCGGGCTGGTAGTGGCCGACGGCGGTGATCCGGGAGCCTTGGTGCATGGGTGGAGTCCTCGCTGCCTCGGGTACGGGATCCACCAGTGTGATCAGTGACCGACGGGTACGACGGCAGGTGATACGACAGGAAACGGGCGTCCGGCTTGTCGGCTTCGGTCAGCATCCCGGCGCCGACGGGACACCCGTTCCCGTCCTCCCCCGTCCGTCCACGTCGGCTTCGGCTACCCGGTGAAGAGCTGGGTCGCCTTGCGGACGAGTTCGTACAGCCCATAGGCGAGCGGTGCGCCCACCCAGAGCCAGGTGAAGGCGATCAGCGGCCGCCGGTCGGGCACGTCAGGCGGACTCTGGCTGCTCTCGGGGGACATCGGCGGCCTCCTTCGGTGCCTCGGTGGTGGGCAGGTGGTGGCGGGCGTGGACGGGGCGGACGAGTTCGTTGGCGACGAAGCCGACCACCAGCAGCCCGATCATGATGACGAAGGAGGTGCCGTACAGGGCGGAGCCGTGCCGTCCGGCCTCCTCCTGCCGGTCGGCGATCCAGTTCACGATCAGCGGGCCGAGCACACCGGCGGTGGACCAGGCGGTGAGCAGCCGGCCGTGGATGGCGCCCACCTGGTAGGTGCCGAAGAGGTCCTTCAGATAGGCGGGGACGGTAGCGAAGCCGCCGCCGTAGAAGGAGAGCACGACCAGGGCGCACAGGACGAACAGCGGCTTGGAGGCGTCGCCGAACAGGGCGATCAGCGCGTACATCACCGCACCGACGCCCAGGTAGACGCGGTAGATGTTCTTGCGTCCGATCAGGTCGGAGGTCGAGGACCAGCCGATCCGGCCCGCCATGTTGGCCGCCGACAGCAGGGCGACGAAGCCCGCGGCCGCGGTCACCGACACCGGTGTGGAGGTGTCGGCGAAGAAGTCCGTGATCATCGGCGCGGCCTTCTCCAGGATGCCGATGCCGGCCGTCACGTTCATACAGAGCACGACCCACAGCAGCCAGAACTGCGGGGTGCGCAGGGCGGCGCGGGCCGAGACCTGCACGCCCTCCAGGGCGACCGGGGTGCCGTCCGCCCGCTCCTTGGGGCGCGGCACCCGCACCAGCAGCACGCCGAGCAGCATGAAGACGGCGTACACCAGTCCGTGCACGAGGAAGGCGAGCGCGATCCCCGAGCTGTCGGTGCCGAAGGACTCCAGCATCTGCGCCGACCAGGGCGACGCGATGAGGGCGCCGCCGCCGAAGCCCATGATGGCGATGCCGGTGGCCATGCCCGGCCGGTCCGGGAACCACTTGATCAGGGTCGAGACCGGCGAGATGTAGCCGATGCCGAGACCGATGCCGCCGACGAAGCCGTAGCCGAGGACGATCAGCCAGTACTGCTCCACGGCCGCGCCGAGCGCGGAGAGCAGGAAGCCGGACGAGAAGCAGACCAGGGCGACCGTCATCGCCCAGCGCGGGCCGTGCCGTTCCACGAGCGTGCCGCCGAACGCGGCCGACAGGCCGAGCATGACGATGCCGAGCTGGAAGGGCAGCGCGCTCTGGGTGCCGCTGAGGCCGAGCGCGGATTCCAGCGGCGGTTTGAACACGGACCAGGCGTAGGCCTGACCGATGGAGAGGTGGATCGAGAGAGCTGCCGGGGGAACGAGCCAGCGGCTCCAGCCCGGGGGTGCGACGGGGGGACTCATGGGTCCCCAACCGTATGGACTGGCAAAGCGCTTGAGAAGACTGTTGAGCGGACAACCACTAGTGCTGCACAAAGCCTTGCTGCGCCAACCTCCATACTGTAGACAATATTTCGTCGACATCTCGTTCGGCAGTTCCGCGGTATCCCTCGACCGAACGGAGCTTCCCGTCATGAAAGTCGCAGTCCTCGGCGCCGGGGCGATCGGCGCCTACGTCGGTGCCGCGCTCCACCGTGCGGGCGCCGACGTGCATCTCATCGCCCGTGGACCGCATCTGGCGGCCATGAGGCAGTACGGAGTACAGGTACGCAGCCCGCGCGGCGACTTCACCGCGCACCCCCGCGCCACCGACGACCCGGGCGAAGTCGGCCCGGCCGACTACGTGTTCCTGGGCCTGAAGGCCAACTCGTACGCGGCGTGCGGGCCGCTGATCGAGCCGCTGCTGCACGGCACCACGGCGGTCGTGGCCGCCCAGAACGGCATTCCCTGGTGGTACTTCCACGGCCACGGCGGCCCCTACGACGGGCGCCGGCTGGAGAGCGTGGACCCGGCGGGCGCGGTCAGCGCCGTGCTCGCGCCCGAACGGGCCGTGGGCTGCGTGGTCTACGCGGCCACCGAACTCGAACAGCCGGGCGTCGTCCGGCACGTGGAAGGCACCCGGTTCTCCGTGGGCGAGCCCGCCCGCGGTGTCTCGGCACGGTGTCTGGCGTTCAGCGAGGCGATGCGCGCGGGTGGCCTCAAGTGCCCGGTCGAGCCCGACCTGCGGAGCGACATCTGGCTGAAGCTGCTGGGCAACATCTCCTTCAACCCGATCAGCGCCCTGGCCCGCGCCACCATGCGGCAGATGTGCCTGCACGGCGGCACCCGGCAGGTCATCGAGACCATGATGACCGAGACGCTGTCGGTGGCCGCCGCGCTCGGCTGCGAGGTCGGCGTCTCCATCGAACGCCGCCTCGCGGGCGCCGAGCGGGTCGGCGACCACCGCACCTCCACGCTCCAGGACCTGGAGCGCGGCAAGCCGCTCGAACTGGACGTGCTGCTCGCGGCCGTCGTCGAGCTGGCGGAGATCACCGGGGTCCCGGTGCCGACCCTGCGCACCGTGCACGCCCTGTCGGACCTGCTCGCGCTGAGGAGCGCCGCATGAGCCTACGCCAACGAAACCGCCGGGACCGGAACCCGAAGACCTACACCCGCCTCACCCATCCCCTCGTCCGGGACTCGCGCGACGCGCCCTTCCGCCCCGCAACCTGGGACGAGGCGCTGGACCGCACCGCCCGGGGCCTGGCCGCGGCGCGCGGCGCCTTCGGGCTGTTCTCCTGCGCCCGGGCCACCAACGAGATGAACTACGTGGCGCAGAAGTTCGCCCGGGTGGTCATGGGCACCCACAACGTCGACTCCTGCAACCGCACCTGCCACGCCCCCAGCGTCGCGGGCCTGTCGGCCGCCTTCGGCTCGGGCGGCGGAACGTCGTCGTACGAGGAGGTCGAGCACACCGACCTGATCGTGATGTGGGGCTCCAACGCCCGTTTCGCGCACCCGATCTTCTTCCAGCACGTGCTGAAGGGCATCCGGGCCGGCGCCCGGATGTACGCCGTCGACCCGCGCCGCACCTCCACCGCCGAGTGGGCGGAGAGCTGGCTCGGGCCCAACGTGGGCACGGACATCCCGCTGGCGCACGCGATCGGCCGCGAGATCATCCACGCCGGGCTGGCCAACGAGGCGTTCATCGAACGGGCCACCACCGGCTACGCCGAGTACCGGGCGCTGGTCGAGCCCTGGACGCTCTCCCTCGCCGAGAAGGTGACGGGCGTACCGGCGGCCGCCATCCGCGATCTGGCGCACGCCTACGCCCGCGCCGAGCGCGCCCAGCTGTGCTGGACCCTCGGCATCACCGAGCACCACAACGGCACCGACAACGTCCGCGCCCTGATCAACCTCTCCCTGCTCACCGGCCACGTCGGCCGCTACGGCTCGGGCCTCCAGCCGCTGCGCGGCCAGAACAACGTGCAGGGCGGCGGGGACATGGGCGCCATCCCCAACCGGCTGCCCGGCTTCCAGGACGTGCTGGACCCGGAGGTCCGGCTGAAGTTCGAGTCGGCCTGGGACACGGTCGTCCAGCCGCACCACGGCCTCACCCTGACCGAGATGTTCGAGGCGATGGAGGAGGGCTCGCTGCGGGCCGTCTACTGCATCGGCGAGAACCCGGCCCAGTCGGAGGCGGACAGCGAACAGGCGATCCGCCGGCTGCGGGCCCTGGACTTCCTCGTCGTCCAGGACATCTTCCTGACGAAGACCGCCGAACTCGCCGACGTGGTCCTGCCGGCGACGGCCGGCTGGGCGGAGACCGACGGCACCACCACGAACAGCGAGCGCCGGGTGCAGCGCGTCCGCCGGGCCGTGACCCCGCCCGGTGAGGCCCGGGAGGACATCGACATCCTCTGCGATCTCGCGACCCGCCTCGGCCACGACTGGAAGTACGCGGACGCCGAGGCGGTCTGGAACGAGCTGCGCTCCCTGTCCCCGGACCACCACGGGATGACGTACGCCCGCCTGGAGGAGCACCAGGGCATCCAGTGGCCGTGCCCGAGCACCGAGGCCCTGGAACCCACCTATCTGCACGGCAGGTTGTGGGAGCCGGACCCGGCCCTGCGCGGTCTGCCCGCGCCCTTCGGGATCGTGGCGCACGACCCGCCCGTGGACCTCACCGACGAGGAGTACCCGATCCGGCTCACCACCGGCCGGCGCCTCGACTCCTACAACACCGGTGTGCAGAGCGGCGGTTACGCCTCCCCGCTGCGCCGTGGGGAGTCCGTCGAGCTGTGCCCGGAGGACGCCGAGCGCTACGGGGTGGTGGTCGGCGAGGAGGTGCGGGTGACCTCGCGGCGCGGCTCGCTGCTCGCGCCCGTCTGGGTCGACACGGCGCTGCGCCCCGGGCTGGCCTTCATGAGCTTCCACTTTCCCGACGAGGTGGACACCAACCAGCTGACCATCGAGGCCAACTGCCCCATCGCCGGGACGGCGGAGTTCAAGGCCTCGGCGATCCGGATCGAGAAGGTGAGCACCGGTGGACCTGCGCTTCGGTGACGGCAAGCCGACGGACGAGGAACGCGCGGCCGTGGACGCCCTGCTCGGCCCGCCCGAGTCGTCCTGGGAGGGCGCCGACCGCTCCGATGCCGACCTGCGGTGGGCCCGCGGCGGCCGCGAGGCCCGGGACCGCCGCGACCTGCTGCTGCCCGGTCTGCACGCCCTCAACGACCGGATCGGCTGGATCAGCGAGGGCGCCCTGGACTACCTGTGCCGCCGCCTGACCGTGCCGCCGGCCGAGGCCTACGGCGTCGCCACCTTCTACGCCATGTTCTCGGTCCGCCCCCGCCCCGCGACGGTGCTCCACGTCTGCACCGACCTGGCGTGCACGACGGCGGGCGCGGGCGAGCTGTGCGCGGCGGTGGAGGCACGCCTGGGCCCGGGGAGCGGCGTCAAGGTCGAACGCTCCCCGTGCCTGGGCCTGTGCGAACGGGCACCCGCGGCGTTGGCGATACGCGCGGGCATTCCAGCCCGTCCGGCGTTTGAGGACGAGGCCGTCCAGGCCGACAGCGGGGGTCCGGGGGCGG
>NZ_QHJH01000286.1 GCF_003947455.1 Streptomyces sp. WAC 04229 | reverse complement strand
ACCCCCGGGGACCAGCGCGCCGCCCGCGGCGCCACCCGCCCCGGCGACCGGATCTTCCTCGGGCTCTCCCGCGGGTCCGGCATCCTGGTGCTGGTCATCATGGCCGCCATCGCGGCCTTCCTCACCTACCGCGCCACCCTCGCGATCAGCGAGGACGAGGCCAACTTCTTCACCACCTTCGAGTGGAACCCGAGCGGCGTCCCGGCCGAGTTCGGCATCGCGGTCCTGGCCTTCGGCACCGTCGTGTCGTCGATCATCGCCATGATCATCGCGGTCCCGGTCGCGGTCGGCATCGCCCTGTTCATCACGCACTACGCGCCGCGCGCGCTGGGCGGCCCGATCTCCTATGTGATCGACCTGCTCGCCGCCGTGCCCTCGATCGTCTACGGCCTGTGGGGCGCGCTCGTCCTCGTGCCGCACCTGAACGGGCTCTACGGCTGGCTGGACCAGTACCTCGGCTGGACCGGGATCCTGGAGTGGAACGGCGGCGCGCCGCGCTCGCTGTTCACCGTGGGCATCCTGCTCGCGATCATGATCCTGCCGATCATCACCAACGTCAGCCGTGAGGTCTTCCGGCAGGTCCCGCGCATGCACGAGGAGGCCGCCCTGGCCCTCGGCGCCACGCGCTGGGAGGTCATCCGGATGTCGGTGATCCCCTTCGGCCGCTCCGGCGTCATCTCCGCCTCGATGCTCGGCCTCGGCCGCGCGCTCGGCGAGACCATGGCCGTCGCGATGGTCCTCTCGCCGACCTTCGACATCAGCCCCAGCCTGCTCGACCCGGGCGGCGGCACCTTCGCGCAGAACATCGCCAGCAAGTTCAACGAGGCGACCGTGATGGGCCAGGACGCGCTGATCGCCTCCGGCCTGGTGCTGTTCGTCATCACCCTGGCGGTCAACGGCGCGGCCCGCATGATCATCGCCCGCCGCAAGGAGTACTCGGGGGCCAACGCATGAGCCACGCAACCCTTACCCCCAAGAGCCGCGGTTCCCTGCGCGGCGCGACCCTGCCCAAGTGGTTCCCCTGGGCGGTCGCCGGCGGCTCGGTCCTCGCCGGCCTGGGCATCAGCGCCGCGGCCGGGCTGAACAGCAGCATCCAGTGGGCGCTGATCGCCGCGGTGCTCTTCGTCGCCGGCTCGTACGGCATCTCGGCGCGCGTCGAGGGCGTGCGCCAGGCCAAGGACCGGGTGGCGACCAGCATGGTCTGGGTCGCCTTCCTGCTGGCGCTGATCCCGCTGCTCTCCCTGATCTGGGAGACCGTGAAGCAGGGTGTGAAGGTCCTCGACGGCTACTTCCTGAGCCACTCGATGGGCGTGGTCGCCGACAGCGAGCCCGGCGGCGGCATCTACCACGCCATCCTCGGCACCCTGGAGCAGGTCGGCCTCGCCACCCTGTTCTCCGTGCCGATCGGCGTGCTCACCGCGATCTACCTGGTCGAGTACGGCCGTGGCCGGCTCGCCAAGGCCGTCACCTTCTTCGTCGACGTCATGACGGGCATCCCGTCGATCGTCGCGGGTCTGTTCGTCCTCAGCCTGTGGGTCCTGATCCTCGACATGGGCCCGTCCGGCATCGCCGGTTCCTTCGCCCTGTGCATCCTGATGATCCCGGTGGTCGTCCGGTCCACCGAGGAGATGCTCAAGCTCGTCCCGAACGAGCTGCGCGAGGCGTCGCTCGCCCTGGGCGTGCCCAAGTGGCGCACGATCCTCAAGGTGGTCCTGCCGACGTCGATCGGCGGCATCGTCACCGGCGTCATGCTGGCCGTCGCCCGCATCACCGGCGAGACGGCCCCCGTGCTGCTGCTGGTCTGGGGCACCGACTTCATCAACGCGAACCCGTTCCAGGATCCGCAGGAGTCGCTGCCGATGTACATCTACCTCCAGTACAGCGCGGGCTCCGACCCTGCCTACGACCGTGCCTGGGCGGCGGCCCTGACGCTCATCGCGTTCATCATGATCCTCAACCTGGCGGCCCGCGGCATCGCGCGCTGGAAGGCACCGAAGACGGGTCGCTGACGCGACCGGCGGAAACAGTCAGCGACCTGACCCGAGAGAAGCAGTGATACCCATGGCCAAGCGCATAGATGTCAGCGGCCTCAACGCCTACTACAGCTCCTTCCTGGCCATCGAGGACATCTCGATGACCGTCGAGCCCCGCTCCGTGACGGCCTTCATCGGCCCGTCCGGCTGCGGCAAGTCCACCTTCCTGCGCACGCTCAACCGCATGCACGAGGTCACCCCGGGCGGCCGGGTGGACGGCAAGGTCATGCTGGACGACGAGAACCTCTACGGCACCGGCATCGACCCGGTCGCCGTGCGCCGCGAGGTCGGCATGGTCTTCCAGCGCCCGAACCCGTTCCCGACGATGTCGGTCTACGACAACGTGGCGGCCGGCCTGCGCCTCAACGGCAAGTACAAGAAGTCGCACCTGGACGACGTCGTCGAGAAGTCCCTGCGGGGCGCCAACCTCTGGAACGAGGTCAAGGACCGCCTGAACAAGCCGGGCTCCGGGCTCTCCGGCGGCCAGCAGCAGCGCCTGTGCATCGCGCGGGCGATCGCGGTCGAGCCGAACGTCCTGCTCATGGACGAGCCCTGCTCCGCCCTCGACCCGATCTCCACCCTCGCGATCGAGGACCTGATCGGCGAGCTGAAGGAGCGCTTCACGATCGTCATCGTGACGCACAACATGCAGCAGGCGGCGCGCGTCTCCGACCGCACGGCGTTCTTCAACCTGGCGGCCGTCGGCCAGCCCGGCAAGCTGATCGAGATCGACGACACGGAGCGCATCTTCTCCAACCCGTCGGTCCAGGCCACGGAGGACTACATCTCCGGCCGCTTCGGCTAGCCACGCCTCCCGATCCCCTCGCGGTGCTGCATGGCGGTGCCACCGCGAGGAGCACAAGGGCCCGCCCCCGACAACGGGGGCGGGCCCTTCCAGCTTTCACGCCCTACAGGAACAGGAGATTCACCAGCCAGAACGACACCGCGGCCACCACAGCGGCGGCCGGCATGGTGATGAACCAGCCCATGATGATGTTGCGCGCGACGCCCCAGCGCACGGCGTTCACCCGCTTCGTGGCCCCGACACCCATGATCGACGACGTGATGACGTGCGTCGTGGAGATCGGCGCGTGGAACAGGAACGCCGACCCGAACATGATCGACGCACCGGTCGTCTCCGCGGCGAACCCCTGCGGCGGATCCAGCTCGATGATCTTGCGTCCCAGGGTCCGCATGATCCGCCAGCCACCGGCGTACGTCCCCGCGGACAGCATCAGCGCACAGGCGATCTTCACCCACACCGGGATCGGGTCGCCGTAGTCCTCGACATCGGCGATGACCAGCGCCATCACCACGATGCCCATCGTCTTCTGGGCGTCCTGCAGACCGTGCCCCAGCGCCATGCCCGCCGCCGACACCGTCTGCGCGATCCGGAAACCGCGCTTCGCCTTGTGCGGGTTGGCCCGCCGGAAGATCCACATGATCGCGGTCATCACCAGATAACCGGAGACCAGGCCGATGACCGGCGACAGGAACATGGGGATGACGATCTTGTCGACGACCCCGTGCCAGTACACGGTCGTGCTCCCGGCGAGCGCGGCCCCCACCATGCCGCCGAACAGCGCGTGCGACGACGAGGACGGCAGACCGAAGTACCAGGTGATGAGGTTCCAGACGATCGCGCCCACGAGCGCGGCGAAGAGGATCCCCATCCCCTTCGAGCCCTCGGGCGTCTCGATCAGCCCCTCGCTGACGGTCTTGGCGACCCCGGAGCCCATGAACGCGCCGGCCAGGTTCATGACGGCGGCCATCGCGAGCGCCGCCCGGGGCGTCAGCGCGCGCGTCGACACGGACGTCGCGATCGCGTTCGCCGAGTCGTGGAAGCCGTTGGTGTACGTGAAGAAGAGCGCGACCCCGATGGTCACGACCAGAGCGAAGGTGTCCATGAAGAGGTCAGGACTCCTTGACGGCGATGGTCTCCACCGTGTTCGCCACGTGCTCGAAGGCGTCGGCCGCTTCCTCCAGCACATCCACGATCTGCTTGAGCTTCAGCACCTCTATTGCCTCGTAGGTGCCGTTGAAGAGGTGGGCGAGCAGCTTGCGGTGGATCTGGTCGGCCTGGTTCTCCAGGCGGTTGACCTCGATCCAGTACTCGGTGAGGTTGTCCATGGTGCGCAGGTTCGGCATGGCCTCGGCGGTCAGCTCGGCGGCCCGCGCCAGCACCTCGATCTGCTGCTCGACGCCCTTGGGCAGTTCCTCGACGTTGTAGAGGACGACCAGGTCGACGGCCTCCTCCATGAAGTCCATGATGTCGTCGAGGGACGACGCGAGGTTGTAGATGTCCTCGCGGTCGAAGGGCGTGATGAACGAGGAGTTCAGCTGGTGGAAGATCGCGTGCGTGGCGTCGTCACCCGCGTGTTCGGCGGCCCGCATACGCTCGGCGATCTCGGCCCGGGCGGATGCGTCCGCCCCGAGCAGTTCCATCAGGAGTTTCGAGCCCGTGACGATGTTGTCCGCAGAGGCGGCGAACATGTCGTAGAAGCTCGTCTCCCTGGGGGTCAGACGAAAGCGCACGTGGGGTCCTCGGGGTGCATGGGTTTCGGTCAGGCTGATGCTAGGCGCATCATCCGGCCACGGCTAACGGGCCGTCCCCCAGTGTCGCCCATCAGGCAGAGTGATGAGCAGGGGGGCGACGTCGGGGCTCTGCGAAGGGCCCCTTACCCGGGAAAGTTCGTTACCATATACCCGTCAGGGGTATATGTCCGCAATCCCCTGGATACCCCGGATCCGACGAAATCCAGCAGGAGGGCGCGATGACGACCACCGAGGCCGGCGCGGGTGCGCCCTCCGCCGCCGTGGAACAGGTGGAGACGGACGGCACGGAGATCGTGACGGACCACGACCGCGGCGTGCACGGCTACCACAAGCAGAAGGACGAACACCTCAAACGCCTTCGCCGCATCGAGGGCCAGATCCGCGGCCTGCAGCGCATGGTCGACGAGGACGTCTACTGCATCGACATACTCACCCAGGTCTCGGCCTCGACGAAGGCCCTCCAGTCCTTCGCGCTGCAGCTCCTGGAGGAGCATCTGCGCCACTGCGTCGCCGACGCGGCGGTCAAGGGCGGCGCCGAGATCGACGCGAAGGTGGAAGAGGCGACGAAGGCCATCGGCCGGCTACTGCGCACGTGAGCGTTCCTCGGCCACGCGCAGCACCTCGTCGATGCTCTCGAGGCTGAGCCGCTCCCGGGCTGCGGACGCCGCGATGATCAGCTCACCGCACAGCTCGATCTCGGCGAGGGCCACGTGGTCCTGAACCGCCGTGCCGCCGACCGGAGCCACACCCGTCACCTCGTCTCTGCCGTCACCGGCTTCCTAGAGTAGGGAGCGGCCTACGCACCGCGCATGGCACGGAAGGGCTAGTTCTTGCCGTCCGCCGCCTCATCCGCGGCCCCGGCCGCCGCCTCACCGGGCTCCGCCGCGATCCGGCCGGCGTAGATGTCCCGCTCCTCGGGCAGCCGTACGCGGACGGCGGTGCCGAAGCCGAAGAGCAGCGTCGTCGAGGCCACGGCCACGGTGCCCTCCTCGCGCCCGTTGACGAAGCTGAAGCGCTGCCGGAGCTTGCGGATGCGCCCCTCGTCGTCCAGGTAGGCGTCGAACGGCACCTCGGCGGTGGCGAACCCCTCGGCCGCCACGGCCAGCGCCTTCTTGTTGCCGTCCGAGGCACCGCGGGCCGCCGCCGCGAGATCGGCGGTCCCCCGGTAGTGCCGCACCGCGGTCCCCGCGACCTCGGTGCGCTCCACGAACGTCGCCCGGTGCGTGCCGCGCAGCACCTCGGCGGCGGCGAAGGGGTCCGTCGCCCCGCCGGTCACCAGGTTCCCGTCGGACAGCGAGGCGGTGTCGACCCGCACCCACTTGTCGTCGGGCACTCCGGCGCCGCGGTTCTTCATGAACAGCGCGCCCGGCGCGAGCAGTTCGGTGATCGGCCGATGCTCACTCGTCCCCGCCGGGTCCTGCGGCAGCCGCACCTTGAGCCGCCCGAGCCGCTCCTCGAAGTCGTACTCACCTTCGCCGCGGATGGTCACCCGCGTCCCGCCGCTGGCCATCTCCATCGCGGTGCGCGCCTTGGCGCTCCCGGAGGCCACCAGCCGGTCGGCGGCCTGGTGCAGCACGGCGACCGGATCACCGCCGTCCGCCCCCTGCGCGGTGGACCCCGGCCCGGAGCACGCGGCACCGGTCAGACACACGCAGACGACACTCCCGGCCAGGGCGAGCCCACCGCCCGCCCCGGTCCTGCCCCGTCGCTCCCTCTC
>NZ_QHJH01000285.1 GCF_003947455.1 Streptomyces sp. WAC 04229 | reverse complement strand
CCCGCAAGGTCCGCCCCCACCGAGACGGTGTTACTCCAAAAGTCGGCGTCGAGTTCGCCTTTTGTGATGCCGTCGAAGATGGAGCCCCTCACCTCGGGATCCATGAGCCGCAGGGCGAGCGCCCCTGCGCTCAGGCCCGATGCGGACAAGAGCAGCGCCGCCAAGGTGGCGGCTCCCCACCCCATAGGCCCCGCCAAAAGCAGCGCCGCCACCCCCACCAACCCCGCCGTGAAGCTGAGGATGTCCGGCAGGTTGTCGCCCAGCCAGTCGAGGGCCTCGTCGAACCAACCCGGCTCGTGCGGTACGAGTTTCTTCGTCGCGTCGCGGATCTTGCGTGCGCGCAGGCCGGCCTGCTGCTCGTGTTCCTCGGCCAGCCTCTTCGCCTTGCCGATGACTTTGGCCAGCTCAGCCTGGGCGTCGTCCAAGTCGCCGTTTGCGCGGGTGAGGTCCTTCCGGGCGGCATCACCGCCGGCCCCGCCCGCCTTGAGGTCAGCGCCGTCGCCCAGCTTCTCCACACGCCCCTGCGCGCGATCGACCTCGGCCTGCGCCTCCGTCGCGTCCTCCTCCAGCTTCCCGGCCCGACGCTGAAAGTCGGTGAGCTCGCCTTCCCAGCGGTCGAGTTGCCGGGCCGCCTTGCGGAGGGAGTGCGCGGCGTTCTTGAGGTTCAGGGGCAGCGGCCCGCCGTCGAGTTGCTCGCGGAAGGCGACGGCGGCGTCGCCCTTCCAGTAGCTGCCGTCGAGGAGCTTGGTGACGAGGTCGTGGGCCTCTTCAAGTACCTTGGCGCACCCGCTGAGCTTCTTCTCCAGCCCCCGCACGGCCTCCGTGTCACCCGGGACAGGGTTGAAGCCAAGATGCGGATAGGCCGGGTTCGGCATACGCGGTGCGGACTTCAACCCCTGCGGCTTGTCCAGATCCGCTCGGGACCGCGGATCGAGCGCGGCACCGTACGGGTCGTTCCCGGCCGTGGCGGTCACTTCGCGCCACCGCCCTTGCCTTCGCGCGCCGCCCGCACCGCCTCCTCGAGCGCCTTGTCGACCTCGAGATAGCTGTCCTTGCTCTTGCCAATGATCTCGGCGAGATCCTCCGTCTGCTTCCCGATCTCCTCGGAGCCGTACTTCCAGTCCTCCTGAAAGGACTCGCACGCGGAGTCGAGATCATCCGTACCGAGCCCGACGATCGTGGCGTCGGACAACGCCTTGCGCACACCGTTGAGCGAGGACGACGACCGCCTCAGCGCCTTCATGAACCGCCCGAGCTCATCCCCGTCGACGACAAGCCGCTCCGCCATCTGCCCCGTCCCCTCTCACCGGCCCACCTGCACCGATGTGAGGAACGACGTCGTCCGCCTTTCGTGGCGCCGTTCAGCTGCCTGCCCCTCGTTGAGGCAGCAGATTCCGCACTGAGGGCTGCCGCAACAGCTCAGTGGTTGACGGCGGACGTAAGGCTGCCCCGGGGCGGAACGAGGAGGGCATCGGATGGAGCAACTGCACAGCTACGCTGACAGGGGCAGGCGGCAACAGTGAGCATGACTGACCGGGGGAATCGTGGACCGACCGCTGCTCTTCCTTGACGTGGACGGACCACTCAACCCCTATGCGGCCCACGACCTCACGGCTACACCACACTGAGAGTCCCCCGAAACGACGCACGTACGGACGACAGGGACCTGTGATCTCGACGGCGCCCCCCCCTGCGCGTCTGGCTCAACCCAGAGGGATCCCACCGGTCCTCGGCCTTCCAGAACTGCCCTTCGTCGACGTCGGCGACGCTCTACTGAAGCAACGCCCCGATGGAGTCCACTGGAAGACTGGTCCGCTGGTGGACGACGAGCAGAGCGAGCGGGATCAGACATACGTGACCGCCCACCACCAGGGAGTCGGGCTTCTGCACCACGTCAACCCGCGGATCGGGCTGCGGGAAAGCGACTTTCACACCCTCGCCGACTTTGCCCGATCCTCAGGCATTTCACGAACCGGCGGCTGAACCACTCGTCAGCTCACAACACGGACCGCCACCGCCGGAGCCGATCTCGTCGTGAGGACACGCCTCAGGACTGGCACTCCTCGGCTCCCCGCGTGGACAGGATCTGGGACGTCTGCCAGACGCCGGCGGAGTTTCGGTCGAGCCTGGTGTTGTATCGGACGAAGCTGTTGCGGGTGACGGGCGTCGTCGCGATTTTCCCGGTGGTCCTGTCCTTGCTGAAGCCCTTGCTCTCGTCCGCGCAGAACGCGAGGAGGGCCGATCCCTCCTCCTTGAGCGTGACCTTCCGGTCGAAGTATCGGACTTCACCGGTCACGGTGGCGTTTGCCTTCTCGAACTGCGCGACCCAGGACGTGGCTGCTTCCAAGGCTTTGCCCGTGTTGTAGAAGCCGACCGCCACGCCGTCGGGATCCGTTCCGGCGATCGCGGCGTCCACGGCACGCATCCGCTCGGCGTTGTCGGCGAGCACCGCGTCCTTGACCTGATCCCCTGTGGGCCCGCCTTCGAAGACCAGTTTCAGATCCGACGGAAGGTCGATCCGCGGCCGGCCTGTCGCGGAGGAGGACGAGGGGCGAGGGGACCCCGCGGCGCCGTTGTCGGCGTCCGCCTCCGCCCCCTCCCTCTCGCCCGCATCCGGCGACGCGCTGTCGTCAGCCGCGCATCCGGACAGCGCCAGAGCACTGGTCACGGTCAGCGCCAGCGACGCGAGTACGCCGGGCCGGCGACGGATCATCATCGGCTCCTCAGTGGGAAGTCCTCGCATCAGCGGTTGACGGCCTGGATCTCCTGGACGACGACGTCCTGCGTCGCGCCGAACGAGCCGTCGGGGAGGTCACCGCCCGCGCCGCCGGTGCCGGTCCAGTGGATCTCCCAGTTGACCGTGGCCTGGAGCGGGAAGGTGCCGTCGCCCGAGGAGCGCAGGTACTTCACTCCGCACGGGGGCGTGGCGTCGGCCTTGCCCTTCGCGTACGGCTCACCGATGCGTCCGTTGTTGATTTCGCACACGCCCGAAGCCGGGTAGGTCTCGGCGTCCGGGGTGCCGGCCTTGATCTCCAGGGAGACCGGCACGGCTGTGGCCGTCGCACTGACCTGGATGGCCTCCACTGTGGCGGTTACGGAGACCGGCTTGAACGCCGCTCCGTCCAGCCACGCCCAGGTGGGCAGGTTCACCTTGGTCGCGTTCGCGGGTGCCAGCGTCACCTCGGTGCCCGGAACTCGAATCTGCTCGTAGGCGAGTTCGGCGAGGACCTGCGGGGTCACGGCGTTCGGGATGTCGGCCGGCGGGGGGTCGCCGATGTCCACCCAGAAGTAGTCCTTGTTGCAGGCGTCCCAGCCCGGCGGGTAGCTGTCATTGACGTACGAGCCCCACCAGTAGCCCTTGCCGGACTTGTCCTTGTTGAAGCCCTTCTTTTCGTCCTTGGCGTTGTACTTCTCCCGCTGCTCGGCGTCCCACTGGTACCCGGTGGACTCCGCCTCCCAGATCGGCTCCAGGTAGTCCTGCAACTGCTCCGGGGAGAACTTGGGGGCGTACCAGCACGCAGGCGGGGTCCATGACGTGGACGAGGTCAAGGCCCCGGCGGAGCCGCCGCTGCCGTTCTTGGAGTGGTCGAACACCACGGCACCGACGGTGACCGAGAGGCTGCCGCCGTCTCCGGTCTCCGCGCTCTGCTCCGTCTGGCCGTTGTTCCCGTGCTTGCCGCGACTGGCATACGCCGACTGCGCGGCCAGGACAGGAACGCAAACGAGAGTCAGTACGGTCAATATCCTCGCTGAGGTCCTTAGGGCTGGCACGCCTTGTCCCCCCTCTTCGACGCGATGTCAGTGGTCTGCCATACGCCGGCGGCGTTCTTGGTGAGTGCGGTGTTGTAGAGGACGTAACTGTCGGCGGACGCCGCCGACTTGTCGACCTTCCCGCTCTTCTTGTTCTTGATGTAGGACTTGCTCTCGTCGGAGCAGTACCTCACGTACGCCTTGTCATCTCCCTTGAGTGTGACTTTCCGGTCGAAGTACCGCGTCACACCGATCCACGTGTCATTGCTGTCGATGTAGCCCTGCACATAGGTGATCGACGAACTCAGAGCCTTGTCGGCGTTGTAGAAGCCGAGGGCCTTCGTGTCGGTGCTCCCCTCGAAGATGGCCTCGTCCACCGCGTTGACACTCAGGGTGTTGGCGGCAAGGACTGCGTCCTTCTGGGCGTCACCGGTCTTCTCGCCCTCGAAGACGTTCTTGGCGTCGGAGGGGAACGTGATCTCCGGCACGCCCTCTGCCGTCGACTCACTGGGGGTGGGCGAAGCAGACGCCTTGTCGCCCGTATCCGCGCCCGCGATCTTGTCTTTCCCGTCGGAGCTGCTGTCGTCACCTCCGCATGCGGACAGCGTCAGGGCCGCAGCGGCGGTCAGCGTGAGCGCTGCGAGGCGGGCGGGGCGGCGGCGAGTCACTGTGCGCTCCTGGGTGGGACGAGGGTTCTCTTCAGCGAAGCAACGCTATCCACCGGGGCACCGGGACGCCAGAGCTGAAGTCGGCAGCCGACGGCGCCCTATGCGGCCAAATCAGGGCTTCGTGTGGCTTCTTGGGCCATAACGGTTGCGTAACACGAGAGGGGCCACGCTCCGGTTGCAGTGCCCTCGTGTTGATCCGGAACATTTCGTAGAGGAAGCAGCAAAGTCTCGCGACGGGACAGGCGTGCGTGCCGGGGCGGGATGGAGGTGGTTCGATGCAGATACTGATCAGTCCCCGCGGAGTTCGACCGGGGGTTTCGTGCCGTCCTCCCTCGTCACCTGGGGGACCACGGCCTTCCACCGCGCTGAGGGCGGATCAGAGCAGGTCATGGCTGACAAGCCGCGCTCCCGCTTGGCGAGGAGACCGCTCGGATCTTCCACTCACCGTCACCGTCCCTCTTCAGGGAGGTGCGATAATCGACGTAGCTCTTCGCTGTGATCTCAGTTTTCCGGACCTCATTGTTTCTCAGGTACTTCACGTACGCCTTCCTTGGTCCTCGCAGTACGTGAAGGAAGCCGTCCCGTCTTTGCGGACAGTCACCTGTGGGGCGTAGAACCGGTAGCTGCCGGTGATAGTCGCCTCTTGATCAACGTAGTTCTGAATGAACTCTTGCGTGCCGGACGCTGCTTCGCCCTCGTAGTAGTGGAGATAAGCTCCGTCGAGAGCGTCCTGTTTGACAATGGCGAGGTCCACCGCCCTGATGGACTGCTCGCTGTCGGTGAGGACGGCGTCCTTCTCCTTGTCACCCGTTCTCGGCCACCCGTGTCCGCCGTCCCGGCTTTGTCGCTGTCGTCCGAGCCGTCACCGCCCCCGCACGACGACAAGGTCAGGACGACGGCTGCGCTCAGCATGAGCACTGCTGACAGAGGTGCGCGGCGGTGAAACACGGTCGGGGCAGCTCCTGTGTGGGGTGGGCCGGCATGCAGCGCTTCACTTTCCGGCGCGGCGGCGATCGAGGATGACGTCGCTCAGGGCTGGCACTTTGTGCTCCCCCTCTGGGAAAGCATTTTCTGGACGACCCAGATTCCCTTGTCAGTCCTGGCCAGCTGCGTGTTGTACAGCACGTAGCTGTTCTTGGTGACGGGGGTCTTGATCACCTTCTGGGGCTTCAGATACATGTCGTAGGCCCTGCTCTGGTCTTCGCAGTACACGAGGGAGGCTGTGTCCTTCGTACGGACCTGCGCGACTGCGTCGTAATAGCGGTAGGAGCCCGTTACCCGCGCGTTTTCATCGACGTATGCCTGGATGAACTCTTGCGTGGATGCGGCGGCTTCACCCTCGTAGTAGGTCAGGTACGCCTTGTCGAGCGCGTCCTGGTTCACGATGGCCAGGTCCACGGCCTTGATGGACTGTTCGCTGTCGGCCAGCACCGCGTCCTTGTCCTTGTCGCCCGTCTTGGGCCACTCGAACTTGTAGGACAGGTCCGACGGAAGGTCGATCTTCGGCCGAGTCGCCGCCGACGGATCGGACGTGGCCGGTGAGGGCGAGAGGGAAGAGTCGCCCGTGTTCGCGCCGGCGATCTTGTCTTTGCCTTCGGAGGGGTTGTCGTCGCCTCCGCATGCGGACAGCGTCAGGGCCACAGCGGCGGTCAGCGTGAGCGCTGTGAGGCGGACGGGGCGGCGAGTCACTGTGGCTCCTGCGTGGGACGAGGGTTCTCTTCAGCGAAGCAACGCTATCCACCGAGGGGCGGGCACACCAGGGCGAACGCCGTTGCCTGTGCTGCCCTTTGTGGCCCTATCGGGTGCGTAGTCCCCCTGTGGTTCCGGGAACATTTCGTAGAGGGAGCAGCAAAGGCTCACGGCGTGGCGGGGAGGCAGGTCGGGATCTGGCTCTTA
>NZ_QHJH01000284.1 GCF_003947455.1 Streptomyces sp. WAC 04229 | reverse complement strand
CCCGCCGACCGGCCCGCCCGCCCGGAGAAGCTCACCGCGGCCGAACGCGCGGAGACGGCCCGCGCCGCCCTGCCGCCCGTCCCGCCGGGCCCCACCAGGACCGTGCTGGGTCTGCTGGCCCGCGAGGACGAACGCGAACGCCTCGTACGGCTGCTCGCCCGCGGCCGCTCCGTCCGCCTCACCGGCCCCGGCGGCTCCGGCCGCACCAGCCTCCTCGACCTCGTCGCCGAGGACTGCGCCGGTCTCGCGCCCGACGGCGTCGTCCGCCTGAACGGCTTCCACCGCACCGCCGACGACCTGCTCCACGACCTCTTCTACGCCGTCCACCGCGCACCCCTGCACCGCCCGGGCCGGGAGGAACTGCTGGGGCACCTGCGCGAGGTCGGCGCCGTCGTCGTCCTGGACGACATCGAGTTCGGCGGGACCGCCCTCGACGAACTGCTGGAGGCCACCCCCGAGTGCGCCTTCCTCATCGGCGCCACCCCGGACGTGCCCGCCCTCTCCGCCGACTCCGCCGTCGAGGAGGTCTTCCTCACCGGCCTGGACCGCTCGGACGGCGTCGAACTGCTGGAGCGCGCCGCCGGCCGCGGTCTCACCGAGGAGGAGGCCAACTGGGCCGGCGACCTCTGGTTCGAGTCCGAGGGCCTGCCCCTGCGCTTCGTCCAGGCGGGCGCCCTGCTGCGCCGCCGTGACCGGCTGCGGGCCGGCGCCGACGCGGTGGACGAGTTCGGCGTCTTCGCCGACGCCCGCCCGGCCGACGACGACACGCCCTACGACGCCGCCGAGGCCGACGCCGCCGACGTGTCGCCCCTGCCGTCCCTCGGCGAGGCCGCCGCGCCCGCGCCGCTGCTCGCCTCCCGGCTGAGTGCCTCGGCCCGCGCCACCCTGGAGTTCGCCGTCGCGCTCGGCGGCGAGCTGCCGCACCAGGCGCATCTGCCCGCGCTGGTCGGCGACACCCACGCGGACGCCGCCCTCGGCGAGCTGGCCGACTGCGGACTGGTCTCGCCGGTGGGCTCCCGCTACCGGCTGGCCGCCGGGGTGCTCACCCAGCTGGAGAGCGACGGCTACACCGACGGCATGGGGGCCCGTGCGCTGGCCGCCGCCCAGCACTACGCCTGGTGGACCGGGCACCCCTCGGTCACCCCGGAGCGGGTCTGCGCCGAGGCCGACGCCGTCCTGGCCGCCCTCGCGGTGCTGGTGCCGACGACGACCCGGACCGCTGACGACGAGGAGAGCCCCGCCGTCCAGCTGGCCCGCACCGCGGCGCCCGCGTTCGCCGCCGGGCTGCACTGGAGCGCCTGGGAGCGGGCCCTGCGGGCCGGCACCGAGGCCTCCCGGCTCGCCGGGGACGTCGCCGAACAGGCCTACTTCCACCACGAGCTCGGCGTCCTCGCCCTCTGCGAGGACCAGCTCGACCGGGCCCGCGCCGAGCTGGAGGCGTCCATCGGACTGCGCGGCGCGCTCTCCGACAAGCACGGCGCCGTAGCCGGCCGCCGTGCCCTCGCCCTGGTCGCCGACCGGACCGGGGACACCCCCGGCCTGGGCAGCGGCGCCGGTGCCTTCGGTGCCGTGGGGGCCGCCGCCGGACTCGGCGTCGTCGGCGCGGGCCTCGGCCCGACGGCGGGCGAGGAGGTGCCCGACGCCCGGCACGAGGAGTCGGCGTCGCCGTCCGCGGGCGTCCTCGCGCCCTTCCCGCCGCTCCAGCCGCCTCCGCAGTCCCCGACCCTGGTCACCAGCCGCCAGTATGTAGATGAGCCGTCCCGCACGGTCGGCAGCGGCATCAAGGGCTTCGCCCGGCGCAACCTGGTGGCCGCCGGGGCGGGCGCGCTGCTCGTCGCCGTGCTCGGCACCGTGGTGACGCTCGGCGCCACCTCCGAGAACGATCCGGGCGACCCCTCCAACGAGGTCGGCGTCAACCCCTCGGCCAGCCAGGGCATCGACGAGGGCGGCCTGGGCGCGGACCGGCCGTCCGACGACGGGCAGGGCCAGGGCACCACCGGCCGGCCGAGCGACTCCGGCACGCCCGGCACGTCGGGGGCCCCGACGCCGACAGAGTCGGGGCAGCCCTCGGACGGACCGAGCAGTGGCGGCAACACCGACCCGGGCGACGACGAGAGCCCGGAGGACTCTGATTCGCCGAACGAGCCGAGCAAGTCTCCCAGTTCTCCCACGACGAGGCCGACGTCGCCGGACCCGACGGAGAGCGAACCGGACGACCCGTCCACCCCACCCAGCTCACCCGACCCCAGCCCCACCCAGACGGAGACGGAGGAACCGCCGACGTCCACGGAGGAACCACCAGCCTCCAACAGCGCCAGCAGCACCGGTACGCCCACCGCCGCACAGAGCAGCACGGGCACAGGCACGCCGAGCGGCTCGGACCCGGCGACGGAGCAGATCATCTGAGGTCCCGGCAGACAGGCACACGGGAGGGCCGGGTCCGCGTGTCGGACCCGGCCCTCCCGTATGCCTGTCGTGGGTGACGCCCGCTCAGAACAGCCGCAGTTTGTCGTCCTCGATGCCCCGCATGGCGTTGTAGTCCAGCACCTGGCAGCCGATGCCGCGGTCCGTGGCCAGCACCCGGGCCTGCGGCTTGATCTCCTGCGCGGCGAACACGCCGCGCACCGGGGCGAGATGGGGATCGCGGTTCAACAGCTCCAGATAGCGCGTGAGCTGCTCCACACCGTCGATCTCGCCGCGCCGCTTGATCTCCACCGCGACCGTCCCGCCGTCGGCGTCGCGGCACAGGATGTCGACGGGGCCGATGGCCGTCATGTACTCGCGGCGGATGAGGGTGTAGCCCTCGCCCAGCGTCTCGATGCGGTCGGCGAGCAGTTCCTGGAGGTGTGCTTCCACGCCGTCCTTGATCAGGCCGGGATCGACGCCCAGTTCGTGCGAGGAGTCGTGGAGGACCTCCTCCATCGTGATGATGAGCTTCTCGCCCGCCTTGTTGACGACGGTCCAGACGCCCTCCTCCTCGCCCGAGCCCTCCTTCAGGGTGCAGGGCGGCGACATCCAGTTGAGGGGCTTGTAGGCCCGGTCGTCGGCGTGGATCGAGACGCTGCCGTCCGCCTTGACCAGGATCAGGCGGGGCGCCGAGGGCAGGTGGGCGGTGAGCCGCCCGGCGTAGTCGACGGAGCAGCGGGCAATGACGAGACGCATGGTCGGCAACGCTACTCGACGTGCCCGGCCCGACGCGATTCGCCCGTACCCGGACGCCCCGTGGGCTGTCCCACTTCTCCCATTGGCCCCGGCTTGCGCACTGGCCGATTGTGCGCCTACGGGATGGTGTCCATCTCGGCATTCTCCTGGTGCGGTCACGATCGGTTGCTTACGGTATTGAACGGGAGGTCGCGAACTGTGTACTCAGCGTGTTCGAAATCGCGGACTCCCTCAACTGTCCGGCAACCCCCGCCCGTCGGGGGTGCGAGAGGAGAACCCATGTCGCTCGACGTCTCACCGGCCCTACTCGAACAGGCCGAGCGAGGCGAGGTCGACGAAGCAGCCTTCGTCGACTGCGTCCGGACTTCCCTGCCCTACGCATGGGAGATGGTCAGCTCCCTGGTGGCACAGCTGAAGGTCGACGGCGGTGCGTTCGCCGACAACCAGACGCCTCCGCCGGACGAGCAGGCGCGCGGTCAGCTGCTGCGTGCGCTCGCGAGTGACGCCATACGCGGTGCACTGCAGCGGCACTTCGGGGTGCGGCTGGCCTTCCAGAACTGCCACCGGGTGGCGGTGTTCCCGTTGGACTCCTCTGTCGACGAGAAACTGACCCGCTTCACCTCGGTGCGCAGCCAGGTGCTGAACCAGTCGCCCGAGTTCCGCGACTGCTGACGCCACGATCGTCCGCTTGCCGCTCCGTACGCGGGAGGTGCAGTTCTGTACCGGAGCGGCAAGCTCCCCGCCCATGGCCTCAGCCGAGCTGGGGGAGTACCTCGGCGCCGAGCCGCCGTACGTTGTCCTCGGTCGCCGCGAGGTCTCCGGAGCCCTCGACGAGCAGCGCGAAGCGGGAGATGCCGGTGCGCTCGGACGTGGCCGCCAGCCGGTCCGCGCAGAGCCGGGGCGTGCCCACCGGGTGCAGGCCGCAGAGCAGTTCGGTGTACGCGTGCGGGTCGCGCATCTGCCGGGCGCGGCCGTCCACCGTGACATGGGCGCCCAGCCCTTGGCGCAGCCAGCCCGGCATCGCCTTGAGCAGGGTCTCCGCCGCGTCGGTGCGCCGGTCGGCGATCTGGCAGACGCCGGCCGAGACATGGGCCGCGGCCAAGACCTCGGCGGCCGGGCGCCCGGCCGCGTGGGCGTGCCGTCGCCACAGGGCGACCATCTCCGCCTTCTCCTCGTCGCCGACGTGCATGCCCAGCAGCATCGGCAGCCCCCGCTCGGCCGCCATCCGCACGCTCGACGGCGAGGTGCAGGCGACGACGACCTCCGGGCCCGCCGCCTCCGAGAGGGCCTCCGAGGGGCGGGGCACGACGGGCACCTCGCGGAAGCTGAAGCGTTCCCCCGAGGCGCCGACGGCCGGTTCGCGCAGCCAGCGCACCAGGAGGTCGAGCGACTCCGGAAACCCCTTCTCGTACGCCTCCAGGCCCGCGCCGAAGACCTCCAGGTCCACCCACGGGCCGCCCCGGCCCACGCCCAGCGAGAACCGGCCGCCGCTCGTGACGTGCAGCAGCGCGGCCTGCTCGCCGAGCGCCACGGGATGGACGGTGGGCAGCACGCTGACCGCGGTGCCGACCCGGATGCGCCGGGTGCGGCCCAGCAGCAGCGCGGCCAGGGTGACGGCCGACGGGCACGTGCCGTACGGCACGAAGTGGTGTTCGGCCAGCCAGACCGCGTCGAGCCCGGCCTCCTCGGCGACCTCGGCCGAGCGGACCGCGCGGTGCAGCGCCTCTCCCTGACCCTGGCCCGGGAACTGGGCCCCCAACACGAAACTTCCAACGCGCATTGCCTTTTCCTGCTTCCTCGGCCCCGACACGGAGCTCCCCCACACGGCATAACCGCCTGACACGTGCCGAGGACACGGCCGGACGGAGGATTTTCCGGATTGTCTGCAGAATCGGCCGTCGTGGAAGGGGCCGGGTACCCCGGTCCGTGCCGCGTAGGCTGGATGCCGCCCGTACTTCCTGTATAGCTCCGTGAGGTGTCCCGTGTCCCCGCGTCGCAACCGACCGAAGGAAGCCGCTTCGTCCGGCCGGAGCGCCGAGGACGACGGCGCCGGCCGCTACGGCGGCTGGCAGTCGTCGGAGGACTGGCAGGGCGAGGAGTGGAACGTACGGCACGTGGCGGGCGCGAGCGCGCAGGGGAAGTCGTACCGCTGCCCGGGCTGCGACCAGTTGATTCCGGACGGCGTCCCGCACGTGGTGGCCTGGCCGGCGCACTCGGGGGTCGACGAGCGCCGGCACTGGCACAAGGCGTGCTGGAACGCGAAGGACCGCCGCACCACGCGGGTGCAGCGGTCCCGTAACGCGCCGAAGTTCTGAGCCGGGTCAGACGTCCCGCTTCTCCAGCAGGGCGAAGGCGCCGGCGAACGCGGCCGCGGTCACGCCGAGCACGATCCACAGCGGGTCCCAGCCCGAGGGGCCGGACTCGGACAGCGAGTTGGCGTAGAAGATGCTCATCTGGTTCGGGATCGAGTACTCGAACAGCGCCTGCTGCACGTCCTTCAGGGACTCCGAGAACATGAACAGTGCGATCACCAGCGGCGCGAGCAGCACGCCGATCATGATCGTGATGGCGCCCGCCGAGTGCCGGATGACCGAGCCGACGGCCAGCGAAAGCAGGCCGAGCAGCGCGATGTACAGCGAGACGCCGACGGTGCCCTTCAGCCACTCCGAGCCGGTGGGGTCGGCCGCGCCGTTGCCCTCCAGCATCGCCACGTGCGCGAGGCCGACCAGCGTCGCGGAGACCAGGGTCACCACGAAGGCCACCAGGAAGAAGACGATCGCCTTCGCCGTCAGCACCCGGCCGCGGCTGGGGCAGGCGGTCATCGTCGTACGGATCATGCCGGTGCCGTACTCCGAGGCGGTGGTCATCACGCCGAGCGTGATCACGCAGATGCTGCCGAGCAGCAGCCCGAAGAAGCCGAGGCTCAGCGCGCTCTCGCCGGCCAGGTCGGAGGACGAGTTCGCCACCACCACGCCGGTCAGCAGGCCGATGCCGATGACCAGCAGGACGAACACGCCCAGCGTCCACATCGTCGAGCGCACCGACTTGATCTTCGTCCACTCGGAGGCGAGCGCGTGCACGAGGCTCGTGCGCACCACCGGGATCGGCGACGTGTAGGTGGGGTACGGCGAACCCGACGCCGCCTGCCAGTCGGGGGCGGCCTGAGGGGTCGGGGGC
>NZ_QHJH01000283.1 GCF_003947455.1 Streptomyces sp. WAC 04229 | reverse complement strand
GGCCGGGGGCCGGGGACCTGACGGGTCTACGGGTCTACTGATCAGGCGTACGGGAAACACCCGCGCTCGGGAACACACCGGGGCGCCGCTGCGTGCCGTGGGGATGACGGACGAGTGCGCGGCGCCGCGCCGGGGCGGTGTGACCTCCGGAGCGCGGGCCTCAGTTGCCGCCGAACAGCGAGCGGCGCAGTCGGCGCAGCGGCGCGAACAGCGAGACCCGGCGCACCCTGGCGCCCCTGCTGCTGCGCTTGTGCGCGGGCTCACGCGCGGTCAGCTCACGCATCAGCGACGTCGCCTCCACGGTCTCCCGCTGCGGGAGGGCAGGCCCTCCGAGCACCGCGAGATGCCGGTCGAGACGCGAGCTGCTCGCGCTGCTCTTGCAGGTGATCGCAGGCACCCTTGCCCTGCTGCGCACCGTTATCTGTTCCATGTCACTCCCCACCCGTACGAGTCCACCCGGCCCGGGCAGGGTAACCCTATCGCCCCGGTACCGGCTGCGTGTATCGCGGTCACAGGATTCACCTTCCCCGTAAGGGGGTTGACGATTACTCTCCGAATCCGACAGATTCCAGGGTGAGTTGGACAACGGGGCTGCTCGTCGGCCGGACCGATCCCCCTCCGGGCTCGACGGTCACCGCGAGTGACGTCGCGGACCGGTTCAGACCGGACGCGATCAGGGGCGTGTCGCCGTCCAGAAGCCCGAGGGAGCGCGGCCCGGCGCCGGGGCGCATGAGCCACAGTTGGTGCACGCGGTCGCCCGACGGCTCGCCGTACCCGCTCAGGGTGACCACCGCGCGCCCCTCGGCGGCGGAGGCGACCACTCCGATGCCGCGGCCGCGGTCGTCCGTGTCGCTCGTCGCGCGGGCGTCCGGAGCCGCGAGAACGTGGGCGATCTCACGTGCCCGGTCCCGCGCCGTGTCCAACTCGTCCCGGGTCCGGTCGGCCTGCACGGCGAAGAGCGAGGCGACCACGAGCGCCGCGGCGGCCGTCACCGTGGCGAACGGCACCAGCAGGGGACGCGGCCGGTGCGCGCGGGACCGTTCCGGCGTCCGGCCGCCCTCCCACACATGGGCGGGCAGCCGGAGCGCGGGGCCGCGTCCGGCCGCGGGCTCCTGCGGGGTGGTGCGTACGGCGGCCAGGACCCGTTCGCGCAGGGCGGCCGGTGCCGGTGCGGCCGTGGACCAGGCCAGCCGGACGGCGTCCTCGGACAGGGCCCGCACCTCGGCGGCGCAGGAGTCGCAGCGCTCCAAGTGCGCTTCGAAGCGGACCTGTTCGGCGCCCTCCAGGGCGTCCAGGGCGTAGGGGGCGGCCAGGGAGTGCAGGTCGCCGCGGCGGAACAGCCGGCCCAGGAAGCTCATGCGGTCCCTCCGAGGCAGTCGCGCAGGCGGCCCAGTCCGTCCCGCATCCGCGTCTTCACCGTGCCCAGCGGCAGGGAGAGGCGTTCGGCCACCTCCCGGTAGGTGTAACCGTCGTAGTAGGCGAGGGTGACCGACTGGCGTTGCAGGGCGGTCAGCCGGTCCAGGCAGCGGCGCACCCACTCGCGTTCGAGACCCGCCTCGACCTCCTCGGAGACCTGGTCGAAGGCGGGGTGGTGGGCGCGCCGGGCCTCGCGCCGATCACGTTCGCCGGCCGCGCGGGCGCTGCGCACCCGGTCGACCGCGCGGCGGTGGGCCACGGTGAGGATCCACGACAGGGCGCTGCCGCGCCGCGGGTCGAACCGCGCCGCGGACCGCCAGAGTTCGAGCAGCACCTCCTGCGCCACCTCCTCCGACTGCGCGGGGTCGCGCACCACCCGCCGCACGAGTCCGAAGACCGGGCCCGAGACCAGCCCGTACAGCTCCTCGAAGGCCTTCTGGTCGCCGTCCGCCACGAGCGTCAGCAGCTCGTCCGCCTCCACCCCGCCCCCCTCTCCGCGGGCCGCTCCCGGCCCGTCCGCGTCAGCGAGGGCGCACGCGGCGGCACGCCCTTCGCAGGGGTTACGGATCCGCGGCCCGAAATCGCCAGTCGGCCGGGGACGGAATCGGATGGGGGCCCGCACCAATCCGGCCCCGGGGGTGCTCCGAATGCCGGTGCGTCAGGTAACTCGGCACACGGGCACAGAGGACGGACCGCATGACACCTTTCTCCGGTATCTCAGGAATCGGCACGGGCCGCCGGCGCTTGGCCACGCTGGTCTGCGGCGCGCTGGCCGCCGGAGGGCTCACCGCGGCCGGCGTGACCGCGCTGGAACCGCGGGCGGCGTCCGCCTCCAGCCACCGGGAGGCCCCGTTGACATCGGGGACCCCTCAGTACGACAACACGGATCTGTACGCCTTCGTGAGCCCGGACCGGCCGGACACCACGACGCTCGTCGCGAACTGGATCCCGTTCGAGGAACCGGCCGGCGGACCGAACTTCTTCACCTTCGCCGAGGACGCCCAGTACGACCTGCACGTCGACAACGACGGCGACGCGCTCGGCGACCTGCTGTTCCGGTACACGTTCACCACGCACACGAAGAACGACAAGTCGTTCCTCTACAACACGGGCACCGTCACCAGCCTCGACGACCCGGACCTCAACATCACGCAGACCTACGACATCGAGCTGATCGAACTGCACGGCGGGAAGGAGTCGTCCCGGACGGCGATCGCGCACGACGTGCCGGTGGCGCCGTCGAACGTCGGCAAGGCGTCCATGCCGGACTACGGCGCCCTGCGCGACCAGGCCGTCCACGAACTGGACGACGGGACGAAGACGTTCGCCGGTCAGGCCGACGACCCGTTCTTCCTGGACCTGCGGGTCTTCGACCTGCTGTACGGCGGGAACCTGTCGGAGGTCGGCAACGACACCCTCCAGGGCTACAACGTCAACTCGATCGCCCTCCAGGTCCCGACCGACATGATCGTGGAGTCGGCGGAGCAGCCGGTGGTCGGCATCTGGTCGACGACCCGGCGCGAGAACGCCCAGGGCGAGTTCACGCAGGTGTCCCGGCTCGGGAACCCCCTGGTGAACGAGGTGGTCAACCCGCTGAAGGACAAGGACACCTTCAACGCGTCCACGCCCGCGGACGACGCGCAGTTCCTCCAGAACGTCACCAACCCCGAACTGCCGAAGCTCATCGAGGCGATCTACGACATCAAGGCACCGGCCGAGCCCCGCGACGACCTCGTGGACGTGTTCCTCAAGGGCGTGCCGGACCTCAACCAGCCGCCCCACGTCACGCCCTCGGAGCAGCTGCGCCTCAACACCTCGGTCGAACCGGCCGCCGACCCCAAGCGCCTCGGTGTCCTGGACGGCGACAACGCGGGCTTCCCCAACGGACGCCGGCTGACCGACGACGTGATCGACGCCGCGCTCCAGGTCGTCGAGGGCGAGCTGGTGGGCGCCGCGAACGACCTGGGCGACGCGGTCGACGCCAACGACAAGGAGTTCGGGGCCGCCTTCCCGTACGTGGCGAACCCGACGGAGGGTTCGCGCGGTCCGCTCGCCGACGGCACGGGCGGCGGCCACGACGTGCGCAACCAGCTCGGTGACGCGCTGCGCCCGGCCGGCTCCGGCGACACGACCCTCATCGCCGCCTCGGCGGGGGCCGGTGCCGTCGGCATCCTGCTGATCGGCGGCGCGGTGGCGTGGTGGCGCCGCATGCGCGGCCGGGCGTACTGACCGGCGCACGACTGCTCGCACCCTTCACGCAGACCGCCCGACCCACCGCTGCTCGCACCTTCACGCAGACCGCCCGACCTGAGGAGAGGCATGTCCTCGCACGGCAACGACAACGAGGCACGGAGCGAGCCGCCCGGCCCGGCCGCCACCACCCCACGCCCGCCCGACGCCGACACGGCTCGCGGCCCCGGTGACGCACCGCCCGGTGCCGCGGACACGGCGCGGGTCGTCGCCGTGCGGCGGTTCGCGGCGGCGGCGCGCAGCTGGCGGGGGCTCCAGGTCACCGGGTGCGCGGTCCTGCTGGCCGTGGCGCTCAGTGCGGGGGCCGTCGCGGTCGGCGGCGCCCGCGAGGGTGCCGGCGCCGTGCCGGGCGGCGCACCCGCGGGCCGGCCGGGAGCGGTGCGCGACGCCGGGCCCGACGTGGGGATTCCCGCGCTGGAGGCCCGGCTCCGGGCCCAGCCCCGCGACTTCGAGGGCTGGGCGGCCCTCGGGCTGGCCCACGTCGAGCTGGCCCGCACCGACGGAGATCCCTCCCGCTACCCGCGGGCCGAGCGGGCGCTGAAGCGGTCCCTGGAGCTGAGGCCGGGCAACGACCGGGCGCTGTCGGGGCGCGCCGCTCTCGCCGCCGCCCGGCACGACTTCGCCACGGCGCTGGCGTACGCCGACCGCGCGCTGGCGGCGAACCCCTACGACGAGCGGGCCCTGTGCTCCCGTGTCGACGCCCTCGTCGAACTGGGCCGCTACGACGACGCGGCCCGGGCCGCCGACACCGCCGACACCCGGCGCCCCGGCGTCCCCGTCTTCACCCGGTACGCGTACGTCCGCGAGCTGCGCGGCGAGACGGACACCGCGCGGAAGGTGCTGGAGCGGGCGCTCGCCGTCGCCTCCTCCCCCGCCGACGTGGCCTACGTCGCCACGCAGTTGGGCCACCTCGCCCGCAGGCAGGGCGACCAGCCGGCCGCCCTGCGCCACTACGCCCGCGCCCTCGCCGCCGACGACGCGTACCTGCCCGCCCTGGAGGGCCGGGCCAGGGCCAGGGCCGCGAGCGGCGACCGGGACGGTGCGGCCGGGGACCTGGAGCGCGTGGTCGCCCGCGCACCGCTGCCCGGTCCGCTCGTCGCGCTCGGCGAGCTGTACGAGGTGCGCGGCCAGCCGGCGAGGGCGCGCGAGCAGTACGCCCTCGTCGACGCGTGGACGGCGCTCGCCCGGGCAGGCGGTGTCGAAGCCGACCTGGACACCGCCCTCGCCGCCGCCGACCACGGCGACCGGAAGGCCGCCCTGCGCGCGGCCCGCGCCGAGTGGGACCGCCGCCGCACCGTGCACACGGCGGACGCCGTCGCCTGGGCGCTGCACGTCAACGGCCTCGACCGGGAGGCACTGCCGTACGCCCGCCGGGCCGTCGCCACGGGCTACCGGGACGCCTCGTTCCTCTACCACTTGGGCGTGATCGAACGCGCGGTGGGACGGCACGGGGACGCGCGCCGCCATCTCTCGGCGGCGCTCGGCCTCGATCCGGGCTTCTCGCCGCTCGGCGCCCGCGAGGCGCGCAGGGCACTGAAGGAACTGGAGGGGGCCCGTTGACGCCCCGCGGTCTCCTCGCGCGCGGCGCCGCCGCCCTCACCGCCGCGTGCGCCCTGGTCCTCCTCGCCCCGGCGGGCGCGAGCGCGCATCCGCTCGGCAACTTCACCGTCAACCGCTACGACGGTCTGATCGCCGCCCCCGGTCGACTGGGCGTCGACCACGTCGAGGACCTCGCGGAGATCCCGGCGACCCAGGCGGGCCCCGACGTCGAGCGGCTCGGTCCGGCCGAGTGGGCCCGGCGGCGCTGCGAGCGGGCGGCGCTCGACAGCCGCCTCACCGTGGACGGCCGCGGCGTCGCCCTCACCGTCCGGCACAGCGGCGTGCGTGTGCGGCCGGGGCAGGCCGGGCTCGACACCCTGCGGCTGGAGTGCCGGTTCACGGCACCGTTGCCCGACTCCGCTCCGGTGCGCGTCGGCTTCCGTGCGTCCGGCGCCTCGGCGGGCCCCGGCTGGCGGGAGATCACCGCGCGCGGCGACCGCACGACGCTCACCGCGTCGGACGTACCGGAGGAGTCGGCCTCACGTGAACTGACCCGCTATCCGCAGGAGTCACTGTCGTCCCCGGCCGACACGGCGAGCGCGTCGCTGCGGGTCCGGCCCGGCGGTCCCGCACTGGACCGGGACCGGCAGGACGCCCCCGCCGCCTCCGTCCTGCCCCGCGGCGCGGACCGCTGGACCCGCGCGCTGGACTCCCTGGTCGCCCGCCGGCACCTCACCCTCGGATTCGCCGCCCTCGCCCTGGTCGTCGCGGTCGCCCTCGGCGCGGGGCACGCGCTCGCACCGGGCCACGGCAAGACCCTGATGGCGGCGACGGCGGCCGCCCGGGGCGGCGGGGCGCGGCTGAAGGACGTCCTGCCGATGGCGGCCTCGGTGACGGTCACCCACACCCTGGGCGTGGTCGCCCTCGGCGTCCTGGTCACCGCGGGTTCCGCGGCCACGCCGTCGGTCGTCGCGTGGCTCGGTGTCGCCGGCGGCGCCCTGGTCACGCTGGCGGGCGCGAGCCTCGTACGCCGCGCACTGCGCAACCGTGGGCACGGCCGTACGCACGCGCACGGTCACCATCACGACCACGACCACGGACACGGTCACGACCACCCCCACGAACACGGCCCCCACACCCACAC
>NZ_QHJH01000282.1 GCF_003947455.1 Streptomyces sp. WAC 04229 | reverse complement strand
GGGTTGCGGTCGCCGGAGGCGGCACCGTAGCGCCGTCCGACGTCACCGGCGAGGCGCCACTCGCGGCGGGTGGGGAGAGGCTCGGGGCCGGAGGCCGGAGTGGGCGGCCCGTGCTCCGGGCCGGGGGTCTTCGCGCTTCCGTGCCGGGCCAGGTACGTGCTGCGTGACTCCCACACCACCTCCCCGTCGGCCCGGACCTCCGTCGCCACCGTGGCCTCGGTGCCGCGGCGGTGCGGTGCCAGGCCCTCGACGTACGTGGTGAGTTCGTACGCGGCGGTCGCGGGCATGGCGGCGTACCGGGTGATGGCGACCGACGTGTGGACGAGCCCGAGCAGCGGGAGCGGGAAGTCCCGGCCGCTCATCAGGCGCATGGCCGAGGGGAAGCCCAGGACGTGCGGATACGTCACCGGGAGCGCGTCCGCCCCGGTGGGGAAGCCGCACACCCGCTCGTACGCCGCGAGCCGCGCCAGGTCCACGCGCAGGCCGGGCAGGACCAGCCGGGTGCGGGGGAAGTCGGCGTCCGGGCGGGGCCGCTTGAGGGGCGACAGGAGGGCGCCGCGGGCGAGCAGCGGCGCGAGGGCGGGCGGCCCGGTCAGGGTGGTGGTCGTGGGGTGCGCGGTGGTCATCACGCCCCCAGCAGGCTCTGGCCGCAGACCCGGACGACCTGGCCGTTGACCGCGCCGGAGGCCGGGTGGGCGAGCCAGGCGGTGGTCTGGGCGACGTCGACCGGCAGGCCGCCCTGGGCGAGGGAGTTCATGCGCCGGCCCGCCTCGCGGATGAAGAGCGGGACGGCCGCGGTCATCCTCGTCTCGATGAACCCCGGCGCCACCGCGTTCACCGTCACCCCGTGCCCGGCCAGCGCGCGCGGCGAGAGCGAGCGGACCAGGCCGACGATCCCGGCCTTGCTCGCGCCGTAGTTGGTCTGGCCCGCGTTGCCCGCGAGCCCGGCGATGGAGGCCGTCGCCACGATCCGCCCGCCCCGGTTGACCGCGCCCGCGGCGAGCAGCGCGTCCGTGGTGCGCAGGACGCTCGCGAGGTTGACGTCGAGGACGGAACTCCAGCGGTCGGCGGGCATGTTGGCCAGGCGCCGGTCGCGGGTGATGCCGGCGTTGTGGACGAGGACGTCGATGCCGCCGGGCACGGCGGCGGCGATGCGCTCGCCCGCGTCGCCGGCGGTGATGTCGAGGGCGAGGGCGGTGCCGCCGAGGCGTTCCGCGGCCCGGCGTGCCTCGTCCTCGGCCTGCGGTACGTCGAGGACGACGACCTGGGCGCCCTGTCCGGCCAGGGTTTGGGCGACGGCGGCGCCGATCCCGCGGGCGGCGCCGGTGACGAGTGCGGTGCGTCCGGCCAGCGGCAGTTCCCAGTCGTCCGGGGTGCTGGTCCCGCCCGGGTCGCCGACCTCGACGACCTGCCCGCTGACGTAGGCGGAGGCGGGGGAGAGGAGGAAGCGGAGGGTGGACTCGGCGGCGTCGGCGCCGCCGGCGGCGTCGGCGAGCCGGACGAGGTTGACCGTCCTGCCCCGCCCGATCTCCTTGCCGAGCGAGCGGGTGAAGCCCTCCAGCGCCTGCTGGGCGGCGGCCTGGTGGTGGTCGTCCGGGTCGGGCGGGGTGCCGAGCACCACCACCCGTCCGCTGGTCGCGACGGACCGTACGACGGGGTGCAGCGCGGCGTGCACCTCGGCGAGCGCGTCGACGTCCCGGACTCCGGTGGCGTCGAGGACGACGGCGGCGGGGTGTCCGGTGTCGTCCGGGCCGAGGCCGGTGCGGGCGAGGACGGGCGCGAGGTCGAGGCCGGTCTTGCCGGCGGTGAGGTGCAGCAGGCCGCCGGAGAAGGCGCCGCGTTCCAGCGGGGCGGGTTGCGGCAGCCCCAGTCGCCGGGTGAGGAAGCGGCCGGGCGCGGTGCCGGTGAAGCTGAGATAGCGGTCGGCCATGTCCTGTCTCCCCAAGCCCTCGGTCATACCCACGTGGTCATACCCACATGTGCTTACTCTGGAGTAAGGTTACCGGAGGTAAGCCTACGTCACGGGTGAGGAGCAGGTCGAGATGAGCCCTCTGGCAGCGCAGCCCGCGCGCCGCGTCGCGGTCGTCGGCGGCGCCCGCGTCCCCTTCGCCCGCGCCGACGGGCCCTACGCCACCGCGTCCAACCAGGAGATGCTCACCGCGGCCCTCGACGGCCTGGTCGCCCGCTACGGCCTCCAGGAGCCCGGCTCCGTCGGCGAGTTCGTGGCCGGCGCGGTCCTCAAGCACAGCCGCGACTTCAACCTCGCCCGGGAGACGGTCCTCGGCTCGGCGCTCGACCCGCGCACCCCCGCGTACGACATCCAGCAGGCCTGCGGCACCGGGCTCCAGGCCGTGATCGCCGCCGCCAACAAGATCGCCCTCGGGCAGACCGAGTCGGCGATCGCGGGCGGCGCGGACACGGCGAGCGACGCCCCGCTCGGCGTCAACGACCGCCTGCGCCGCATCCTGTTGGAGGCCCGGCGCGCGAAGTCCCTCGGCGGCCGGGCGAAGGCGCTGGCGAGGATCCGCCCCGGCCACCTGGTCCCCGACATCCCGCGCAACGCCGAGCCGCGCACCGGTCTGTCGATGGGCGAGCACGCCGCGGTCACCGCCCGGGCCTGGGGCATCACCCGCGAGGACCAGGACGAACTCGCCGCGACCAGCCACCGGCGACTGGCCGCCGCCTACGAACGCGGCCTGTTCCGGGACCTCGTGGTCCCCTTCCGCGGCCTGGCCCGCGACCAGAACCTGCGCCCGGGCTCGACGGTGGAGAAACTGGCCGCGCTGAAGCCGGTGTTCGGACTCTCCGGCGCCGAACCGACCATGACGGCGGGCAACTCCACGCCCCTGACCGACGGCGCGGCCACCGTGCTGCTGGCGAGCGAGGAGTGGGCCGAGGCCCGGGGCCTGGAACCGCTGGCGTATCTGACGGCGTACGAGACGGCGGCCGTGGACTTCGTCGGCGGCGACGCGGCCGGCGGCGAGGACGGGCTGCTGATGGCCCCGGCGTACGCGGTCCCGCGCATGCTGGAGCGTGCGGGGCTGGGCATCGAGGACTTCGACCTCGTCGAGATCCACGAGGCGTTCGCGTCCCAGGTGCTGGCCACCCTGGCGGCCTGGGAGAAGCGCGGTCTCGCCCCGGTCGACCGGGCCCGGCTGAACGCGGCCGGCTCCTCCCTCGCCACCGGCCACCCCTTCGCCGCGACCGGCGCCCGCGTCGTGGCGACCCTGGCCACCCTGCTCGCCGAACGGGAGGGCCCGGGGCGCGGACTGATCTCGGTCTGCGCGGCGGGCGGCCAGGGCGTGACGGCCATATTGGAACGAACGTGACCTACCCGCAGGTAACCCCCGAGACTGCACACCCCCGGCGCCGGACCATCCCCGAACCCGCACCAACTCCCCACGCGGGCCCCGTACGATCCCGAGACTGACCGCCGGTAACCCGCCTGCCCGGTACCGGCGATGAACGCCTCGGCGCGCGAGGCACGTACGTCATGCAGCAGAGCACCGACCGCAGAGCGGTGTCGCCGCTGCACGTCCCAGGAGCCGCCCGTGTCCACCCCGCTTCCCTCCTTCGCCGCATCCGCCGCCTACGCCGACTCGCCCGGCCCCACCCTGGTGGCGCCCGAGACGCGGCGGCTGGACGGCGCCGTACGGGAGGCCTACGTACCGCCGTTCGCCCCGCCGGTGCGCCGCGGGTCCCTCGCCGACCTGCCCTTCGACAACGCGGCGGCCGTCCCCGGCCAGGTGGTCCTCAGCCGCCGCTCCGCGGACGGCGACTGGTCCGACGTGACGGCGGCGGACTTCGCCGACCAGGTGCACGCCGTGGCCAAGGGCATGATCGCGGAGGGCCTGATGCCGGGCGACCGCATCGCGATCATGGCGCGGACGACGTACGAGTGGACACTGCTGGACTTCGCCGCGTGGGCGGCCGGCCTGGTCACCGTCCCCGTCTACCCGACCTCCTCCCTCTTCCAGACCCGCTGGATCCTCCAGGACTCCGGCGCGGTCACCCTCGTCACCGAGACCACCGCTCAGGCCGCGGCTCTCGGCCCCGAGCTGGACCGCATCCCCGACCTCCAGCACCTGTGGGTCATGGAGAAGGGACACGTGGAGCGGCTGGCGGAGCTGGGCGCGCGGGTGCCGGACGCGGAGGTCGAGGTACGGCGCGGCATGCTGGGTCCCACCACCCTCGCCACCCTCATCTACACCTCCGGCACCACCGGCCGCCCCAAGGGCTGCGTGCTCACCCACGGCAACTTCTTCGCCGAGGTGGACAACGCGATCGAGCTGCTCTACCCCGTCTTCAAGGCGGAGACCGGCGAGGAGCCCTCGATCCTGCTCTTCCTGCCGATGTCGCACGTCTTCGGCCGCATGGTCGCCGTCGCCTGCGTCCGCGCCCGGGTCCGCCTCGGCCACGCCCCCAGCCTGAAGCCGGAGGACCTGCTCCCCGACCTCGCCGCCTTCCGCCCGACCTGCCTGCTGACCATTCCGTACATGCTGGAGAAGATCTACAACAGCGCCCGCGCCAAGGCCGAGTCCGGCGGCCGGGCCTCCGCCTTCGACCGCGCCGCCTCGGTGGCCGTGCGCTACGGCGAGGCCCGGGAGGCCCACCAGACCGGCACCGGCGGCGGCCCCGGCCGCGGCCTGAAGACCGCCCGCGCCTTCTACGACCCCCTCGTCTACCGCAAGATCCGGGCCGCCATGGGCGGCCAGGTCAAGTACGCCATCTGCGGCGGCTCCCCGCTCGGCCGCCGCCTCGCCGCCTTCTACGCCGGCGCCGGCATCGAGATCTTCGAGGGCTACGGCCTCACCGAGACCACGGCCGCGGCCACCGTCACGCCCCCGCTCAAGCCGCGCCTCGGCACGGTCGGCTGGCCGCTGCCCGGCACCCGTATCCGCATCGCCGCCGACGGCGAGATCCTCGTCGCCGGCGAGCAGGTCCTGCACGGCTACTGGGACCCCCAGGCGGGCGGCGTCGTCCCGGCCGCCCCCGACGGCTGGTTCGCCACCGGCGACATCGGCAGCCTGGACGACGACGGCTACCTGACGATCACCGGCCGCAAGAAGGAACTGCTGATCACCGCGGGCGGCAAGAGCGTGGCCCCCGCCCCGCTGGAGAACTGGCTGCGCTCCCACCCCCTCATCTCCCAGTGCATCGTCCTCGGCGACCGCCGCCCCTACGTCTCCGCCCTGTTCACCCTCGACCCCGACGGTGTCACCCACTGGCGCCGCATGAACGGCAAGCACCCGGTGCCGCCGGAGCTGCTCACCGACGACGAGGAGGTCCTGGCGGTCCTCCAGCGCGCGGTCGACGAGGCCAACAAGCTGGTCTCCCGCCCGGAGTCCATCCGCCGCTTCGCCGTCCTGCCGAGGGACTTCACGGAGTGGGAGGGCCACCTGACCCCCTCGATGAAGCTGCGCCGAGAGGCGATCATGCGGGACTTCGCGGGCGCGGTGGAGGGGCTGTACGACACGTAGGCCGCGCGTCCGCCCTAGGCCGTGTCCGCAAAGTCCTGTCTGCCTCGCGACGCCCGGCACGCACTCTCGCCGCACCGGGCGAAGCCCCGAGTACGCCCAGTACGAGGGGCTGCGCCCAGCACGCCGAGAGCACGCACCGGACGCCGCGAGGCCCGCCCTCCGGGCGGACGGCAGGACTTTGCGGACACGACCTAGCGGCGGGCGATCAGGCAGGCCTGCGGGACGTTCGCGGAGGTGTCCGCCTCCTGTACGCGCACGGTCCGCGACAGCACGGTGAACCCGGCCCGCTCCAGCAGAGCGGCCATCGCCTCCGGCCGCCGCCGCTCGAAGTCCAGGGCGACCGGGTGGCCGAAGGGGCGGTCGAGCAGGCTCGGCTCGTCGCCGACCTGGAAGCCGAGCAGCAGATGCCCGCCCGGGGCCAGCACGCGCCGGATCTCCCCGAAGAGGTCCGGCAGCCGCTCGGCCGGGGTGTGGATCGACGAGTACCAGGAGACGGCCCCCGCGAGGGCGCCGTCGGGCAGGTCCAGCTCCAGCATCGAACCCTGCTCGAACCGCAGCCCCGGGTTCTCGCGGCGCGCGATCGCGAGCATGGACGCGGACAGGTCCAGGCCGAAGACCCGCAGGCCCAGCGAGGCGAGGTGCGCGGTGACCAGGCCGGGCCCGCAGCCGAGGTCCACCACCTGGCCCCCGGCGCCCACCAGCTCGGCGAAGGCGGCCATCAGCGCCCGGTCGAGCGGGGCGTCGGCGAGGACGGAGCGGAAGCGGGCGTGGTAGTCCTCGGCGATGGCGTCGTAGAACGTCCGGGTGGTGGTCACGAAGGCGGCGGCAGTCATGGCGGGACCCTAGTCTTCTGAGTCAGGAATTCTGTTCAGATGTGTAGGGTTGCCTGATGGCGCGTACTGGGCGGCCGAAGGCCGAGCTGATCCTGTCGGATGAGGAGCGGGCTGCGCTGGAGGGGTGGGTGCGG
>NZ_QHJH01000281.1 GCF_003947455.1 Streptomyces sp. WAC 04229 | reverse complement strand
AAGGTCCGCCGGCGCGGTGGCGAAGCGGCAGGCGGCGGCGGGGCCGGGGGCCGACGGGCAGTAGAGGGCGGGCGCGGGTTTCCCGACCGTGCCGCGACGTGGTGCGGGTGGGGCTAGAGTCGGGCTCGTGCCCTGCACCACCCCGCACCCGGCGCCCCGGGTCCGGCGTCCGTCCGGTCCGTCCGCCGGGGACACGAAGGAAGCGGCAGTATGAGTCTCCAGCACACCGAGGCCATCGGCGACCGACCACTGATTCCCCGCCCGGAGCGCACGCCGGGTGCCCTGCGGGCCGCCTGCGCGGTCGTGGCCCCTGAACTGCTGACGGCCTACGACCGTGCGAAGGACCAGGCGCTGGCGGACGCCGTGGACGGCGGTTCCCTCAAGCCGGTCCACGCCTACCTCTGGCACTGGGCCGTCTTGATCGAGATCGAGCGTCATCCGGCCGTGGCCAAGGCATACCACCGCGCCGAGTACCTCGCCCAGGTCGCGCCCACGCCGGACGAGGCCCGGGGGCATCTGATCACGGCAAGCACCCTGTACCGCGAGGCGGCCGAAGCGGTGCGCGCGGAGTGACCTGGCGGTGGGAGTACGTGCCCGACGAGGAGACCGTGGCGGCAGGGGCCCCGGCGGAGTTCCTCTCGGAGGTTGAGAAGAAGGCCGACGAACTCGTCAGGGCCGCGGAAGCGCTCCACCTGCACGGACCCGCCTTCCAGGGCGCGGACGAGGGGGCCAGGCACGCGTTCGTCGCTGGTGGCTTCTTCGTCTACATGGTCACACCGCGCTCGGAGCTCGTCACCATCTGGCAAGTGACCCCCGACCCCCTCTCCTGACGGGCCGGCGCGGGATCGTCGAGCGCCCGCGCCGCCGCGGACTGCCGTCCGACAAAATCCAGCAAGCACGCTTGATTGTTTCTGAACCCCCTGCCATGCTCCCCCCACACCGCGCCGCACACCACCGTGCCCGAGGGGAGCGATCGTGTCCGACCCGACGCCCGTGATCGACGATCTGCGCGAGGAGAGTGGGGAGCTCGACGCGCTGGTGGCCCGGTTGGAGCCCGGGGAGTGGCGGACCGCCAGCCCCGCGCCCGGCTGGACGGTCGCGCACCAGGTCGCGCACCTGGCCTGGACCGACCGCGCCGCCCTGCTCGCCGTCACCCACGAGGACGGCTTCCGGGGGCTGGTGGAGCAGGCCCTCGCCGCGCCCGACCGGTACGTCGACGACGGTGCCGAGGAGGGCGCCCGGCAGGATCCGGACGAGCTGCTGGCCTCCTGGCGGGAGGGCCGGACCGCCCTCGACGAGGCACTGCGCGCCGCCGCACCCGGCGCCCGCTTCCCCTGGTACGGCCCGCCCATGGCCGTCGCCTCCATGGCCACCGCCCGCCTGATGGAGACCTGGGCGCACGGCCTGGACATCGCGGACGCGATCGGCGTCGTGCGCCCGCCCACCGACCGCCTCCGGCACGTCGCCCGCATCGGCGTCCGCGCCCGGGACTTCGCCTACGCCGCCCACGGACTCACCCCGCCCGCCGAGCAGTTCCGCGTCGAACTCACCGGCCCGGGCGGCGATCTCTGGGCGTACGGCCCCGAGGACGCCCCGCAGCGCGTCACCGGCCCCGCGCTCGACTTCTGCCTGCTCGCCACCCAGCGCGCCCACCGCGCCGACCTCGCCCTCGCCGCCGAAGGCCCCGACGCCGACCGCTGGCTGGACATCGCCCAGGCCTTCGCCGGACCACCGGGAGCCGGGCGGAAGCCCACGGGGGCGGCCAGGTGAGCGTGCTGCGCGTCGGCAACGCCTCCGGCTTCTACGGCGACCGCTTCGACGCCATGCGCGAGATGCTCACCGACGGCCCCCTCGACGTCCTCACCGGCGACTACCTCGCCGAGCTGACCATGCTCATCCTGGGCCGCGACCGGCTGGGGAACCCGGACGCCGGGTACGCCCGCACCTTCCTGCGGCAACTGGAGGAGTGCCTCGGACTCGCCCACGACCGGGGCGTCAGGATCGTCAGCAACGCCGGCGGACTCAACCCCGCGGGACTCGCCGGCGCCGTACGCGCCCTCGCCGGCCGCCTCGGCATCCCCGTACGGGTCGCGCACGTCGAGGGCGACGACCTCACCGCCGCCCACCCGGGGACCCTGGCCGCGCACGCCTACCTCGGCGGCTTCGGCATCGCGGAGTGCCTGCGCGCGGGCGCCGACGTCGTCGTCACCGGACGCGTCACCGACGCCGCCCTGGTCACCGGGCCCGCCGCCGCGCACTTCGGCTGGGCCCCCACGGAGTACGACCGGCTCGCGGGCGCGGTCGTCGCCGGGCACCTGCTGGAGTGCGGGGCGCAGACGACCGGCGGCAACTACGCGTTCTTCCAGGACGGCGACGTACGGCGGCCCGGCTTCCCCCTCGCCGAGATCCACGCCGACGGCACCTCGGTCATCACCAAGCACGACGGCACCGGCGGCTTCGTCGACACCGGCACCGTCACCGCCCAACTGCTCTACGAGACGGGCGGCCCCCGGTACGCGGGACCCGACGTCACCGCCCGGCTGGACACCGTGCGGCTCACCCAGGACGGCCCCGACCGCGTCCGCGTCGAGGGCGTGCGGGGCGAGGCGCCCCCGCCCACCCTCAAGGTCGGTCTCAACCGCCTCGGCGGCTTCCGCAACGAGGTCGCCTTCGTGCTCACCGGCCTCGACGTCGAGGCCAAGGCCGCGTTGGTCCGCACGCAGCTGGAACCCGCGCTCGGCAAGGCCGCCGACGTCCGCTGGGACCTGGTCCGCACCGACCGGCCCGACGCGCCGACCGAGGAGAGCGCAAGCGCCCTGCTCCGGCTCGTCGTCCGCGACGCCGACCAGCAGGCCGTGGGGCGGGCGCTGAGCGGCGCCGCCGTCGAACTGGCCCTCGCCAGCTACCCCGGCTTCCATGTGCTGGCGCCCCCCGGAAAGGGCGCGCCCTACGGCGTCTTCGAGGCCGTCCACGTCCCCCGGAACACCGTGGACCACGTGGCCGTCCTCCACGACGGGCGCCGGGTCCCCGTGCCGGGCGCCCAGGACACCGCCGTACCGACGGACGTGGCGGAACCGCCCCCGCCGCGGCCGCTCCCACCGGGTCCCGCCCGCAGCGCCCCCCTCGGCCTCGTCGCCGGCGCCCGCAGCGGCGACAAGGGCGGGGACGCCAACGTCGGCGTCTGGGCGCGCACCGACGACGCCTGGCGCTGGCTCGCGCACGAACTCACCGCCGACCGCTTCCGGGAGCTGCTCCCCGAGACCCGCGACCTGCCCGTCACCCGGCACCCGCTGCCCAACCTGCGCGCCCTCAACTTCGTGGTCGAGGGCATCCTCGGCGAGGGCGTCGCCGCCCAGCACCGCTTCGACCCGCAGGCCAAGGCGCTCGGCGAATGGCTGCGCGCCCGCCACCTGGACATCCCGGAGGCCCTGCTGTGACCGCCGTCCCTCCGTATCCCCCGGAGGTCCTCCTGTGACCGCCGTCCCGCCGTACCCCCCGGAGGTCCTCCCGTGACCGTCCTCGCCTCCGCCCTCGACCCCGCCGCCCCCGACCACCGCGCGCACCGCGAGGCCATGCTCGCGAAACTCGCCGACCTGGACGCCGAACACGCCAAGGCGCTGGCCGGCGGCGGCGAGAAGTACGTGGCCCGGCACCGGGGGCGCGGCAAGCTCCTCGCCCGGGAGCGCATCGAGCTGCTCCTCGACCCCGACACGCCCTTCCTGGAGCTGTCCCCGCTGGCCGCCTGGGGGAGCGAGGCCCCCGGATACACCGTCGGTGCCTCCCTCGTCACCGGCATCGGCGTCGTCGAGGGCGTCGAGTGCCTGATCACCGCCAACGACCCCACCGTGCGCGGCGGCGCCAGCAACCCCTGGTCGCTGAAGAAGGCCCTGCGCGCCAACGACATCGCGCTCGCCAACCGGCTGCCCTGCATCAGCCTGGTGGAGTCCGGCGGCGCCGACCTGCCCTCCCAGAAGGAGATCTTCATCCCCGGCGGCGCGATCTTCCGGGATCTCACCCGGCTGTCGGCGGCCGGCATCCCGACGATCGCCGTCGTCTTCGGCAACTCGACGGCCGGGGGCGCCTACATCCCCGGCATGTCCGACCACGTGATCATGGTCAAGGAGCGCGCCAAGGTGTTCCTCGGCGGTCCGCCCCTGGTCAAGATGGCCACCGGCGAGGAGAGCGACGACGAGTCGCTGGGCGGCGCCGAGATGCACGCCCGCACCTCGGGCCTCGCCGACCACTTCGCCCTGGACGAGCCCGACGCCCTCCGCCAGGCCCGCCGCGTCGTCGCCCGCCTCAACCACCGCAAGGCGTACGCCGATCCGGCACCGGCCGAGCCGCCCAAGTACGACCCGGAGGAGCTCCTCGGCATCGTCCCCGGCGACCTCAAGGTCCCCTTCGACCCGCGCGAGGTCATCGCCCGGATCGTCGACGCCTCCGACTTCGACGAGTTCAAGCCGCTGTACGGGACGAGCCTGACCACCGGCTGGGCGAGCCTGCACGGCTACCCGGTCGGCATCCTCGCCAACGCCCAGGGGGTGCTGTTCAGCGAGGAGTCCCAGAAGGCCGCCCAGTTCATCCAGCTCGCCAACCAGCGCGACATCCCGCTCCTCTTCCTGCACAACACCACCGGCTACATGGTCGGCAGGGAGTACGAGCAGGGCGGCATCATCAAGCACGGCGCCATGATGATCAACGCGGTCTCCAACTCCCGCGTCCCGCACCTGTCCGTCCTCATGGGGGCGTCCTACGGCGCCGGCCACTACGGCATGTGCGGCCGCGCCTACGACCCGCGCTTCCTCTTCGCCTGGCCCAGCGCCAAGTCCGCCGTCATGGGCCCGCAGCAGCTCGCCGGCGTCCTGTCCATCGTCGCCCGCCAGTCGGCCGCCGCCAAGGGGCAGCCGTACGACGACGAGGGCGACGCCGCGCTGCGCGCCATGGTGGAGCAGCAGATCGAGTCCGAGTCGCTGCCCAAGTTCCTCTCCGGGCGGCTCTACGACGACGGCGTCATCGACCCGCGCGACACCCGCACCGTCCTCGGCCTGTGCCTGTCCGCCCTCCACACCGCTCCCTACGAGGGCGCGCGCGGCGGCTTCGGCGTCTTCCGGATGTGAGGGAACCCACTGTGGCCACCACTGTGACAAGCGAGGGAAACACCGTGATCGGTACCGTCCTCGTCGCCAACCGCGGCGAGATCGCCTGCCGGATCCTCCGCACCTGCCGCGAGTCCGGAATCCGGACCGTCGCCGTGCACTCGGACGCCGACGAGAACGCCCTCCACGCGCGCGTGGCCGACGCGGCCGTACGCCTGCCGGGCACCGCCTCCGCCGACACGTACCTGCGCGGCGACCTGATCGTGAAGGCCGCGCTCGCCGCCGGCGCCGACGCCGTCCACCCCGGCTACGGCTTCCTCTCCGAGAACGCCGGCTTCGCCCGCGCCGTCCTCGACGCCGGGCTGACCTGGATCGGGCCGCCGCCGGAGGCCATCGAGGCGATGGCGTCCAAGACCCGCGCCAAGGAGCTGATGGGCATCGCCCCCCTGCGCGAGGTCACCGAGGCCGACCTGCCCGTGCTGGTGAAGGCCGCGGCGGGCGGCGGCGGACGCGGCATGCGCGTCGTACGGCGCCTCTCCGACCTCGACGCCGAACTGACCGCCGCCCGCGCGGAGGCGGCGAGCGCCTTCGGTGACGGCGAGGTCTTCGTCGAGCCGTACGTCGAGAACGGGCGCCACGTCGAGGTGCAGATCCTCGCCGACACCCACGGCACGGTCTGGGCGCTCGGCACCCGCGACTGCTCCCTCCAGCGCCGCCACCAGAAGGTGATCGAGGAGGCCCCGGCGCCGGGCCTCACCGAGGAGCTGGAGCGCGAACTCCACGCCCTCGCCGTACGCGCCGCCCGCGCGGTCGACTACGTCGGCGCGGGAACGGTCGAGTTCCTCGTCGCCGGGGGGAAGGCCCACTTCCTGGAGATGAACACCCGCCTCCAGGTCGAACACCCCGTCACGGAGGCGGTCTTCGGCGTCGACCTCGTCGCCCTGCAACTCCGCGTCGCCGAGGGACACGCCCTCGAGAAGGACCCGCCACACGCGCGTGGACACGCCGTCGAGGCCCGCCTGTACGCCGAGGACCCCGCGCACGGCTGGGCCCCGCAGACCGGCCGCCTGCACCGCCTCACCGTGCCCGACGGCATCCGCCTGGACACCGGCTACACCGGCGGAGACGACATCGGCGTCCACTACGACCCGATGCTCGCCAAGGCCGTCGCCCACGCGCCCACCCGCGCGGAGGCCGTCCGCCGCCTCGCCGGCGCCCTGGAACGGGCGGCGATCCACGGCCCGGTCACCAACCGCGACCTCCTCGTCCGCTCCCTGCGCCACGAGGAGTTCACCTCCGCCCGCATGGACACCGGCTTCTACGACCGCCACCTGGCCGCACTCACCGAGCCCGCCCCCGACC
>NZ_QHJH01000280.1 GCF_003947455.1 Streptomyces sp. WAC 04229 | reverse complement strand
CGACCAGGGTGGGTGGAGCGACCAGGGTGGAGCGGGTGGGGGCGGGCTACGAGCGGCCGCGTGAGCGCGCCGCCCGCGCGATCGTCACCACGGCCTTCTCCAGCGCGTACTCGGGATCGTCACTGGCGCCCTTCACCCCCGCGTCCGCCTCGGCCACCGCGCGCAGGGCCACCGAGACGCCGTCCGGTGTCCAGCCGCGCATCTGCTGCCGGACGCGGTCGATCTTCCAGGGCGGCATCCCCAGCTCGCGGGCGAGGTCGGCGGGGCGCCCACCTCGGGCGGAGGAGAGCTTGCCGATGGCCCGCACGCCCTGCGCCAGCGCGCTGGTGATCAGCACCGGCGCGACCCCGGTCGACAGCGACCAGCGCAGCGCCTCCAGGGCCTCGGCCGCACGTCCCTCCACGGCCCGGTCGGCGACGGTGAAGCTGGAGGCCTCCGCCCGTCCCGTGTAGTACTGCCCGACCACCGCCTCGTCGATCGTCCCCTCGATGTCGGCGGTCAGCTGCGACACCGCCGAGGCCAGCTCCCTGAGGTCGCTGCCGATCGCGTCGACCAGGGCCTGGCACGCCTCGGGGGTGGCCGACCGCCCGGCGGTGCGGAACTCGGAGCGCACGAAGGCCAGCCGGTCCGCGGGCTTGGTCATCTTCGGGCACGCCACCTCGCGCGCGCCCGCCTTGCGGCCGGCGTCCAGGACGCCCTTGCCCTTGGCGCCGCCCGCGTGCAGCAGGACGAGGGTGATCTCCTCGGCGGGGGCGCCGAGGTAGGCCTTGACGTCCTTGACCGTGTCGGCGGACAGGTCCTGCGCGTTGCGTACGACCACGACCTTGCGCTCGGCGAAGAGCGAGGGGCTGGTGAGCTCGGCGAGCGTGCCGGGCTGCAGCTGGTCGGGGGTCAGGTCGCGTACGTCCGTGTCGGCGTCGGCGGCCTTCGCGGCGGCCACCACCTCCTGCACGGCACGGTCGAGCAGGAGGTCCTCCTGGCCCACGGCAAGGGTCACCGGGGCGAGAGGGTCGTCATTCGCAGTCTTCCTGGCCATCGCGACAAGCATCGCACGCACCACTGACAACGGACGCCCGCCGCCGGTGCCGGCTCCGGGGCGGGCCTACGGCTCCTCGCGCCAGCCCTCCCACTCCCCCGCGAACTCGTCCAGCTCGCCGGGGTCCAGCAGTGCCCGCTCGTCGCACAGGAGGACGAGCCACTGGGCGTCCTCGGCGTCGTCCTCGCCGGCCAGGGCGTCCCTCAGGAGCCGGGGTTCCTCGTCGAGCCCGAACCGCTCCCCGAGTGCCTGGGCCGCCTCCTCCGCCGCGTCGCGGTCGGGCAGCACCAGTACATGTCTCACATCGCTCACGGGTGCCATTGTGGGACACCCGGCGGCGGGCGGAGCGCGGGGGCGGTCAGCCCTTGGGCACGGTCTGCACGTCGAGGTCGATGCGGATGCTGGGTCCGACCACGGCGATGCCGCGGGCCAGCATCGTCTGCCAGCTCACCGTGAAGTCGTCGCGGTGCAGTTCGGTGGTGGCGCGGCAGGCCGCCCGCGTCTCGCCCTCCATGCCGTTGCCGAGCCCGAGGTACTGGGTGTCCAGCGTGACCGTGCGCGTCACGCCGTGCAGGGTCAGCGCTCCCGTGACGGCCCACCGGTTGCCCCCGCGGTGCGTGAACCGGTCGCTGTAGAACTCCAGCGTCGGAAACCGCTGCACGTCCAGGAAGTCGGCCGAGCGCAGGTGGTCGTCGCGCATCTTCACGTTGGTGTCGATGGACGCCGCGTCGATGACCACGTGCATCGCCGACCGCTCCATCTCGTCCGCGATCCGCACCGCGCCCGCGAAGGAGTTGAACCGGCCGTGGATCCGGGCCAGTCCGATGTGCCGCGCGGTGAACGCGATCGAGGAGTGCGCCGGTTCGATCTCCCAGTCGCCCGGCGTGGGCAGCTCCGGCGGCTGGGCCACCTGGAGGGTCACGTCGCCGAGCGAGGCCAGCGCGTCCTCGGCGACCGTCACGGACGCCCGGTACGGCGTGTACCCCTCGGCGGAGACGGCGAGCCGGTACTCGCCGGCCGGCACCGCCGCCAGGAACGATCCGAAGGGATCCGTGCCGCCGCCGACCACCTTGCGTCCCATGCTGTCGCTGACCGTGAACTCCGCGTTCGGCACCGGCTCGTGGACCGGGTCGAGGACCCGGCAGCTGAGCACGCCGGCGTCCGGCGGGGTGCTCACAGCAGCCAGGGGACCCGTCCGGTGCATCCGCTTCGTACGGCTTCCCAGCAAGCGGCCGATCATCTGCGACACCCTCTGCCCCACATCAGAATTAGTTGACGAAGCAACATTCGATCACCGATGGGGCTTTCGAGGCAACACGGGACCACTCACCCGGTATCGGCACACCGCCGTACCGGGACCCGGTCGAGCCGGATGCCGAAGTGTTCGCGGTACGCGGTGAGCACCTCCTCGTCCGTGCCCAACTCGCGCTCCTCCCGGCCGCCGTCGGGGGCCGTCGCCGTGAGCCGGCGCCCGCTGAGCGTGATCCGTCCCCCGTCCTCGGTGATCCGGGAGCAGACCGTCGACTGGAGGAAGTGCGACCGGGGAGAGGTGCTGTGCCACCACGCGCCGGACACGAAGTCGTCCAGCACCCTCGGGCGGACGTCCACCCGGTACACCGGCCGCCCCTCGCGCAGCACGTCCAGGTCGGCCGCCCGCGCCGTGGCCTCCGCCCCGCGCACCCCGGCCGCGTCCGGCCCCGCCTCCACGACCCGGAACGTACCGCCGGGGTCGTCCTGTTCCGCCCGCTCGCCGAACGCCAGCGGCCCGTGACTGTGCGCCCCGAACCCGACGTCCGCCAGCCAGTCGCCCCCGTCCACCGTCCGCACCAGCAGCACCATGTGGTCGTACGGGATCCCGAGCCGGCCCCCGTCCCCGTACACCCGCGCGGCGAGCATCGTGACCTCGTAACCGAGCGCCGCGAGCAACGCGCCGAAGAGGCCGTTGAGTTCGTAGCAGAATCCGCCCCTGCGCCCGCCCACCACCTTGTCCAGCAGCCGCCCCTCCTCCAGCACGATCTCCTCGCCCAGGTGGACGGAGAGGTTCTCGAACGGCACCGTCCGCAGATGAAGCAGGTGCAGTGTGCGCAGCACGTCGAGGGTGGGCCGCGCCGGGTGCTCGGCGCCCAGGCGGCGGAGATAGGCATCGACCTGTGCGGAATCCATGCGCTCAGTCTCCCAGGACCCGCAACGCCCCGCCCGAGCCCGCGACGGCCAGCGCCCCGTCCCGGTCCGTGCGCAGCACCGTCGCCCCCCGCCCGCGCAGGGCCGCGACCGTGTCCGGGGCCGGGTGCCCGTAGGTGTTGTCCGCGCCGCAGCTGATGAGGGCCAGGCGCGGAGCCACCCTCCGTATGAGGTCCGGGTCCTGATGAGCCGACCCGTGATGGGCGACCTTGAGCACGTCGACCCCTGCCAGCGCCGCTGCCGCCGGGGAGCGCGCCAGCTCCCGCTGGGCCGGCGGCTCCAGGTCCCCGAGCAGCAGGAGACGCAGGCCCGCCGTACGCACCAGGAGGGTGACGCTGGCGTCGTTGGGTCCCTCGGTGCTCGTGGGCGGCATCGTCCCCGGGCCCGTGCCGGACGGCGGCCACACCACCTGCCAGGAGAGCGGGCCGGCTCGTCGCCGCTCACCGGCGGCCGCGTGCCGCAGGGGGATCCGTCGCGCCGTCGCCTGTCTGCGAACGGCGTCGGCCTGGTCCGCGGGCTCTTCGAGGGCGGTCGTCTCGATGGCCCCCACCGCACGCCCCCGCAACACCCCGGGCAGCCCGGCGACGTGGTCGGCGTGGAAGTGGGTCAGCACCACGAGCGGGACACGGGTGACGCCGAGCGAGCGCAGACAGCCGTCCACCAGCGCCGGATCGGGCCCGGCGTCCACGACCACGCCCGTACCCTCCCCCGCCGCGAGCACCATGGCGTCGCCCTGTCCCACGTCGCACATCACCATCCGCCAGCCCGGCGGCGGCCATCCCTTGATCACCCGGACCAGCGGCGGCGGTTGCACCACCGCCAGCACCAGCAGCAGCACGCAGACCCCGCACCACCAGGGATGCCGCAGCAGCCGCCGGCCGACGAGCAGCCCGCCCACCGTGAGGAGCGCGAGCAGCACCGCCCCCGCCCAGCTTCCCGGCCAGTCCACGCCCGCGCCGGGCAGCGCGGCCCCGGTGCGGGCGATCCCCGCGATCCACCCGGCCGGCCAGCCACCGCACCAGGCCAGCGCCTCGGCCACGGGCATCGACACCGGCGCCGTCGCCAGCGCCGCGAACCCCAGCACCGTGGCCGGGGCCACCGCGAACTCCGCGAGCAGGTTGCACGGCACCCCCACCAGGCTCACCCGCGCCGACAGCACGGCGACGACCGGCGCGCACACGGCCTGCGCGGCCCCCGCGGCGGCCAGCGCCTCCGCCGGCCGCGGCGGCACCCCGCGCCGCCGCAACGCCGCGCTCCACCGGGGCGCGAGCGTGAGCAGCGCCCCGGTGGCCAGCACGGAGAGCAGGAACCCGTAACTCCTGGCCAGCCACGGGTCGTACAGCACGAGCAGCAGTACGGCCGTCGCCAGCGCCGGAAGCAGCGATCTACGGCGTCCGGTGGCCAGGGCGAGCAGGGCGACGGACCCGCAGGCCGCGGCCCGCAGCACGCTCGGGTCGGGCCGGCACACCACCACGAAGCCGAGTGCGAGCGCCCCGCCGAGCAGCGCCGTCGCCCGCAGGGAGAGCCCGAGACGGGGCGCGACTCCCCGGCGCTCACTGCGCTGGGCCAGCCCGGGCGGGCCGAGCAGCAGGGCGAGCACGATCGTGAAGTTGGCCCCCGAGACGGCCAGCGTGTGAGCCAGGTCCGTCTCCTTGAACGCCTCCTCCAGCTCCGGGGTGACGCGCGACGTGTCTCCCACGACCAGGCCGGGCAGCAGCGCCCGCGCGTCCCCCGGCAGACCGTCCGTCGCCTCGCGCAGCCCGGCCCGCAACCGCCCCGCCAGCCGCTGCGCCGCCGACGGACCGGCCACCACCTCGGGCGCGGCCCGACCATCGCGTACCCGCAGCACGGCGGCGATCCGGTCCCCGCTCGTCCTCGGAGGCGCCGAACGGGCGGTGACGCGGAGCCGGGTGGTCGGCAGGAGCCCCAGCCAGCGCGAGGCCGCGGGATGGGCACGGGACGGCCGGGCACCGCCGGCGTCGCCGTCCTCGTCCGGGCCCTCCTTCCCCACGTCGACGAGCACGAGCACCGGCGTCCGCGTCGCGACCGCCGCGCCGTCCTCCTTCATGACCCGTCGCACGTCGGCCTCGATCAGCACCGTGGGCGGGGCAGCACGGTTGCCCCGGACACGCGGCTCGGTGAGGCGGGGGTCGGCGGTGACCTCCACCTCGGCGGTGACCGTGGCGTACTGCCGGGCCGACCCCGGCACGGGTCCGCGCCGCAGGTCCGCTCCGTGCAGCGCGGCCGAGGCGGCGGCCGCGGCGACACAGAAGAGCAGGGCGGCGACGGCGACCGGGGGCCGAAAGCGCGTCGCGCGCTGCCCCCGACCCCTCTGGAGCTGCCTGCGGTCCCTCTGGAGCCGACTCCGGTCCCTCTGGAGCAGTACACCCGCCAGGACCAAGGCACCGGTCACCATGCCCACGGCCCAACCGGCCGGCGCGGTCGGCATGAGCGCCGCCGTCGCCCAGGCCGCGAGCGCGGGCGGCACCAGTCGCAGGTCCGTTGGCCCCTCCTGGCGGGGGTGGGCGGCGCCGAGCCGGTGGCCGGAGGCGGCGTGCACGGCCGCGCGTGGGCGTGCCGTCCGGGCATGGGACTGCCTGGCAGGGGCCGTGGGCGGATCCGTGGGCAGATCCGGGGACCGGCCCGAGGGCAGATCCGGGCACCGATCCGGGGACCGGCCCGTGGGCCGATTCGTGCTCACGGCCGCACGAGATCGCGCAGGTCGGCGAAGCGGCGCTCGCCGATGCCGTTGACCTCGCGCAACTCGTCCACCGACCGGAAACCGCCGTGCTGGGTGCGGTAGTCGATGATGTGCTGGGCCAGCACGGGGCCCACGCCGGGCAGGGTGTCGAGCTGGTCCGGGGTCGCGGTGTTGAGGGAGACCGGTGCCGCGGGCGCCGCCGCCCCGCTCCCGGCGGTGGCCGCACCGCCGGGAGCGATCCCCGCGACGGGCGCGGGAGCGCCCACGACGACCTGCTCACCGTCCACCAGGAAACGCGCCTGGTTCAGCCCGTCGGTCTTGGCGCCGTCCCGCACGCCTCCGGCGGCCCGCAGGGCGTCCGCGACCCGTCTTCCCGCCGGGCGCCGGGGCCCGGGCGGGGTGGCGGGGGGCGGACGGGAGGGGGGGGGGGGGGGGGCCACGGTGGGGGGCCGCGGGGGGGGGGGCGCCGCGGCCGCGGGAGGGCGCCTGGCCCCCCGCCTCGGGGTACCGGGGCGGCCTGGTCCTGGGCCGGATCCCGGACGCGACGGCGGTGTTCGTGGCGAGCGACGAGATG
>NZ_QHJH01000027.1 GCF_003947455.1 Streptomyces sp. WAC 04229 | reverse complement strand
CGAGCTCAACAGAGAGTAGATCGTCGGCGCCGCACGATGCGTATAAGAGCCAGTCGCCCGGCTCGGCGGCCCCCGTGCCACCCACCGCGGAGGCCGCGAAGCCGGACGTCGCCCGCGCCGTCGACGAGGTCAAACGCCTCCTCGGCGAGGGCCGCATCACCCAGGCCGTCGACATCCTCGGCGCCATCCTGCCCACCGCCGCCGAACAGCACGGCGAACGCTCCCCGGTCGTCCGCACCCTGCGCAAGCAGTACGCGGCCACCCTCATGGACGACGGCCAGTACCGGCGCGCCCTGCCCGAACTGCGCCGCCTCGCCGACGAACGCGCCGCCGAGGCCGGCCAGGCCGACCCGCAGTCCCTGCGCCACCGCTACGACGCCGCCCAGTGCCTGGAACAGCTCGGCGAACCGGCCGCCGCCCTGGCCGAGTACCGCGCGCTGCTCCCCTACTACGAGAACCAGTACGTCGCCGGCGACCCCGACCTCGCCCACGACGTCCGCCGCCGCGTCGGCCACCTGCTGCTCGCCCTCGGCGACCGCCCCGCCGCCCACGACACACTGGCCCGGCTGCTGCACGACGTGGAGCGCGTCCACGGCCCCGGCCACCCGCTCGCCTCCGACGTCCGGCGGACGCTCCACTGGCTGAGCCGGATGCGCGGCTGACGACCCCCGCCGCGCGCGGGGGCGAGGCGGTGCCCGAAGTCCCGGTGAATCGTTGGTCCAATGGGTTGGCCAGAGCCGGGCCACTGCCTAACATCGATCATCGCAAGACCTTGTGCACCGTCGCACAATCTCCAACGGGAGGTCTCCTTGCACCGCCGCCGTCGCCCCGCGCTCCTCCTCACCGCCGCGATCGCCGCCGCGGCACCCCTGCTCACCGCCTGCGGCAACGACGCGCATCCGGGCGCGGCGGCCGTCGTCGGCGACCAGCGCATCACCGTCTCCCAGCTGGAGAACCGCGTCGACGAGGTACGCGCGGCGCAGCGGGCCGCCGTCCCGGACGACACCCAGTACCAGCAGGTCGTCGCCCAGACCGGCACCCTCACCCGCGACACCCTGCAAGGCATGGTCCTGGACCAGGTGCTGCACCGCGCCGCCAAGGACGCCGATGTGACCGTCACCCGCAAGGAAGTGCAGGCGATGCGCGCGGGCCTGGAGGAGCAGGCCGGTGGCCCGAAGCAGCTGGAGACGGCCTGGCTGCAGCAGTACGGCGTCGCCCCCGAGCGCCTCGACGAGAACCTCCGCCTCCAGCTGGAGGCCCAGAAGCTGGCCGAGAGCCTCGGCACCGACACCACCCGCCCCGAGTTCTGGCAGGCCCTGTCCAAGGCCTCCGCCAAGCTCGACGTCGACCTCAACCCGCGCTACGGCGCCTGGGACGTCCGCAAGAGCAGCCGCGTCAACGCCGAGACTCCGTGGCTGCGGGAGATCACCGCCGCGAGGAGCCAGGAGACGGCGTAACGGTCCTGCGCAGGCCCCCTGTGGACAACCCGGGGGGCCGTCCGGGCCATGCGTTACGTTCGGGGAGTGAACGCAACCACCGCCGACGCGGCCCCCGCCGACCCGGGCCGCATCGTCCTCCTCACCACCAGCCACCGCGTCGCCCCCGGCCTGCTCTCCTGGCCCGCTTGGCAGGCCCTGCGCACCGCAGACCGCGTGCTGTGCGCCGACGGCACCCACCCCCAGCTGCCCTACCTGCGCGAGGCGGGCATACGGGTCGACGAGGCGGCCCCCACCGCCGAGGAACTGGTCGGCGCCTGCGCCGGCGGCCGCACCGCGGTGGTCGTGGCGACCGGCGAGGGCGACCCCGCGCTCACCGACGGACTGGCCCGCCTCGCCGGCTCGGGCCGCGTCCACATGCCCGAGCTGGAGCTGCTCCCCGCCTCCTACGACCTCCCCGGCGCCCGCCTCCTCGACCTGGTCCAGGTCATGGACCGCATCCGCCTCGAATGCCCCTGGTCCTCCCAGCGCACCCACAAGGGCCTCGCCAAGTACGCCATCGAGGAGGCCTACGAACTCGTCGAGGCCATCGAGGACGGCGACCGCGACGAACTGCGCGAGGAACTGGGCGACGTCCTCCTCCAGGTCGTCTTCCACGCCCGCATCGCCGAGGAGGACCCGGACGCGCCGTTCTCCGTCGACGACGTGGCCGGCACCATCGTCGCCAAGCTGATCCACCGCCACCCCCACGTCTTCGGCGACGAGACGGCCGACACCCCGGAGGACGTCCGGGAGCACTGGCTGCGCACCAAGGCCGCCGAGAAGCAGCGCACCTCGGTCACCGAGGGAGTCCCCCTCGGCCAGCCCGGCCTCGCCCTCGCCGCCAAGCTCGCCTCCCGCGTCCGCCAGGCCGGCCTCCGGGTCCCCCTCCCCTCCGGCGAGGGCATCGGCTACGACCTCCTCGCCCTGGCCGCCCGCGCCGAGTCCGAGGGCACGGATCCGGAGGCCGCCCTGAGAGCGGCGGCACGGGCGTACCGGGACGCGATCCGGGAGGTCGAGGGGTGACCCCGCACCCGCCGCCCGCCGGACCCGTCCCGGAGCTGTTCACCTGGGAGTTCGCCAGCGATCCCTACCCCGCCTACGCCTGGCTGCGCGAGCACGCCCCCGTGCACCGCACGCGGCTGCCCAGCGGGGTGGAGGCCTGGCTGGTCACCCGGTACGCCGACGCCAAACAGGCCCTGGCCGACCCCCGGCTGTCCAAGAACCCGGCCCACCACGACGAGCCCGCGCACGCCAAGGGCAAGACGGGCATTCCGGGGGAGCGGAAGGCCGAGCTGATGACCCATCTGCTGAACATCGACCCGCCGGACCACACCCGGCTGCGCCGGCTGGTCAGCAAGGCGTTCACCCCTCGCCGGGTCGCCGAGTTCGCGCCCCGGGTGCAGGAGCTGGCCGACGACCTCATCGACCGCTTCGCGGCCGACGGCTCCGCCGACCTGATCCACGACTTCGCCTTCCCGCTCCCCATCTACGCCATCTGCGACCTGCTCGGTGTCCCGCGCGAGGACCAGGACGACTTCCGGGACTGGGCGGGCATGATGATCCGTCACGGAGGGGGTCCACGCGGCGGTGTGGCGCGGTCGGTCAAGAAGATGCGCGGCTACCTCGCCGACCTCATCCACCGCAAGCGCGCCGCGCTGCCGCCCGAGCCCGGCCCCGGCGAGGACCTCATCTCGGGTCTCATCCGCGCCTCCGACCACGGTGAGCACCTCACCGAGAACGAGGCGGCGGCGATGGCTTTCATCCTGCTGTTCGCGGGTTTCGAGACCACGGTCAACCTGATCGGCAACGGGACGTACGCCCTGCTCACCCACCCCGAGCAGCGCGCCCGCCTCCAGTCCTCCCTCGCGGCCGGCGACCGCGGCCTGCTGGAGACCGGCGTGGAGGAACTGCTCCGCTACGACGGCCCGGTGGAGCTGGCCACCTGGCGCTTCGCCACCGAGCCGCTCGACGTCGGCGGTCAGCGGATCGCGGCGGGCGATCCCGTCCTCGTCGTCCTGGCCGCCGCCGACCGGGACCCGGAGCGCTTCGCCGACCCGGACACCCTGGACCTGGCCCGGCGCGACAGCCAGCACCTCGGGTACGGGCACGGCATCCACTACTGCCTCGGCGCCCCGCTCGCCCGGCTGGAGGGGCAGACCGCGCTCGCCACACTCCTCACCCGCCTCCCCGACCTGCGCCTCGCCGCCGATCCGGGAGAACTGCGCTGGCGGGGCGGGCTCATCATGCGAGGTCTGCGCACTTTGCCCGTCTCGTTCACGCCGACTGCGTCAGGGCTCGGCAACGGTGCGTCGTCAAGGTAAACATGACACGCCCTCAACTCTGTGATCTTCACGTGATCTGCGCGGCATGAACTTGTGACAAGCGATCATATGCCTATACGTTCACGAACCAGTGTGGCGACGAGCATCACCCGCCGCACTGTCCCCGTCGTCTGTGAAAGGTCGTCGCATGCTCTCCGGGAACGGTCGTCATCGCCGCCCCCGCCAGGCTCCCGCACTGGTCGTCGCCGCCGGAGTGACCGGCTCCGCCATCGCCATCCCGCTGCTCGGCGCCACCGGCGCCCACGCGGCCGGGGTGAACTGGGACCAGGTCGCCGAGTGCGAGACCGGCGGCGCCTGGAGCCAGAACGCCGGCAACGGCTACTACGGCGGCCTCCAGCTTCCCCAGGAGGCGTGGGAGCGGTACGGCGGTCTGGAGTACGCGGCCAGCGCCGACCAGGCCAGCCGCTCCCAGCAGATAAGAATCGCCGAGAAGCTGTACGCGGACCAGGGCATCGCGGCCTGGCCGACCTGCGGGCTGCTCGCGGGTCTCGGCAACCCCCCGGGCGCCACCGCGCCGACGGGTGACGGTGCGTCGGAGGGTTCGCAGGCCCCGAAGACGTCGGACACCCCCGACCCCGCCGGATCGGCGGCCGCCGGGTCCGAGACGCCCCAGCCGACGGGTTCGCCCAAGGCGTCGGACTCGCCCGAGTCGCCCGAATCATCCGAGTCGTCCGACGCGTCGTCGCCGTCGGGACCGGAGAGGGAGACCGAGCCGACTCCGGGCGCGTCCGCTTCGTCCTCTTCGTCGCCCTCTCCGTCCTCCGAGCGGGGTTCCTCTGACGACGCGTCCGGCGGCAAGGATCAATCCGCCAAGACGGGCACATCGCCCGAAAGTGACCGCCGCACCGCTGAACCGGAGACCGCCGACCCCTCGTCGGGCTCGGGCAAGCACCGCGGTGACAGTGCGGACGAGGACGGGCGCTGGAAGGGCCTCACCGACAGCACCTCGGGCCGGCACGCCTCGCGTGACGGAGGGTCGACGGACGCCGACGGCGGCTCGTACATCGTCCGTTCCGGGGACAACCTCTGGGCCATCGCCGACTCCCTTGGCGTCGACGGGGGGTGGCGTGCGCTCTACTCCGACAACGAGAGGGTCGTCGGCCAGGACCCCGACCGCATCCTGCCCGGTCAGACGCTCACGGTCACGGGCGAATCGGGCGAAAAGTAGCGGGAGTTCACGTCACGGTTAGAGACTCTATGTCCGTTTTGGATCTCGTGAGAGATAGGTCTCAGAAGCCGTGATCGTCTTTGAAAATCCGCGGAGCGCGTGTCTACCGTCATGACCGCTCGCCACCGCGGGCCCCGACAGCCGCAACGCCGAATCCTGCCAGCGGCCGTACGGGAACAGTCGTCGCGTCAAGCGCCGAAGGCAGGAGCGGGGGACCCAAGGTAAGTGCCGCACCGGGCAGTTCTGCCGGAGCGGCTAGGGGTGGAGCCGAGTTCCGCGAGGAACCCGGCCGGGCAACTCAACCGGCCCGAACCCGACAGCTCACCTCGCAGGCGTCGGTGAGGGGATCAACCATGCTGTTTTCCGGCAAGGGCAAGCACCGTCGTCCGTCCAAGGCCACTCGCGTCATCGCCGTCGCCGGCGTGACCGGTGCCGCCGTCGCCGCCCCGCTGATGGCGGCCGGCAACGCCTCCGCCGCCACCACCTCCGAGTGGGACGCCGTCGCCCAGTGCGAGTCCGGTGGCAACTGGTCCATCAACACCGGCAACGGCTACTACGGCGGCCTCCAGTTCTCCGCCTCCACCTGGGCCGGCTACGGCGGTACCCAGTACGCGGCCACCGCCGACCAGGCCAGCAAGGCGCAGCAGATCGAGATCGCCGAGAAGGTGCTCGCGGGCCAGGGCAAGGGTGCCTGGCCGGTCTGCGGCACCGGCCTCTCGAACGCCGCGAACACCGGTGGCGGCTCCGGCGAGAGCCAGGACGGCGGCTCCACCGCCGACCGCTCCACCGAGCAGAAGGCGTCCCGCTCCGACGAGCGCCCGGCCGCCGAGCCGAAGGCCGAGAAGAAGGCCGAGAAGAAGACGGTCACCACTCCCACCGGCAAGAAGGTCGAGAAGGGTGACGGCGAGTACAAGGTCGTCAAGGGTGACACCCTCAGCTCCATCGCCGAGGAGCACGAGGTCAAGGGCGGCTGGGAGAAGCTGTTCAAGCTGAACGACGACATCGTCGACGAGGCCGACCTGATCTTCCCGGGTCAGCAGCTGCACCTGAAGTAAGCGGCGCCTGTCGCGACTCCCGCCCCGGTGCGTGTCCCCCGTACGCACCGGGGCGGGATTTTTGCGCCCGTCGCCCGGTCCTCTTTGTTTCGTTCAGAAACAATTTACTCTCGGTTCTGTCCAGCGGGTGGGCGATCGGCTGGCCGATCGCCCGGAGCCGGTTAGGCTCGGTCCCGCAGAGCCGACGCGGTCCTGCGGACCCGCGCGTCACACCGAAGCGTCACATTGAAGAAGGAGATGCTCGTGCCGTCCATCGACGTCGTCGTAGCCCGGGAAATCCTGGACTCCCGAGGCAACCCCACGGTCGAGGTCGAGGTCGGCCTCGACGACGGCAGCACGGGGCGTGCCGCCGTTCCGTCCGGCGCCTCCACCGGCGCCTTCGAGGCCATCGAACTCCGTGACGGCGACCCGGGCCGTTACCTCGGCAAGGGCGTCGAGAAGGCCGTCCTCGCCGTCATCGAGCAGATCGGCCCGGAGCTGGTCGGGTACGACGCCACCGAGCAGCGCCTGATCGACCAGGCCATGTTCGACCTGGACGCCACCGACAACAAGGGCTCGCTCGGCGCCAACGCCATCCTCGGCGTCTCCCTCGCCGTCGCCCACGCCGCCTCCGAGGCCAGCGACCTGCCGCTCTTCCGCTACCTGGGCGGCCCCAACGCGCACCTGCTGCCGGTGCCGATGATGAACATCCTGAACGGCGGCTCGCACGCCGACTCCAACGTGGACATCCAGGAGTTCATGATCGCCCCGATCGGCGCGGAGTCCTTCTCCGAGGCCCTGCGCTGGGGCGCCGAGGTCTACCACACGCTGAAGAAGGTCCTGAAGAACAAGGGCCTGGCCACCGGCCTCGGCGACGAGGGCGGCTTCGCCCCGAACCTCGGTTCCAACCGCGAGGCCCTCGACCTCATCCTCGAGGCGATCAAGGAGGCCGGCTACACCCCCGGCGAGCAGATCGCCCTCGCGCTCGACGTCGCCGCGTCCGAGTTCTACAAGGACGGCTCCTACGCCTTCGAGGGCAAGAACCGCACCGCCGCCGAGATGACCGAGTACTACGCCGAGCTGGTCGAGGCGTACCCGCTGGTCTCCATCGAGGACCCGCTGTTCGAGGACGACTGGGACGGCTGGAACACCATCACCGCCAAGCTCGGCGACAAGGTGCAGCTCGTCGGCGACGACCTGTTCGTCACCAACCCGGAGCGCCTGGCCCGCGGCATCGAGGAGAACTCGGCCAACGCCCTGCTCGTCAAGGTCAACCAGATCGGTTCGCTGACCGAGACCCTGGACGCCGTGGAGCTGGCCCAGCGCAACGGCTTCAAGTGCATGATGTCCCACCGCTCCGGCGAGACCGAGGACGTCACCATCGCCGACCTGGCCGTCGCCACCAACTGCGGCCAGATCAAGACCGGCGCCCCGGCCCGCTCCGAGCGCGTCGCCAAGTACAACCAGCTGCTTCGCATCGAGGAGATCCTCGACGACGCCGCGGTGTACGCCGGCCGCAGCGCCTTCCCGCGCTTCAAGGGCTGAGCGCCGCCGTCACAGGCGGCGTCGTACGTACGTCCCCGTACTCGGTCCCGTACCGTGTGCGGGGACGTACGCACGTGTGGACGGGAAGCGGGGACAGACATGGCGGTGAAGGACCGGGACCGTTTCTCCACCGCGACCAGGATCCGGATCATCGGGGAGCAGACCGCGGCCCGGGTCTACCGCTCGCAGACCAAGCGCCAGGCCCGTCGCTCCCGGCTGACCGGCCGGGCCGCGCTGCTCGCGATGGTGCTCTGCTCGCTCGTCGTGGCGCTCGCCTATCCGATACGGCAGTACGTCGCCCAGCGCGCCGAGATCGCCGACCTGCGGCGGGAGCAGCAGGAGACCCGGGACCGGGTCGAGGAGCTGCGCGACCTCAAGGCGCGCTGGCAGGACGACGCCTACGCCGAGCAGCAGGTCCGGCTGCGGCTGCACTACGTGATGCCGGGGGAGACGGGGTTCGTCGTCGTCGACCCGGATGCCGCCAGGAAGGCCCGCGCCGAGTCCGGCGGCGCCGACCGCCCCTGGTACCGGAACGTCTGGGACGGTGTCGACAAGGCCGACGCCGCCGCCCGCCGGCCGTGAACCGACCGCGCCGGCACTGACTCAACAGGAAGACCAGCAGAAGACAGTCATGCAGACTCCCCCGCCGACCACGCCGCGCACCGAGCCCACCGACGCGGACGTGCTGGCCTTCAAGCAGCAGCTCGGCCGTCCTCCGCGCGGCCTGCGCGCCATCGCGCACCGCTGCCCCTGCGGGCAGCCGGACGTCGTGGAGACGGCGCCGCGGCTGCCCGACGGCACCCCCTTCCCGACGCTGTACTACCTGACGTGCCCGAAGGCGGCCTCCGCCATCGGCACGCTGGAGGCGAACGGCGTGATGAAGGAGATGACCGAGCGCCTCGCCGCCGACCCGGAGCTGGCCGCCGCCTACCGCGCGGCGCACGAGGACTACATCCGGCGCCGCGACGAGATCGAGGAGCTGACCGGTTTCCCGAGCGCGGGCGGCATGCCGGACCGGGTCAAGTGCCTGCACGTGCTGGTCGCCCATTCGCTGGCGGCCGGACCCGGCGTCAATCCGCTGGGCGACGAGGCGATCGCGCTGCTGCCCGAGTGGTGGCGCAAGGGTCCGTGCGTGACGCCCGCCGGTCCCGCCGATCAGGAGGACGCCCAGTGACCCGGGTCGCCGCCGTGGACTGCGGTACGAACTCCATCCGGCTGCTGGTCGCGGACGCGGACCCGGCCACCGGTGAGCTGACCGACCTGGACCGCCGCATGACCATCGTGCGGCTCGGTCAGGGTGTCGACCGCACCGGCAGGCTGGCGCCTCAGGCGCTGGAGCGGACCTTCGCCGCCTGCCGCGAGTACGCCGAGGTGATCAAGGAGCACGGCGCCGAGCGGCTGCGCTTCGTGGCGACCTCCGCCTCCCGGGACGCGGAGAATCGCGACGACTTCGTGCGCGGGGTGCTGGACATCCTCGGCGTGGAGCCGGAGGTCATCTCCGGCGACCAGGAGGCGGAGTTCTCCTTCACCGGGGCGACCAGGGAGCTGGCGGGGCGCGACCACCTCGACCGGCCCTACCTCGTCATCGACATCGGCGGCGGCTCCACCGAGTTCGTGGTGGGCGACGACCGGGTGCGCGCCGCCCGTTCGGTGGACGTCGGCTGCGTGCGGATGACCGAGCGGCACCTGGTGCGCGAGGGCGCGGTGACCGACCCGCCCACCGCCGAGCAGGTCGCGGCGATGCGGGCCGACATCGAGGCGGCCCTCGACCTCGCCGAGGAGACGGTGCCGCTGCGTGAGGCGCGCACGCTGGTCGGGCTGGCCGGGTCGGTGACGACGGTGTCCGCCATCGCGCAGGAGCTGCCGGAGTACGACTCGGCCGCCATCCACCACTCCCGGGTCTCCCGGGACCGGGTCCGGGAGATCACCGACTGGCTGCTGCGCTCCACGCACGCCGAGCGGGCGGCCGTCCCCTCCATGCACCCGGGCCGCGTCGACGTGATCGCGGCGGGCGCGCTGGTGCTGCTCTCGATCATGGAGCGGACGGGTGCGGAGGAGGTCGTCGTGAGCGAGCACGACATCCTCGACGGCATTGCTTGGAGTTGCGCCTCCGAGGCTCGCTGAGGCGGTGCCGGTGCCGGTGCCGGTGCCGGGCGGGGCGTCACAGGTTGCGGTAGACGTCCCGCCGGTCGCCCACCTTGACCACGAGGACGACGAGTTCACCATCGTTGATCTGGTAGGCGACCCGGTAGCTACCGACCCTGAGCCGGTAGAGGCCCGACGGGCCGGTGAGCTTCTTGACGTCGGCGTCCTGGCGGTACGGGTCGTCACCGAGTGCGGTCAGCGCGGTCAGGATGCGCATGGCGTCGGGTCGGCTGACGGCCCGAAGCTGACGCTGCGCCGCCGCGGTGAACCGAAAGGCGTACTTCACGCCGCCTCGCCGTCCTTCTCGGTGAACAGGTCCGCCAGCAGTTCCGCCATCGTCACGGTGGCGCCGCCCTCGGCCAGCACGGCTTCGGCCTCGCGCGCCAACATCACGTCGGCGGCTTCCTCCAACGCTTCGAAGTCCGAGATCGGAACCACGGCCGCCACCGGTGCGCCGTTGCGCGTGATGACGGTCGGGACACCTTCCTCGGCCCGGTTGATGTGGTCGGCGAGGTGGGCTCGGGCTTCCCGTACGGTCACGGTGTTCTCAGTCATGAGCCCAGTGTACGCGCGCTCGTGTACACGTTGGTATCTGTCGCGAGTTGCGTTCGTGGGCGATCCTCGACGGCATCGCGTGGTCGGTCGCATAGCCCTGCGGGGTGCCGGTCTGAGCAGGACGGACGACGATTGAGCGGCCGCCGGGGGGCCTCACGGGCCTCCCGGTGACGTCCCGTCCGGAAAGTTCGTGAAGTTCTTCACAAGGAATTGGGCCCTGTCGGACGACGAAAGCGCGGTCGTTGACCCTTTTGGGGTGTCAACTGCCCTTTGAACGTGTTCAGGACGGTGCTCGGAGGGTGCCTCGAAGACGGGCCGGGAGCGGGTGGTCCGCCCTCCCCGGCGGCGCGGAGGAGCAGCTCACGCGGCATTGACAACGGGGTGTGAGGGGGTCCGGTTCCTCTCCTCACCATGATCTCCGTCACGTGAGTGGCGGATGGTAACACAGACCTAACAAGAGCTTGTGAAGGGGCGCACGAACGACCCCCCTGGGGCGGGTGGATACTCGATGGCATGAGCACCACGGAGCGTCCCAGGATCCTCGTAGTAGGCGGTGGGTACGTAGGCCTGTACGCAGCTCGACGCATCCAGAAGAAGATGCGTTACGGCGAGGCGACCGTCACCGTCGTCGACCCGCGGTCGTACATGACCTACCAGCCCTTCCTCCCCGAAGCCGCCGCCGGCAGCATCTCCCCCCGACACGTCGTCGTCCCCCTCAGGCGCGTGCTCCCCAAGGCGGAGGTCCTCACCGGCCGGGTCACCACCATCGACCAGGACCGCAAGGTCGCCACGATCGCCCCGCTGGTGGGCGAGGCGTACGAGCTGCCCTTCGACTACCTGGTCATCGCGATGGGCGCGGTCTCCCGCACCTTCCCGATCCCCGGCCTCGCCGAGCAGGGCATCGGCATGAAGGGCATCGAGGAGTCCATCGGCCTGCGCAACCACGTCCTGGAGCAGCTCGACAAGGCCGACTCCACCACCGACGAGGAGATCCGCCGCAAGGCGCTCACCTTCGTCTTCATCGGCGGCGGTTTCGCCGGCGCGGAGACCATCGGTGAGGTCGAGGACATGGCCCGCGACGCGGCCAAGTACTACACCAACGTCTCCCGCGAGGACATGCGCTTCGTCCTCGTCGACGCCGCCGACAAGATCCTCCCCGAGGTCGGCCCCAAGCTCGGCCAGTACGGCAAGGAGCACCTCGAGGGCCGCGGTGTCGAGGTCTACCTGTCCACCTCCATGGACTCCTGCGTCGACGGCCACGTGGTGCTGAAGAACGGTCTTGAGGTCGACTCCAACACCATCGTGTGGACGGCCGGCGTCAAGCCCAACCCGGCGCTCTCGCGCTTCGGCCTGCCGCTGGGTCCCCGCGGCCACGTCGACTGCGAGCCGACCCTCCAGGTCAAGGGCACCGACTACATCTGGGCCGCGGGCGACAACGCCCAGGTGCCGGACCTCGTCGGCCGCAAGGCGGGCAACGAGAACGCCTGGTGCCCGCCGAACGCCCAGCACGCGCTGCGTCAGGCCAAGGTCCTCGGCGACAACGTGATCTCCGGCATGCGGGGCTTCCCGCAGAAGGAGTACAGCCACGCCAACAAGGGCGCGGTGGCGGGCCTCGGCCTGCACAAGGGCGTCGCGATGATCGTCATGGGCAAGATGAAGATCAAGCTCAAGGGCCGTCTCGCCTGGTACATGCACCGTGGCTACCACGGCATGGCGATGCCGACGTTCAACCGGAAGATCCGCGTCTTCGCGGACTGGACGCTCGGCATGTTCCTCAAGCGCGAGGTCGTCTCCCTCGGTGCGATGGAGACCCCGCGCGAGGAGTTCTACGAGGCCGCCAAGCCGGCGCCGGTCGCGCCGCCGGTCGCCGCCGGCCAGGGCGACAAGGCCGCGTCGTCGGAGAAGTCCGAGGAGAAGGCCAAGGCCTCCTGACCCCGGCTCCCGAGCGTCGGTAGTACCCGCGGTACCCCGAAGGGGCCGCCCGCCATCCGTGGTGCGGGCGGCCCCTTCGCGTTGCTCCGGCGGAACGGGGATTCCGTGGTGTGTACAAGTATTTTGCCGAGTCGTAACGCGTGCCGGGGACTGTGCGGCGGGCTCCCAGGTGTTTACGTGGTGTTGGACATTCCGGGATCGCACGTCACGGAGGTACGCCATGGCTGACGCCGCGCTGCGGCTGCAGAACCTCTTCGAACAGTTGCTGGGAGCACCCCTGAGGGTGCGCATCCGCGCCTGGGACGGTTCTGAGGCGGGCCCGCCGGGTGCGCCGACCCTCGTCGTCCGCAACCGCAGGGCCCTGCGCCGCCTGCTGTTCAAGCCGGGTGAACTCGGCCTGGCCCGTGCCTGGGTGGCCGGCGACCTCGACGTCGACGGGGACCTCTACACCGTCCTCGAAGCGATGGCCGGACTCGTCTGGGAGCGGGGCGAGGACGCCCGCGGCCTGGCCGAGGCGCTGCGCGACCCCGAGGTCCGGGCCGCCGTACGCGGACTGGTGCGGCTCGCCGGGCCGCCGCTGCCGCCCGCACCGCCGCCGGAGGAGATCCGCCGGGCCCGCGGCCACCTGCACACCAAGCGCAGCGACAGACGGGCCATCAGCCACCACTACGACGTGGGCAACGACTTCTACGAACTCGTCCTCGGCCCGTCCATGGTGTACTCCTGCGCCTACTGGCCGGCCCCTCCGGCCGAGGGCGGCACCCTGGAGGACGCCCAGCGCGACAAGCTCGAACTCGTCAGTCGCAAGCTCGGCCTGAGCCCCAATCAGCGCCTCCTCGACGTCGGCTGCGGCTGGGGGTCCATGGCGATCCACGCGGCCCGCGAGCACGGGGTGAGCGTCGTCGGTGTGACGCTCTCCCAGGAACAGGCGGTGTACGCCCGCAAGCGCGTCGCCGACGAGGGCCTCACCGACCGCGTGGAGATCCGCGTCCAGGACTACCGGGACGTGTCCGACGGGCCGTACGACGCCATCTCGTCCATCGGCATGGCCGAGCACGTCGGCGCCGAGCGCTATCTGGAGTACGCCACCGACCTGCACCGGCTCCTCAAGCCCGGCGGACGGCTGCTGAACCACCAGATCGCCCGCCGCCCCCAGCGGGACGAGTCCGCCTACCAGGTCGACGAGTTCATCGACGCCTACGTCTTCCCCGACGGCGAACTCGCCCCCGTCGGCACCACGGTCACGCAACTGGAGCGGGCCGGGTTCGAGGTCCGCGACGTGGAGGCGATCCGGGAGCACTACGCGTTCACCCTGCGCCGCTGGGTCGCCAACCTGGAGGCCGAGTGGACGTCGGCCCTGAAGCTGGTCAGCCCCGGCCGCGCCCGCGTCTGGCGGCTGTACATGGCCGCCTCCGCGCTCGCCTTCGAGCGCAACCGCATCGGCGTCAACCAGGTCCTCGCCGTGAAGACGCCCGCCTCGGGCGACTCCGGGATGCCGCTGCGCGCCCGCGTCTGGGGCGCGCCGGGCCGATCCTGATCCGTCACGCCCCGAAGGGCCGGGCCCCCGTGCGGGGAGCCCGGCCCTTCGGTGTGCCGCGTCGCGGCGAGGTCACTCGGCCTTGATCGCGTTCAGCATGTTCAGCCGGGCGGCGTTGCGGGCCGGCCACATGGCGGCCAGGACACCCACCAGAGCGGCCAGCACCACGAAGATCCCGATCCGGCCCCAGGGCAGGACCAGCGCGTACCCCGGGATGCTGTCCGCGACGGTCTCGCCGATCGCCCAGCCGAGGAACGTGCCGAGACCGATGCCGACCACCGCGCCGAACACCGAGATGACGACGGCCTCCAGCCGCACCATCCGCTTCACCCGGCGCCGGTCCAGACCGATCGCGCGCAGCATGCCGATCTCCTGCTGCCGTTCGAAGACGGACATCGCGAGGGTGTTGACGACACCGAGCACCGCGATGATCAGGGCCATCGCCAGCAGGCCGTACATGACGTTCAGCAGGGTGTTGATGGCGCCGCCGAACTCGTCGCGGATGTCCTGCCGGTCCATCACGGTGATCGCGGGGTTGTCGCCGAGCGCGTCGACGAGGACCTTCTCGTTCGCCGCCGACTGACCGCCGTCGGTCTTCACGAAGATCTGCCGGATGGACGGCTTGGCCTCGTGCCCCGCCACGACCTTCCGGTCCACGAGGACGGGGGAGAGGAACTCGCTGTCCTTGTAGACGGCGCCGACCGTCAGCTTCGCCTTCTCGTCGTCGTCGAAGGTGACGGAGACCGTGTCGCCGGGCTTCCAGCCCCGGCTCTCGGCCGTCTTCTCGGCGACCGCGATCCGGCCCTGGGCGAGCGAGCCCGCGTTGCCGCTGACGGTGTCGACGGTCAGGACCTTCTCGATGTCGCCCGGGGTGACCGCCGAGGCGGACACGAAGTCGCCGTCGACCCGGAAGTAGGCGTCCTGCTGCGGCGAGACCGCGGACACACCGTCGGCCTTCTCCAGGGCCGTCAGCGCGGACCGGTCGAGGTCGCCTCCGTTGGCCATCGAGATCATGTAGTCGGCCCTGATGTTGTCCGTGGTCATCTTGTCGATGGCCGCGCCGACCGTGACGCCGAGCACCGACAGGGCGGTCACCAGCGTCAGTCCGATCGCCAGCGCCGAGGCGGTGGCGCCGGTACGGCGCGGGTTGCGGACCGCGTTCTGGCCGGCCAGCTTGCCCGCCACCCCGAACGGCCCGACGAGCAGCGGACGGACGAGTGCGATCACGGGCCGGGACAGCAGCGGGATGAGGACGATCACGCCGATCAGCGCCAGGAACGCGCCCGCGCCGATGTACAGCCGGCCGTCGTCGCCGCCGGTCGAGGCGCCCGCCACGATCCCCACCGCACCCAGGGCGGTGACGGCCGCACCGATGGAGTTGCGCAGCACCAGCGACTTGGTGGTGGCCACCGCGTGGACGCTGTTCATGGCCGCCACCGGCGGGATCTTCGCGGCCCGGCGGCCCGGCAGCCAGGCGGCGAACACCGTGATCAGCACGCCCACCGCGAACGCCGCGACCACCGGAGTGGCGGACAGGACCAGCGGACCGGCCGGCATCTTCATGTCGAACGCGGCCATGCCCGAGCGCAGTCCGACGGCCAGACCGACGCCGAGGGCGAAGCCGACGGCCGAGGCCACCAGACCCACCAGCGCGGCCTCGGCGAGCACCGAGCGGGTGATCTGCCTGCGGGACGCGCCGACGGCACGCATCAGGGCGATTTCCTTGGTGCGCTGGGCGACCAGCATCGTGAACGTGTTGGAGATCAGGAAGATGCCGACGAAGAGCGCGATGCCCGCGAAGCCGAGCAGGACCTGCTTGAGGTTGCCCATGCCCTGTTCGATCTGGTCGGCCTGCTCGTCCGCGAGCGCCTGGCCCGTCTGCGCCTCGGCGTTCTCCGGCAGCAGCGGCTCGACCGCCTTCAGGACCCGCGTGTCGTCGGCGCCGGGGGCGGCGGCGACGGTGGCGCTCTCGAAGTAGCCGGGCCGGAGGTACTGCTGCTGGGCGACGGCGGTGTCGAAGAGGACGAGGCTGCCGCCGGCGTTGACGGCGCCGTCCTCGGTGGTGAACACACCGCTGAGGGTGTACTCCTTCACCGGGCCGTTGGTCGCCACGCGCACCCGGTCGCCGACCTTGTACTCGCCCTTGCCTGCGGACTCCTCGTCCAGGGCGATCTGGTCGTCCTTCACCGGGCCGGAGCCGTCGGTGAACGTGTACGCGGCGTCCTTGCCGTCCTTGCCGGGCGCGAAGTTGGAGCCCTTGTTGGACCAGCCGACGCCGATGAGCTTCCCGTCGGGGTCGGCGACCCCGGCGAAGCCCTCGACGCGGCCGTACACTCCGGCGACGCCGTCCGCGGCGGAGATCTTGTCGAGGACCTCGCCGGAGAGGCCGGGCTCCTCCTTGGGGTTGTCCGGGTCGGCGTGCGAGCTGACGGCGACGGCGACGTCGTCGTAGCTCTTCGCCGACTGGTTGCGGAAGGCGTTGGAGAGGGTGTCGGCGAAGACCAGGGTGCCCGACACGAACGCCACGCCGAGCATCACGGCGAGCACGGTCATCAACAACCTGGCCTTGTGCGCGAAGACGTTGCGCAAGGCGGTACGGAACATGGGGGTCTTCTCTGTCCAGACGTACGGGCGTACGGGGTACGGGGTGGGGCGGACGGGGCGCGGACGGGAACGTCAGCTGGTGCGGCCCTTGGCGTCGAACCGCTTCATGCGGTCCAGCACCGCGTCGGCCGTCGGCCCGTACAGCTCGTCGACGATGCGTCCGTCGGCGAGGAAGACCACCCGGTCCGCGTAGGCCGCGGCCACCGGGTCGTGGGTCACCATCACGACGGTCTGGCCCAGCTCCCGCACCGAGTTGCGCAGGAAGCCGAGCACCTCGGCGCCGGAGCGGGAGTCGAGGTTTCCGGTCGGCTCGTCACCGAAGATGATCTCCGGCCGGGAGGCCAGCGCCCGGGCCACGGCGACCCGCTGCTGCTGGCCGCCGGAGAGCTGGGCGGGGCGGTGACCGAGCCGGCCGGAGAGGCCGACCATCTGGATCACGGAGTCCACCCACTGCTTGTCCGGCTTGCGGCCCGCGATGTCCATCGGGAGGGTGATGTTCTCCAGCGCGGTCAGCGTCGGCAGCAGGTTGAACGCCTGGAAGATGAAGCCGATCTTGTCCCGGCGCAACTTGGTCAGCTGCTTGTCCTTCAGCGTCCCCAGTTCGGTCTCGCCGATGCGCACGGAGCCGGAGGAGAAGGTGTCGAGGCCGGCCACGCAGTGCATCAGCGTGGACTTGCCGGAGCCGGAGGGGCCCATGATGGCGGTCAGCTCGGCCTGCCGGAAGTCGATGGAGACCCGGTCCAGGGCGACCACCTGGGTCTCACCCTGGCCGTAGATCTTGGACAGCTCCGTGGCGCGTGCGGCCACGACGGTGGACCGGTCGGCGATGGGTGCGGTGGTCACGGGAAGGGCGCTCCTGTCGGTACGGCGTGTGCTCGGGGACGTCTCCCATCGTTCCGCCCGGACGGCGCCGTGTAGTCAGCCGCTGTTCCGGTTTCGGGGGGCGACTTCGGTCGGACGGACGGCGGCGGTGTCATACCTGCGGATGACGGCCGACCCCGACGGCGGAACGGGGCGGGCGCCCTCACCGGGACGGTGAATTCCCGTCATTCCACGTGCGCCGCGGGCCACCGCCCGTGAGGCTGTTGGCGAGTACTGATGGCCTGAACCAGGAACTGATGGACCCTCAGGCGCCAATAAAATAAGACAACATCGCACCTCCCGCCCACGGTTCGGGAGGTGTGTCCCGATAGGCTCAAGGCACTCGACGCGGAGCCCATGGCCTGCCCGGATGGTGGAATGCAGACACGGCGAGCTTAAACCTCGCTGCCCCTTCGAGGGCGTGCCGGTTCAAGTCCGGCTCCGGGCACTTCCGACGCTTCCCTTCAGTTCCGCAGGCTTCCGATCCCCTCGAACCGTTGACAGCGGCATGCGTGTGGTCGGAAACTCCCCCCGGTATGCAGTGAAGGAAACTTCACCATGCGAACAAGGCGACGCGACGAAGGGACGACCGATGCGCACCACCGTCGGCATCATCGGGGCCGGCCCCGCCGGACTCCTGCTGGCCCGGCTGCTCCACAACGCCGGTATCGACTCGGTCGTCCTGGAGGGCTGCGACCGCGCCTACGTCGAGCGCAGGCAGCGCGCCGGGATCCTGGAGCAGGGCACGGTGGACGTGCTGCGCGCGGCCGGGGCGGGGGAGCGGATGGACCGCGAGGGGCTGCGCCACGACGGCATCGAGCTGCGCTTCGGCCGGCGGCGCCACCGTGTGGACTTCCCCGCGCTCACCGGCGGCAGGTCCGTCATGGTCTACGCCCAGACCGAGGTCTGCAAGGACCTCATCGCCCTCCAGCTGGAGGACGGCGGGCCGCTGCTCTTCGAGGCCGAGGCGCTGGCCGTGGAGGGCGCCGAGACCGACCGCCCGCGCATCCGCTTCCGGCACGGCGGCGCCGACGGCGCCGGGGGGGCGGAGGACGTCCTGGAGTGCGACTACGTCGTCGGCTGCGACGGCTTCTGGGGCATCGCCCGGACGGCGGTCCCAGGCGGCCGCACCTTCGAACGCACGTACCCCTTCGGGTGGCTCGGCATCCTCGCCGACGTCGCCCCCTCCCACGACGAGCTCATCTACGCCCGCCACGACCGCGGCTTCGCCCTGCTGTCCATGCGCTCCCCGTCCGTCTCCCGCCTCTACCTCCAGGTCCCCGCGGACACGGACGCCGACAGCTGGAGCGACGACGCGATCTGGGCCGAGCTGGAGCGCCGCTTCGAGACCGACGACGACTGGACGCTGCGCCGCGGCCCCATCACCCAGAAGTCCGTCACTCCCATGCGCTCCTACGTCCACGAGCCCATGCGGCACGGCCGCCTCTTCCTGGCCGGCGACGCCGCGCACATCGTGCCGCCCACCGGCGCCAAGGGCCTCAACCTCGCCGTCGGCGACGTCGTCACCCTCGCGCGGGCGCTGGTCCACCGGGCCGGGACCGGCTCCGACGCGCTGCTCGACGCCTACTCCGCCACCTGCCTGCGCCGCGTCTGGCAGGCCGAGCGGTTCTCGTACGACATGACGACCCTGCTGCACCGCGACCCGGCCGCCACGCCCTTCGAGGACCGCCTCCAGGTGGCCCGCCTGGACCGGATCGCCTCCTCCCGCGCCGCCGAGGCCGACCTCGCCGAGGCCTACACCGGGTTCCCGATCGGGTGAGTGGCCCCGGACGTCCCCGCGAGGCCCCGGCCGTGAGGGGAATCACTGATCGGCGTAGCGTGTTGTGCGCCAGAGCGAGGGAAAGATCCTCCCCAAGCAGTAGGGTCATTCCTTTGCCGTTCTATTACTCTTGAGCCAAGGCTGCGCCGTGTGGCCATGGAGGAGTGAAATGAGGAGCAGAAACCCGGTCTTCTCGCGACGGGGGTTCAGCCGCGACAACGGCTACGCGGGCTTCAACGCCGCGCCGCAGGCCGGGGGACCCGCCGTCGCCACGCAGGGCAACCCGTACGCGCAGGGCACGCAGGGCAACCCGTACGCCCAGCCCGCCGGCAACCCGTACGCGCAGAACCCGTACGCCCAGCAGGACCTTCAGTACGGCACGCCGCCGCAGGCGCCGGCCACCACCGGCCGGATGACGATGGACGACGTCGTCATCCGCACCGGCAGCACGCTCGGCGTGCTCGTGGTGACCGCCGCGCTCGCGTGGGCGCTGCTGCCCGTGGACGACGCCAACATCGGCCGCTCGTACGGCATCGGTATCGGTGCCGCCCTGATCGGCATGGTCCTGGCGCTCGTCCAGTCCTTCAAGCGCAAGGCCTCGCCCGCGCTGATCCTGTCGTACGCGGCGTTCGAGGGTGTCTTCCTCGGCGTCGTCTCCAGCGTCGTCGACAACCGCATCGCGGACGGCGCGGCCATGCAGGCCGTGATCGGCACGATGGCGGTCTTCGCCGGTGTGCTGATCGCCTACAAGGCCGGCTGGATCCGCGTCAACCGCCGCTTCTACGGCTTCGTGATGGCGGCGGCGCTCGGCTTCGTCTTCCTGATGATGGTGAACCTGCTGTTCGCCGTCTTCGGCGGCGGCGACGGCCTCGGCTTCCGCAGCGGTGCGCTCGGTGTCGTCTTCGGCATCATCGGCGTCATCCTCGGCGCCTGCTTCCTCGCCCTGGACTTCAAGCAGGTCGAGGACGGGCTCGCCTACGGTGCGCCGCGCGAGGAGGCCTGGCTCGCGGCCTTCGGCCTGACGCTGACGCTGGTCTGGATCTACCTCGAGTTCCTGCGACTCATCGCGATCTTGAACAGCAACGACTAGCGGACACCGCCGTCGGTGTGACAAGTGAAGGGCCCCGGGCTCCAAGCCCGGGGCCCTTCGTCGTGTGGTGCCGGCGTGCCCGCTCAGAGCAGTTTGCGCGCGGCCCTTCTCAGGTCGTACTCGTGGACGATGGCCTTCGCGTGGCCGTACGCGAGGTTGTGTTCGTGGCGGAGCCAGCTGACCTTCTCCTCGAAGCGGAAAAGGGAGGGGCCGTCCTCGACGGCACGCAGCCAGTCGGAGATCTCACGACCGGTGCACTGGGGAATGCGGGCGAGCAGATTGCGATGGGTCTCCTCGGAGAAGACTTGGGACATCGGCGCCTCCGGGCGAAAGGGGATGTAAGCCGGTCCTTCAGGTCACCGTGCCCGAGTGTTCGCCCGTTGGCAACAGTCCCGGACGGCCGCGTACGCTCGCGCCGTGGTTGATACGACGCCTTTGACCCGTGCCGTGGACGACTTCGCCGACCGGCTGCGGGCCGCCCCGCAGAGCAGGCTCCAACGCGGTGCCGCCGCCGAGGCGCTGGAGCTGGCCAGGGAGCTGGCCCGGCGCGCCCAGCTGATCGAGGAGCCGGGGGCCGAGCCCCGTCTGATGCCCGACGCGGGCATGTTCGCGGCCGCCGACCAGATCGCCGTCGCCGCACACGACTTGGCCCTCGTGCTGACGGACGAGGGCCAGGTGGAAGAAGCGGCGGGGCTGGTGGAGGAGGCCCGCAAGCGGGCCGGGGTCTAGGGACTCGGTGCGGCGGGGTCCTGTGTGCCGGGACTACAGGGACGCGATGACCCGGTCCGCCAGGATGTACACGTTCTCCTCGCCGCACGCGAAGGTCAGCGTGTAGGCGCCGGAGATCCCCGAGCCGCCGAGGAGGTACGGCGTCTGGCCGGCGCCCAGCGCGTCCGCCAGGCGCTCCGCGGTCTCGCGGTGGCCCGGGGTCATGCACAGGGTGGTGCCGTCGGAGAAGACGTACACGTCGAGCGTGCCCAGCGGCCCCGGACGGACGTCCGCGAGCGTGACACCCGACTCGGCCAGCCCCTCCAGGGTGGCGACGGTCCGCTCGTGGTCGTTCACGGCCGGCGCCGGGTTCGGTACGAAGTCGGGGTGCGAGGGGTGCCGGCGGCGCGCGGCGGCCAGCTCGGCCGAGTCCCTCGGTCCGGCGAGGTCCTGCGCGGACGGCTCGTCGCTCTCCGCGACCGGCTCGATCACGGGCTCCAGGCCCACGAGGTCGGCCTGGCGGGGCAGGAACAGCTCACTGTCGGTCAGCCCGAGCAGCAGTGGTGCGTCGGACGCGTCCCGCGACTCCTGGGCGGCCCAGAAGGCCCTCGCCTCGGCGAGTTCCCGCTCGCGCTCCTCGGCGAGCGCCTCCGCGACGGCGGCGCGTATCTCCTCGGCGTCGGCGGTGGTGCGGGCGGCCGGCACGCGGCCCCGCGTTGCGGTGGCCCGGCTCTCGGCCAGCTCGGCGCGCAGGGCGGTCACCTGCCGGCGCAGCACCAGAATGCTGCGCAGGACGGCGACGCCCACGGCGCCGGTGGCGGCCGTGGTGAGCAGCAGGGCGATCGGCATGGCGCTCACTGACGTACTCCCGGTTCAAAGTCGACCCCCGACTTCCTACATCAGCTTGAAGGGAGGACTATCCGCCTGTCAGTGCGTAACGTCACGAAACGGACAGGACTTTGGGCCCGGAGGGGAGGGGTGTGGTTGGTCTGACCTGCGTAAATCAAGGGGACGGGAGAGGTAGGTCACATCCTGGGGGAGATTGGGTCACAAAACGGCCCAGAACCCTGTGGTCACAGGGTCCCGGGCCGTGGCGTCACGCAGGGTCCCCCGGGCGCTACTGACAGTCCTTCAGTCATCCGCCCGGTACGGCCGTCAGCTCAGGCGCTCGATGACCATCGCCATGCCCTGGCCGCCGCCGACGCACATCGTCTCCAGGCCGAACTGCTTGTCGTGCCACTGGAGGGAGTTGATGAGCGTGCCGGTGATGCGGGCGCCGGTCATGCCGAAGGGGTGGCCGACGGCGATGGCACCGCCGTTGACGTTCAGCTTCTCCAGCGGGATGCCGAGGTCGCGGTAGGAGGGGATGACCTGCGCGGCGAACGCCTCGTTGATCTCGACCAGGTCGATGTCGCCGATGCTCAGCCCGGCGCGGGACAGGGCCTGCTTGCTGGCCTCGACCGGGCCCAGGCCCATGATCTCGGGGGAGAGGCCGGAGACGCCGGTGGAGACGATGCGGGCGAGCGGGGTCAGACCCAGCTCACGAGCCTTGGTGTCGCTCATGATCACGAGGGCGGCGGCGCCGTCGTTGAGCGGGCAGCAGTTGCCGGCGGTGACCAGCCCGTCGGGGCGGAACACCGGCTTCAGGCCCTGGACGCCCTCCAGGGTGACGCCGGCGCGGGGGCCGTCGTCCTTGGCGACGACGGTGCCGTCGGGGAGGGTCACCGGGGTGATCTCGCGCTCCCAGAAGCCGTTCTTGATGGCTTCCTCGGCGAGGTTCTGGGAGCGGACGCCGAACTCGTCCATGTCCTGCCGGGTGACGCCCTTGGAGCGGGCGAGGTTCTCGGCGGTCTGGCCCATCGCGATGTACGGGTCGGGGATCAGGCCGTCCTCGCGCGGGTCGTGCCAGGTGGTGCCCTCCTGCTCGGCGACGGCGGCGGTACGGGCCTCCGCCTCGGCGAAGAGCGGATTGCGCGTGTCCGGCAGGCTGTCGGAGTTGCCCTTGGCGAACCGGGAGACCATCTCGACGCCGGCCGAGATGAAGACGTCGCCCTCGCCGGCCTTGATGGCGTGCAGGGCCATGCGGGAGGTCTGCAGGGACGAGGAGCAGTACCGGGTGACGGTGCAGCCCGGCAGGTGGTCCATGCCCATCTCGACGGCGACGATCCGGCCGAGGTTGTTGCCCTGCTCGCCGCCGGGCAGGCCGCAGCCGAGCATCAGGTCGTCGATGTCCCGGGGGTCCAGTTCCGGAACCTTGGCGAGCGCGGCCTGGATGATCGTGGCGGCCAGGTCGTCGGGGCGCAGATCCTTCAGGGAGCCCTTGAAAGCGCGGCCGATGGGGGAGCGGGCGGCAGAAACGATCACGGCTTCGGGCATCACGGCTCCAGTGGAGAGGCGGTGGGCGGCTGCTGGGGAAGTTACCCGGACGTATGGCCTGGGTCACGGGTGTGGGGGTGTGACATGGACCGCAACTTTCTAAGCGCTTGCTTTTGCCTGGCCGCCGCTGCGGGCAGTCGTGCCGCCGGGGCGATGGGGGTCCCCCCGCTCGAGCGAAGCCGAGAGTGGGGGAGGGTGGGCGCAGCGGCACCCCGCGAGTGCCGGTGAGCGTCCCCCCGGCCCTACCTCGGCTGTGCCGACGGTGCCGGCTCCGTCTCCGACACCCTGCGGCGCCGGCGGCGCTTGAGCAGTGCCCACGGTCCCCGGGGCCCCGTCGGCATCGCCGCCGCGACCTCCGTGCCGGCCTCGGACGCCGCTTCCGCCGCCGCCCGGGCCACCGGCAGGAAGCCCTCGCGGCGCAGGGCGTCGGGATGCTCCTCCTCGGCCGGCCACAGGCCGAGCGCGGCGCACACCGACGGCAGGACGGCCATCGCGGCCGTGGCGTACCCCTCGGCGGAGGGGTGGTAGTTGTCGGGGCCGAACAGCTCCCGCGGGTTCTCCGCGAACTCCGGGCCCAGCAGGTCGCCCAGCGACACCGTGCGCCCGCCCTGCTCCACGACGCCGATGGTCTGCGCCGCAGCCAGCTGCCGCGAGGTGCGCCGGGCCACCCAGCGCAGCGGCTGCCGCACCCGCTCGATCGTGCCCAGATCCGGGCAGGTGCCGACCACCACCTCCGCGCCGGCCGTGCGCAGCCGCCGTACCGCCGCCGACAGGTGCCGGACCGACTGGGTCGCCGGCATCCGGTGGGTGACGTCATTGGCGCCGATCATGATCACGCAGATGTCGGGCACCCGGCCGTGATCCGCGAGCACCAGCGCCACCTGCCGGTCCAGGTCGTCAGAACACGCCCCGGGCGCCGCGACCGAACCCAGGTCCACCGGCCGCTCGGCCACCGCCGCCAGCCCCGAGGCCAGCAGCGCGCCCGGTGTCTGGCCGGCCCGGTGCACGCCCTGCCCGGCGGCCGTGGAATCGCCCAGCATCATCAGGCGCAGCGGCGGCGCACCGGCCGTCGGCAGGCCGTCCCCGTACAGCCCCTGCGCGTTCGGTACCCGGTCGGGCGTGCCGATGCCCACCCGGCGCCTGGCCAGCTGCACCTCCGCCAGCAGCAGACCGACCGCGGCCGCACCGGCCAGCCCGATGCCGCCGCCTCCGTAGGCCGCTCCCGTCGCGATCCGCCGCGCCACCCTCGCTCTGGACATGCTCGTCATACGTCGCCGCCACCTCCGTCAAGCCGTACACCCACTCCTTGCCCCGTACGGACGGTCGCCCAATCTCAACGGGGAGTGAACGACCGTCACGTGGCACGGGCGGGTGCACGGGCCGGGCAGGCCATAGGCTGGCCGGACCCGATAAAAGACCCATCCTTTGCGGCATCCGGAGACCACGGTGCATTTCCACGACTCGATGATCAGCCTCGTCGGCAACACCCCGCTGGTGCGGCTCAACAGCGTGACCAAGGGCCTGAGGGCTACCGTCCTGGCCAAGGTGGAGTACTTCAACCCGGGCGGCTCGGTGAAGGACCGCATCGCCCTGCGCATGATCGAGGCCGCCGAGAAGAGCGGAGAGCTGCAGCCCGGCGGCACCATCGTCGAGCCCACCAGCGGCAACACCGGCGTGGGCCTCGCGATCGTGGCCCAGCAGAAGGGCTACAAGTGCATCTTCGTCTGCCCTGACAAGGTGTCCACCGACAAGATCAACGTCCTGCGCGCGTACGGCGCCGAGGTCGTCGTCTGCCCGACCGCGGTCGACCCCGAGCACCCGGACTCCTACTACAACGTCTCCGACCGGCTGGTCCGTGAGACGCCGGGCGCCTGGAAGCCGGACCAGTACTCCAACCCGCACAACCCGCTCTCCCACTACCACTCCACGGGCCCCGAGCTGTGGGAGCAGACCGCCGGCAAGATCACCCACTTCGTGACCGGCGTCGGCACCGGCGGCACCATCTCCGGCACCGGCCGGTACCTGAAGGAGATCAGCGACGGCGCCGTGCAGGTGATCGGCGCCGACCCCGAGGGCTCGGTCTACTCCGGCGGTTCCGGACGGCCGTACCTCGTCGAGGGTGTCGGCGAGGACTTCTGGCCGACCGCGTACGACCGGAACGTCGCGGACGAGATCGTCCCCGTCTCCGACAAGGACTCCTTCCAGATGACCCGCCGCCTCGCCAAGGAGGAGGGCCTGCTGGTGGGCGGCTCCTGCGGCATGGCGGTCGTCGCGGCGCTCGAGGTGGCGGAGCGGCTCGGCGAGGACGACGTGGTGGTCGTACTGCTGCCGGACAGCGGGCGCGGCTACCTCAGCAAGATCTTCAACGACGAGTGGATGGCCGACTACGGCTTCCTGGAGGACGCCGGCCCCAGCGCCCGCGTCGCCGACGTCCTGAACCACAAGGAGGGCGACGCCATCCCCTCCCTCGTCCACATGCACCCGGACGAGACGGTCGGTCAGGCCATCGAGGTGCTGCGCGAGTACGGCGTCTCGCAGATGCCCATCGTCAAGCCCGGCGCCGGCCACCCGGACGTGATGGCCGCCGAGGTCGTCGGCTCGGTCGTGGAACGCGAGCTGCTGGACGCCCTGTTCACCAAGCGCGCCTCGCTGGACGACCCGCTGGAGAAGCACATGTCCGCCCCGCTGCCGCAGGTCGGCTCCGGCGAGCCGGTCGAGGACCTGATGTCGGTGCTCGGCCGCGCCGACGCGGCGATCGTCCTCGTCGAGGGCAGGCCCACCGGCGTGGTGAGCCGTCAGGACCTGCTGTCCTTCCTCGCCCGCGGGAAGTAGAACCGGCGGTGTCCGCCGGGTGAATCCCCGGAGGGCACCGCCGACTTGGCCCGCTCCGCGATCTTCGTGGACTTCGCGGAAGCGGTACGCGCACGTCACGTGCGCGCAGCAGTCGCTTAACACGCGACGGGCAGAGTATGCGGTGTCGGCAGGACTGGGAGCGGCTCCCCGGTCCGGCCGGCGCCGAACGGCGTCACGGACCTTCCGGAGCGGCTCCCGGACCTCCAAGGACGCCACGGACGCGCCGCCCCGGCCGTGAGGCCCGGCACCGCGCGTCCCCCGCGGGGACCGCCGTCGTCCCGCCCCCCAGTGATGGGGGTGCCGGCGGTCCCCGCGCAGTCTTCCGACGGCCCTTACGTCAGTCCTCCCAGGCGTCGTCCCGAGGGGTGCGGCGGCGTCCGAACAGGCCCGGGTTGGTGCGCGCGGCCTGCACGACGTTCACCCCGACGATCCCCGCCCAGGCGACCAGCAGACCGGGGAGGTCGGCGACTCCGCCGCCGATCGCGGACAGCGGGACGGCGAGCACCAGCGAGACGATGCCGAAGCCGAAGCGCTCACCGAAGGAGTCCGTGGGCCTCGGCGACCGGCTCTCCCGGGCCGTGCTCATCTGCTGTTCGGCGAACTGCCGGCGCACCCTGCGTTCCACCGCGCCGTCGATGCGCTGGTCGACCTTCTCCAGGAACGAGTCGACCAGCGCGGACTCGTACTCCTCGCCCAGCTCCCTGCGGGTCTGCAGGGTGGCGTCAAGTTCCTTCTTGAGGTCGGCGTCCCGCGCGTCCATTCCCGTCATGTCACTCAAGGTAGGCGGCCGGGGAGGCGGTGGCACTGGGGACAGCCCCCGTATCCGGTGGGGGATGTCCCGCAGGGGTCCGCGAGGACGGACGAGGTCACGCCCGCCCGCTTCCGCCGGTGCTCGCGGCGTGGACCTGGCGGACGAAGCGCCGCTGCCAGGGCACCTCGACGGCACGGGAGTGGTAGTTGCGCCGCACCCACGTGACCGCCTCCTTGGGGTCCATGCCCTCGAAGACGCACATCGCGGACAGCGCGGTACCGGTCCGGCCGACGCCGCCCCCGCAGCAGACCTCCACGCGTTCGCCCGGCGCGCGCTCGTAGGCGTCGCGGAGCTTGCGCATGGCGTCCATCGGGTCGGCGGGGAGCCAGAAGTCCCGCCAGGGCACCCAGACCGACTCCCACGGCGGGCTGGGCGGCTCGTGATCCGTCAGGTGCACGGTGAACGTCGGCTTCTGCCCCTCCGGCAGGTCGTACCTCAGGCCGCGGCCCCTGAGCCTGCGGCCCGAGGGCAGCTCCACCAGCTTGGGGGTGCCGGCGTTCCACAACTCGGTCATCCGTCGTCCCGTTCCCTCTGTCCCGTCGCGCTCGGCATCGTGCCCTCCGGCGCCTGGATGTATAACGGTATGCAGTGACCGGGCGACGTGAATAGACCTAGGGGGAGCAGGCCATGAGCGGGACCAGCGGGGCCGGCGCGAGTGGGGGGACGGGCGGGGCGGACAGCCCGGCCGCACGGCTCCAGGCGCTCTTCGAGGGACACCGGCTGACGCCGACCCAGCGGCGCATCGCCCACAGCATGGTGCGCCGGGCGCCCGAGGTGCCCTTCCTGTCGAGCGTCGAGCTGGCCGAACTGGCCGGGGTCAGCCAGCCGTCGGTGACCCGCTTCGCCGTCGCGCTCGGCTTCGACGGCTACCCGGCACTCCGCCGCCACCTGCGCGAGGTCGCCCCGGCGGAACCGGACACCGGAGCCGCCTCCCGCAACGAGTACCAGCAGGCGGTCGCCGCCGAGATCGAGAACCTGCGGCACCTGGCGGAGGTGCTGGCCGACCCCGGGCCGGTGGCGGAGGCGGGCCGCATGCTCGCCGGGAGCCGGCCGCTGCCGGTGCTCGGACTGCGGGCCGCCGCGGCCCAGGCGCACGGCTTCGCCTACTTCGCCGCGAAGGTCCACCCGGACGTCCGGCTGCTCAACGAGGGCGGCACGATGCTCCACGACCGCGTCGACGCCGCCGTCCGGGCCGGCGCGACCGCCCTGCTCTGCTTCGCCCTGCCCCGGCATCCGCGCGAGGTCGTCGACGCGCTCACCCACGCCAAGGAGGCCGGGCTCATGGTGGTGACGGTCGCCGACTCCGCCTTCGCGCCGGTCGCCAAGGTGTCCGACCTGCTGCTGCCCGCCGCCGTCGGCACGGGCCTCGCCTTCGACACGGCCTGCGCGCCGATGCTCCTGGGCCGGGTGCTGCTCGAGGCGATGTGCGACGACCTGCCCGACGCGCAGGCGCGGCTGGAGGAGTTCGACACCAAGGCCGCGGCGCGGGGGCTGTTCGTGGAGTGATCCACGGCGGACGCGTTCTCAGACTCGTCTCAGCTTGCCCCGTTACAGTGCGGCGCCTGACACGCCCTTCAGGCGTATCGCACGGGCAGAAACGGGACGGGAGGCAGGACGTGGCGCGCGGAGGACAGGTGGGGCTGGCTCGGGTCGCCGTGGTCGTACGGGCGGGAGCCGCACCGCTGTGGTGGCTGGGCCTTCTCGCGGCGGGCGCCGGCGCGCTGGTGCCGGGGCTGACCGGGCGCCGGATCGGCGTACTGGCCGGTGCCGCGCTGTTCATCGTCGCGGCGGCCGTCGTGGCGTGGACGCGGCGCGGGCGCTACACGGCCCTGGCCGTATCGGCCGCCCGCGCGGGCAGGCACGACGTACTCCAGGACCGCGCGGTGACCCTGCGCAACTGGCGCCGGGGCCACCGCTGGTGGCTGCTACTCGCCTTCCTCGCCGCCCTGGGCAGCGCCTTCGCCGCGCCCGCCGCGGGCGGACTGCTGATGGCCGGCTGCGGCGCGGGCCTGTGGCTCAAGTCCGCCTGGATCGGCCGCCGCGAACAGTCCGGCGACGCCCTGCTGTGGGTCCGCGTGGACTGGCTCGCCGACAGCACCGGCCGCCCGGCGGGCAAGACGGTCAAGGCCTACCGCAGCACGGGCATCGCGGCGGGCGACGCGGCCCCGGGCGGCGCGCGGCGCAAGGCCCCGGCACCGGTCTGACGGTCTCGTCAGGGGCGCGGGGCGGTGACCTCACGCGGCTCCGCCGCGTGGGCGCGCCCGGCCGCGACGAATACCCGGCCGCGACGAGTACCCGGCCTACGAACGGCCGGCACCCCCACGGCGAACGGCGACGGTCAGCGCGTCGGCGTGACCCCCACCCGCCTCGGCCACGATCTCCTCGACGCGCTGCTCCTCCCGCACGGTGGCGAAGGAGACACCCCCGCCCCCGTCGGAGACGAACCCGTACACTCCGGGCCGCGCCAGCGAGTTGTACGCGTAGTGATGCGCGAAGTAGTACGCCCCCGTGTCCAGTGCCGCCGCGTAGTCCCCCTGCGCCAGCAACGGCATCGCCCGCCCCACGGCCAGCAGGTCGCCCGCGAAGCACGCCGGCCCCGCCACGTCCTGGACCACGTCGGGCCCCTCCTTCGGCAGCCCCTTGCCGTCGTACGCGGCGATCCGCAGTGGCCACGCCCCCGGCGCGTACACCGTCCGCGTCGCGACCTGCACGCCCGCGTGCGTCACCGCGACCGGCCGCCCGCCCGCGCTCTTGGCGTACTCCACGCGCGCCACGACCGTGCCGTGCTTGGCGAGCAGGGACCGCCCGAACTCGGTGACCAGCCCGTACCGGCCGTCGAACAGCCCCGGCACCGCCTCGCGCAGCACGCGCGCGTACTCGGCGTACGTCGGCGACTCCTCGTCCGACGCGAAGTTCACCGGCAGCCCGCCGCCGATGTCCAGGGTGTCGACCTGCTGCCGCCCGGCCCGCTCGTTGATCTCCTCGGCGAGGGCGTACGAAGCCGCCACGCCCTCGGCCATCAGGGTGAGCGGGATGCCCTGGGACCCGGTGTGGGTGTGCAACCGGGTCAGCCAAGGCCGGTCCAGGTACGCCTGCACCACCCACTCCCGCGCCCCCTCGTCCCGCAGCGCCACGCCGAACTTCGAGGTCGCGGTCGCCGTCGAGAGGGCCTCGATGGAGCCCCCGCCGACCTGCGGATTCACCCGTATCCCGAGGGGTGAGGCGGTGTCGGGCAGCGCCTTCACCAGGGCGTCGAGGCGCTCCAGCTCCTGGGGGTTGTCCGCGTTGACCGCGATCCCCAGCTCCAGCGCCTCCCGCAGCTCCTCCGGCGTCTTCGCGGGCGAGTCCAGCACCGTCCGCTCCGCCGGCACCCCCGCGGCCCGGGCCAGCGCCAGCTCGCCGGGGCTGGCCACCTCCACGCCGATGCCCTCCTCGTGCAGCAGCCGCAACACCGGGACCAGCGGGGTCGCCTTGACCGCGAAGGCGTGCAGCACGGGCGTACCGGGCGCCGTCACCGCGTCGAACGCCGCCCGCAGGGCCGCCGCCGACTCCCGGATCCCGGCGACGTCGAGGAGCCCGACGAGCGGAACGTCCGGCCCGAGCAGCCCCTGCTCCACCGCGGCCCGCACCGCCCCGTCCCGCCGCGCGGCCCGCTCCGTCCCCGTGCCGTCGAGGTCACCGTTCATGCCCGTGCCGTCGCTCACGCGATCCTCCCTGTCGTCGCAGCCTGCCTTTGCATCCAGCCAAACACTCGCACGCGCCCGGCGCGGGACACGAACGTATTGACTAGTTCTATTCACGAAGCGAGTATGTGAATATCCGTAGTAACAATCCGCCGGGAGCAAGCCACCAGGAGGCACACCATGTCCGGACCCCGCCCCGTCCGAGCACCACGCGGGACCACGCCGAGTGCCCTGGGATGGCAGCAGGAGGCCGCCCTGCGGATGCTGCAGAACAATCTCGACCCCGAGGTCGCCGAGCACCCCGACAAGCTCGTCGTCTACGGCGGCACGGGCAAGGCGGCCCGCGACTGGCGCTCCTTCGACGCCATGGTCCGCACCCTGGAGAAGCTCAAGCAGGACGAGACGATGCTCGTCCAGTCCGGCCGCCCGGTCGGTGTCATGCAGACCCACGAGTGGGCCCCGCGCGTGCTCATCGCCAACTCCAACCTCGTCGGCGACTGGGCCAACTGGGAGGAGTTCCGCCGCCTGGAGGCCCTCGGTCTGACCATGTACGGGCAGATGACGGCCGGCTCCTGGATCTACATCGGCACCCAGGGCATCCTCCAGGGCACCTACGAGACCTTCGCCGCCGTCGCGGCCAAGAAGTTCGGCGGCACCCTCGCCGGGACCATCACCCTCACCGCCGGCCTCGGCGGCATGGGCGGCGCCCAGCCCCTCGCCGTCACCATGAACGACGGCGTCGTGATCTGCGTCGACTGCGACCCGCGCGCCATCGACCGCCGCATCGAGCACCGCTACCTCGACGTCAGGGCCGACTCCCTCGACCACGCCCTCCAGCTGGCCACCGAGGCCCGGGACCAGCGCAAGCCGCTGTCCATCGGTGTCCTCGGCAACGCCGCCGAGCTGGTCCCGCAACTGCTCGCCATGGGCGCCCCCATCGACATCGTCACCGACCAGACCTCGGCCCACGACCCGCTGGCCTACCTGCCCACCGGCATCGCCTTCGAGGACATGGCCGACGCCGCCCTCAAGGACCCGGCGGGCTTCACCACCCGCGCCCGCGAGTCCATGGCCCGGCACGTCGAGGCCATGGTCGGCTTCCAGGACGCCGGCGCCGAGGTCTTCGACTACGGCAACTCCATCCGCGGCGAGGCCCAGCTCGCCGGATACGACCGGGCCTTCGCCTTCCCCGGCTTCGTCCCCGCCTACATCCGCCCCCTCTTCTGCGAGGGCAAGGGCCCCTTCCGCTGGGCCGCCCTCTCCGGCGACCCCGCCGACATCGCCAAGACCGACAAGGCGATCCTCGACCTCTTCCCGGAGAACGAGTCCCTGGCCCGCTGGATCAAGATGGCGGGGGAGCGGGTCCACTTCCAGGGCCTGCCCGCCCGGATCTGCTGGCTCGGCTACGGCGAGCGCGACAAGGCCGGTGAGCGCTTCAACGACATGGTCGCGAGCGGTGAGCTGGCCGCGCCGATCGTCATCGGCCGCGACCACCTCGACTGCGGCTCCGTCGCCTCCCCGTACCGCGAGACCGAGTCGATGCTCGACGGCTCCGACGCCATCGCCGACTGGCCGCTGCTCAACGCCATGGTCAACGTGGCCTCCGGCGCCTCCTGGGTCTCCCTCCACCACGGCGGCGGCGTCGGCATGGGCCGCTCCATCCACGCCGGCCAGGTGACGGTCGCCGACGGCACCGCACTCGCCGGGGAGAAGATCCGCCGCGTCCTCACCAACGACCCCGGCATGGGCGTCATCCGGCACGTCGACGCCGGGTACGACATCGCCGAGTCGGTCGCCGGGGAGCGGGGCGTGCGGGTGCCGATGCGCGAGGGCCGCGAGGGTGGGGCGGCGTGAGCTTCCACAGCATGTGGGCGGAGCTGCTGCCGATCGGCCGCAGCTCCGCCACCGGCGGCTACCGCCGCTACGCCTGGACGGGCGCCGACGCCGACTGCCGCACCTGGTTCCAGGAGCAGGCCGAGGCACGCGGACTGGCCTACGAGACCGACCGCAACGGCAACCAGTGGGCCTGGCTCGGTGACCCGGCCGCCGGGGACGCCGTCGTCACCGGGTCCCACCTGGACTCCGTGCCCGACGGCGGCGCCTTCGACGGGCCCCTCGGTGTCGTCTCCGCCTTCGCCGCCCTGGACGAACTGCGCGGGAGGGGAGCGCGGTTCACCAGGCCGCTCGGCATCGTCAACTTCGGGGACGAGGAGGGCGCCCGCTTCGGCCTGGCCTGCGTCGGCTCCCGGCTCACCGCGGGGGCGCTCACCGTGGAGCAGGCCCACCGGCTGACCGACGGGGACGGCATCACCCTCCCGCGGGCCATGGAGGACGCCGGCTACGACCCGGACGCCCTCGGCCCGGATCCCGAGCGGCTGGCCCGCATCGGCGCATACGTCGAACTCCACGTCGAGCAGGGCCGCGCCCTCGACCTGTCCGGTGACCGGATCGGCATCGCCTCCGCCATCTGGCCGCACGGACGCTGGCGGTTCGACTTCCGGGGCGAGGCCAACCACGCCGGCACCACCCGCCTCGCCGACCGCCGCGACCCGATGCTGTCCTACGCCGAGACCGTCCTCGCCGCCCGCCGCGAGGCCGAACTCGCGGGGGCGGTCGCCACCTTCGGCAAGGTCAGTGTGGAGCCCAACGGCGTCAACGCCATCCCGTCCCTGGTCCGCGGCTGGCTCGACTCCCGCGCCGCCGACCAGCAGAGCCTGGACGCCGTGGTCACCGGGGTGGAGCGGGCGGCCCGCGAGTACGCCGCGGCCCACGGAGCCGACCTCGACGTCGTCCGCGAGTCCTTCACGCCCGTCGTCGAGTTCGACCACGCCCTGCGCGACGAACTCGCCCGCATCCTGGGCGGCGCGACGGAGCTGAAGGTCCCCGTGCTCGGCACCGGCGCCGGACACGACGCCGGAATCCTCTCCGACCGCATCCCGACCGCCATGCTGTTCGTACGCAACCCCACCGGCGTCTCGCACTCCCCGGCCGAGTACGCGGCCGAGGACGACTGCGTGGCCGGGGTGAACGCACTCGCCGACGCACTGGAAGGGCTGGCCTGCACGTGACCCCCACCGAGCGGACCCGGACCTACTGGCTGGAGCACGCCTGGCTCGGCACCCACGTCGAGCCGGGCGTCGCCGTCGAGGTGGCGGACGGCCGCATCGCCGCCGTCCGCCAGGACACCCCCGCCCCGCCCCCCGGCGCCGAGATCCTGCGCGGACTGACGCTGCCCGGCCTGGCCAACGCCCACAGCCACGCCTTCCACCGCGCCCTGCGCGGCACCGTCCAGGTCGGCTCCGGCACCTTCTGGACCTGGCGCGAGGTCATGTACTCCGTCGCCGACCGGCTGAACCCGGACACCTACCTCGACCTGGCCCGCGCGGTGTACGCCGAGATGGCGCTGGCCGGCATCACCACCGTCGGCGAGTTCCACTACGTCCACCACACGCCCGGCGGCACCCCCTACGCCGACCCCAACGCGATGGGCGAGGCGCTGATCGAGGCCGCCGCCGAGGCCGGCATCCGCATCACCCTCCTGGACACCTGCTACCTGTCGGCCGGCTTCGGCGAGCCCCCGAACACCCACCAGCGCCGCTTCTCCGACGGGACGGCGGACGCCTGGGCGCAACGCTCTTCACTTCTCAAGGAACGGGATCACGCACGGATCGGGGCCGCGATCCACTCCGTACGGGCCGTGCCCGCGGACCAGCTGGAGACCGTGGCGCGCTGGGCCGGGGAGCGGCGGGCCCCGCTGCATGTGCACCTGTCCGAGCAGACCGCCGAGAACGACGCCTGCCACCGGGCCCACGGCCGCACCCCCACCCGCCTGCTGGCCGACCACGGCGTGCTGGGGGAGCGCACCACCGGCGTCCACAGCACCCACCTCACGGACGAGGACATCGCCCTGCTCGGCGGCAGCCGCACCGGCACCTGCATGTGCCCCACCACGGAACGGGACCTCGCCGACGGCATCGGCCCCGCCGCCGCCCTCCAGCGGGCGGGCTCACCGCTCTCCCTCGGCTCCGACAGCCACGCCGTCGTCGACCTGCTGGAGGAGGCGCGCGCCATGGAGCTGAACGAGCGCCTGCGCACCCGCACCCGCGGCCACTGGACCGCCGCCGCCCTGCTGCGCGCCGCCACCGCCGACGGCCACGCCGCGCTCGGCTGGGACGACACCGGCCGGATCGAGACCGGCGCCCGCGCCGACCTCGCGACGGTCGCCCTCGACTCGGTCAGGACGGCGGGACCGCTGCCCAGGCTGGGCGCCGAGACGGCCGTATTCGCCGCGACGGCAGCGGACGTACGGCACACGGTCGTGGGCGGACGGCACGTCGTACGCGACGGGGAGCACACCCTCGTACCCGAGGTCCCGCGGTCCCTCGCACGGGCCGTGGAAGCCCTGCGCGCATAGAACCGACCACCGACCGCCCCCACGAGGACGCCACCGACGCCATGAGTACCAGCACCGTCATCACCAACATCGCCGCACTCGTCACCAACGATTCCTCCCTAGGTGACAACTCCCCGCTCGGGCTGGTCCGGGACGCGGCCGTCGTCATCGACGGCGACCGCGTCGCGTGGACCGGTGAATCAAGCAAAGCACCCGCCACTGACAACCGGGTCGACGCCGGCGGCCGGGCGGTCCTGCCCGGCTTCGTCGACTCGCACTCGCACCTCCTCTTCGGCGGCGACCGCACCGAGGAGTTCAACGCCCGCATGTCCGGCCGCCCCTACAGCGCCGGCGGCATCCGCACCACCGTCGCCGCCACCCGCGCCGCCAGCGACGCGGAACTGGAGGCGGGCCTCACCCGCTACCTCGCGGAGGCCCTGCGCCAGGGCACCACGACCTTCGAGACCAAGTCCGGCTACGGCCTGACCACCGCCGACGAGTCCCGCGCCCTGCGCGTCGCCGCCCGCCACACCGACGAGGTCACCTTCCTCGGCGCGCACATCGTCGCCCCCGAACTCGCCGACGACCCCGCCGCCTACGTCGCCCTCGTCACCGGCGAGATGCTCGACGCCTGCGCGCCGCACGCCCGCTGGATCGACGTGTTCTGCGAGAAGGGCGCCTTCGACGGCGACCAGGCCCGCGCGATCCTCACCGCGGGCCGGGCCAGGGGCCTGCACCCCCGCGTCCACGCCAACCAGCTCTCCTACGGCCCGGGCGTCCAGCTCGCGGTCGAGCTCGACGCCGCCAGCGCCGACCACTGCACCCACCTCACCGACGCCGACGTGGACGCGCTGGCGGGCAGCAGGACGGTCGCCACGCTGCTGCCGGGCGCCGAGTTCTCCACCCGCGCCGAGTGGCCGGACGCCCGGCGCCTGCTCGACGCGGGGGTGACGGTCGCGCTGTCCACCGACTGCAACCCCGGCTCGTCCTTCACGTCCTCCGTGCCGTTCTGCGTCGCGCTCGCGGTGCGGGACATGGGGATGACGCCGGACGAGGCGGTCTGGTCGGCCACCGCGGGCGGCGCCGCGGCCCTGCGCCGGGACGACGTCGGCCGCCTCACGCCGGGCGCGTACGCCGACCTGACGCTCCTCGACGCCCCGAGCCACGTGCACCTCGCCTACCGGCCGGGCGTGCCGCTGGTCAGCGGGGTCTGGCGGCGCGGCGTACGCGTGGTCTGAGCAGCCCGAAGGGGGGCGGCCCGGCCTCGGACCACCCCCCTGGAGGGCAAGCGTCATCGGGTGAGGATCACTCCTCGACCGTGAGCCCCTTGCGCAGCTTCACGAGCGTGCGCGACAGCAGCCGCGACACGTGCATCTGGGAGATGCCCAGCTCCTCGCCGATCTCCGACTGGGTCATGCCCGCGACGAAGCGGAGGGAGAGGATCTTCCGGTCCCGGGCGGGCAGCTCGGCGATCAGCGGCTTCAGCGACTCGACGTACTCGATGCCCTCGAGCCCGTGGTCCTCGTAGCCGATCCGGTCGGCGAGCGCGCCCTCGGCGTCGTCCTCCTCCGGCTGGGCGTCCAGCGAGGAGGCGGTGTAGGCGTTCGACGCCGCCATGCCCTCGACGACCTCGTCCCGGGTCAGGCCGAGGTGCTCGGCCAGCTCGGCCACGGTGGGGGCGCGGTCGAGCCGCTGGGCCAGCTCGTCGCCGGCCTTGGCGAGGTCGAGCCGCAGCTCCTGGAGGCGGCGGGGGACGCGCACGGACCACGAGGTGTCGCGGAAGAAGCGCTTGATCTCGCCGATGATGGTCGGCATCGCGAACGTGGGGAACTCCACACCGCGCGACATCTCGAAGCGGTCGATCGCCTTGATCAGGCCGATCGTGCCGACCTGGATGATGTCCTCCATCGGCTCGCTGCGCGAGCGGAAGCGGGAGGCGGCGAACTTGACCAGGGCCAGGTTCAGCTCGACGAGCGTGTTGCGTACGTACGCGTACTCGTGGGTGCCTTCCTCCAGCGACTCCAGTCGCCCGAAGAGGGTCTTGGACAGGGCCCTGGCGTCCGCCGGAGCGACCTCGTCGTACGCGGGGATGTCCGGAAGCCCGGCGAGTGCGCCGTCGTGGTCGACGACGGCGTCGGGGTGCTCGATGGGATCCAGATGTTCCGGAGGGAGTGTCGACGTCGCTTCTTGGGTACGCGATCCGTCGAGCCGGGGTGACATGGTGTCCTCCATCGTTCTCGGCATACGGCTGCCGAAGCCAATGACGTGCACTGCGGTGTGCGGCGCCTCCAAAGCCGGCCGTGTCGTTTTACGTGTCCACCTAGGCCTACCGGGTTTACCGAGGCGATCGCAAGTGTGTTCTGTACGCTTATGTCCGTTTGTGTGCGGTTGTTCGGGTGTCGGAGTGCGCGGGGAAGGCGTAGTGTTCGAGGTCGTCAGCAAGCAGACATGACCTCGGGAGAGAGAAACGGCATGGACCGCGGGACGGTCGGCAGTGCCCAGTCGGGCCGGCTTCTGGTCGAGGTACGGGAAGAGGGCCCCAGCGCCGTCGTGACCCCGGCGGGTGAGTTGGATCACCACACCGCCGAGCTGTTGCGTGAGCCGCTGGAGGAGTGCCTCGCCAAGGGATTCAACCGCCTTGTCGTCGACTGCTCGCGTCTGGAGTTCTGCGACTCCACGGGACTCAACGTCCTGCTCGGCGCGCGGCTGAAGGCGGAGGCGGCGGGGGGCGGTGTGCATCTGGTGGCCATGCAGCCGGTGGTGGCCCGTGTCTTCGAGATCACGGGGGCCGAGGCGGTCTTCACCCTGCACGACACGCTTGCGGCCGCCCTGGCCGACGAGTCCGACTGAGCCGGTTCTTGTCCGGCCGTCGGCGGGTTTCGTGCGCCTCACGGGACGGGCGTTTTCGCCTCGTCCCGTGTTTCGTGCCGATTACAGGGGTGTTCGGACGGCCCGGTCGGGCAGGAGAGACCCTGAGTCGGCTGTACGACGTTCCTGTCCAAGACTTGAAATGTGAACTGGTGGATCGGTGAGGTGAAGCGCTGATGAGCACCACCCGGCCCTACTCGCCGGGCGACCGCGGTCCGGAGTCCGGCGGCGCTTCCGGGGCGCCCGGGAGGGGCGTGCCCGGGACCGGGGAGTCCGAGGGAGGCGTGCCCGCCGGGCAGGCCGCCGTGATGGGCGCTCCCGTGCCCGCGGGCGCGGCCCCGGCAGCTTCCGGCGCCGCGGCTCCGGCCCCGCCCGGGCCCGTCTCAGAGGGCGGGCGGCAGGTCCGCCTGCTGAATTTCGAGGACGCGAGCGGGGTCGTCCCGCTCGCCCGTGACTTCACCCGCGAGGCGCTGTACGCGTGGGGCTGGCTGCCCTCCGCCACCGCGGACCAGCGGGCCGCCGCCGAGGACGTACTGCTCGTGGTGTCCGAACTGGTCACCAACGCCTGCCTGCACGCCGAGGGGCCGGACGAGCTGCGGATCACCTGTGAGAAGAAGGTGATCCGGCTGGAGGTCTCCGACCGCGGTACCGGCCAGCCGGCGCCCCGCACACCGCACCGGGCCGGACGTCCCGGCGGGCACGGCATGTTCATCGTGCAGCGGCTGTGCCTGGACTGGGGCGTCGTGCGGACACCGGGAGTGGCCGGCAAGCGGGTGTGGGCGGAGCTGGGCGCACCGGCCTAGTCCGGGTTCGTCCTTCCCCCGCCGGCGTTCGCCCTGCCCCGGCCCGGGATCGCGACTCCCGCCGGTGCGTCGCCGCGGCCGTAGTGGTGGGTCGTGAACATGTACAGGAGGCCCACCGCCAGCACGATGCCGCCGCTGAGCAGCACGATCCAGTTGTCGTACCAGGGGACGTCCGGCGTACGCGGCCAGGAGATGTTGATGATGGCGAAGAGGCCGTAGGCGAGCGCCCCGACGTTCACCAGCAGCCCCCAGCGGCCCAGCCGGAACTCGCCGCCCGGCCGCCAGCCCTTGAGCCGGGCCCGCAGCGCGGCGAGGACGACCATCTGGAACGCCGCGTAGATGCCGAGGATCGCGAACGAGACGATCTTGGTGAGGGCGTCCTCGGAGATCAGCGAGCCCACCGCGATCAGGGCCGGGATGACGGCGGCGAGCAGCAGCGCGTACTCGGGCACCGCGCGCTTCGACGAGAACTTCCGCAGCAGCCTGTGGCCGATGATCATCTCGTCCCGGGCGTACGAGTAGATCAGCCGCCCCGCCGCGGCCTGCAGGCTGATCGTGCAGGACAGGAACGAGATCAGGACCACGGCCATCACCAGCCGCGCGCCGACCTCCCCGAGGGCGTCGAACAGCACCCGGACCACGGGGTCGGAGTCCTCGCCCGAGATCACCGCCCGGTAGTCCACGACCGCCAGCAGCAGCGTCAGACAGGTGAACGTCGCCGCCGCACCGCCGACGTAGATGGTGCGCCGCATCGCCTTGGGGATGACCTTGCCGGGATGCGCTACCTCCTCGGCGACGTCCCCGCACGCCTCGAAACCGTAGTACTGGTAGAAGCCGATGATCGCCGCCCCCAGGAAGACGGGCAGGTAGGAGCCGCCTTCGGCCGCGCCGTAGTCGTCGAAGAGGACGCCGAGCCCGTGGAAGCGGTGCGTGGTGAGCAGGATGACGCCGACGGCGAGCGCGCCGATCAGCTCGGCGCTGAAACCGATCAGCGCGGCCCACGACAGGGCCTTGGTGCCCGCGTAGTTGATGAGCACGGCGATGACGATCAGGGCGATCGTGCACAGCACCGTGGTGTGCACGGTGGCGTCGTAGCCGAGCAGGATGGCGATGTAGGGCCCGGCGCCGTAGGCGACCGAGGTGATCGTGACGAGCAGCGCCCAGAGGTACACCCAGCCGGTCATCCACGCCCAGCGCTTGCCCCACAGCCGCCGCGCCCACGGGTAGACGCCGCCCGCGATCGGGTACTGCGCGACGACCTCGCCGAAGACCAGGGCGACGAGGAACTGACCGCAGCCCGCCAGCACGAACGCCCAGATCATCGGCGGGCCGCCGTCGGCGAGGGCCGTGCCGAACAGGGTGTACGTGCTCACGACCGGGGACAGATAGGTGAAGCCGAGGGCGAAGTTCGCCCACGGGCCCATCTCCTTGCGGAACTCCGACTCGCCCTCCTGGGGGCCGGATTCCGCGGCGCCGCCCGGTGTCGCCGGCTGGGTCACCGCTCCTGTCCTTCCGTCGTCAGCGGACGCGGGGCGGGCCGGGCGGTGATCAGGTCCGCCGCGCGCTCGGCGGCCAGCAGCACCGTGACCATCGGGTTGATCGTCGGCATCGTGGGGAAGACGGACGCGTCCACGATCCGCAGCCCGTCGTGTCCGCGCAGCCTGAGCTGCGGATCGAGCACTGCGAGCGGATCGTCTTCGGCGCCCATCCGGCAGGTCCCCGCCGGGTGGTACACGGTGTGCGCGGCGCGGCGCCCGTACTCGGACAGGTCCGCGTCCGACGTCACGTCCGGGCCGGGGGCCACCTCGCGCAGCAGCCAGTCGCTGAGCGGTGCGGTGGCCGCCACCTCGCGGGCGATCCGCAGACCGTCGACGATGGTGCGCTCGTCGTGCCCGTCCGGGTCGGTGAAGTAGCGGAAGTCCAGCGCCGGTTTGACCTCCGGGTCGGCGCTGGTCAGCCACATGCGGCCGACGGAGCGGGCGCGCGGCACGTTCGGCGTCATGCAGACGCCGTGCTGCGGGGCCGGATACCCCAGCCGTTCGGTGTTGACCGTGAACGGCACCTGGTAGAAGTGGAACATCAGGTCCGGGCGGGGGCCGCCCGCCGGGTCGCGGCGTACGAAGAGGCCGGCGTCGGAGTCCATGGCCGAGTTGGGCGGCAGCGGTCCGCGGGTCTCCCACACGATCACCGACTCGGGGTGGTCCAGCAGGTTCTCGCCCACCCCGGGCAGGTCCGCGCGGACCTCGATGCCCAGGTCGCGCAGATGGTCGGCGGGGCCGATGCCGGAGAGCATGAGCAGCCGCGGCGTGTCGATGGCCCCGGCGCACAGCAGTACCTCCGCCTCGGCCTCCAGGGTCGACAGGGAGCCGTCGGGGTTGCGGACCTGGACGCGGGTGAAGCGGCCCTCGCCGTCGGGCAGCAGCCGGTACGCCCAGGTCTCCAGACGCAGCGTCAGGTTGGGCCGGTCCAGGACGGGGTGCAGGTAGGCGACCGAGGCCGAGGAGCGGATGTTGGTCTCCGGGTCGTACGCCAGGGAGAAGAAGCCGGTGCCGTCGGTGAAGGGGCGGGCGTTGAAGTCCTCCACGACCGGGACACCGAGCCGCGCGGCGGCGGCGGTGACGAAGTCCTGGGCGATCGGATTGCGGTCGGCGGCGCCGACGGGAACGATCGTGTTCTGCAGCCGCTGCCGGTACGGCAGGATCGTCTCGGGCCCCCAGCCTTCGCAGCCGCGGGCCGCCCATTCGTCGAGGTCCTCGGGGAACGGCAGGAAGCTGATCAGCGTGTTGTGCGAGGAGCAGCCGCCGAGCACGCGGGCGCGGGAGTGCAGGATGTGCGAGTTGCCGCGCGGCTGCTCCACGGTGGTGTAGCCGTAGTCGAACTCGGAGCCGAGCAGGTTGATCCAGTTGCGCAGCCGCAGGATGCGCTCGTCGCCGACGTCGCTGGGACCTCCCTCCACCACGCACACCCGGCAGGCCGGGTCCTCGCTCAGTCGCGCGGCCAGCACCGAGCCCGCCGTGCCGCCGCCGATGATCACGTAGTCGTAGGTCGTCGTCTCGTCGTCCATGCGTCTGCCTCTCTCGCCCTGTCCGGCTCTCTCGCCCTGCCCGGTCAGCCCTTGAACCAGCCGGAAGGGGCCGGCCGCAGGTTCTGGTAGATGTGCTTGGCCTCCTGGTACTCGCGCAGCCCGGTGGGTCCCAGCTCCCGGCCGAAGCCGGAGCGGCCGAAGCCGCCCCACTCCGCCTGGGGCAGGTAGGGGTGGAAGTCGTTGATCCAGACGGTGCCGTGCCGCAGCCGTCCGGCGACCCGCTGGGCGCGGGACGCGTCGCCCGTCCAGACGCCGCCGGCCAGCCCGTACCGCGTGTCGTTGGCGAGTTCCACGGCCTCGTCCTCGGTGCGGAAGCGTTCCACCGTGACGACGGGCCCGAAGACCTCCTCCTGCACGATGCGCATGGAGCGGTCGCAGTTGGCGTAGATCGTGGGCAGCAGGAAGAAGCCGCGGGAGAGTTCCGGGTCGTCCGGCCGGGTACCGCCGCAGACCAGCTGGGCGCCCTCGTCGCGGGCGATCTCCAGGTAGCTCTCCACCTTCGCGCGGTGCTCCGCCGAGCTGAGCGGCCCGCTCTCGGTCGCCGGGTCGAGGCCGCTGCCCAGCCGGATGGTCCGCGCGCGGGCGGCCAGCCGCTCCACGAAGTGGTCGTGCAGCTCGTCCTGCACGATCAGCCGCGAACCGGCCGAGCAGACCTGCCCCGAGTGCAGGAACGCGGCGTCGAGCGCGTAGTCGAGGGCGGCGTCGAAGTCGCAGTCGGCGAAGACCACGTTGGGGTTCTTGCCCCCCAGCTCCAGCGCGAGGTTCTTCACGCCCGGCGCGCACGCCTCCATGATCCGGCGCCCGGTGGCCAGGCCGCCGGTGAAGGAGACCAGGTCCACGTCCTCGTGGGCGGACATCGCCGCGCCCACGGTGGAGCCGGGGCCGAGCACCAGGTTGGCGACGCCGGGCGGTGCCCCCGCCTCGGCGATCAGGCGGACCATGTGGATGGTGGACAGCGGGGTCGTCTCGCTGGGCTTGAGCACGAAGGTGTTGCCCGCGGCCAGGGCCGGGGCGACCTTCCAGGACGCCTGGAGCATCGGGTAGTTCCACGGCGCGATCAGCGCGCAGACCCCGATGGGCTGGTAGACGACCCGGCTGAGCACGTCGGGGCCCACGTCCACGATCCGGCCGCCGTCCTTGTCGGCGATCTCGCCGAAGTAGCGGAACGCGTTGGAGACGTCCTCCACGTCGATCCGCGCCTCTTTGAGGGTCTTGCCGGTGTCCAGCGACTCGACGTGGGCGATCTCCTCCTGGTCGCGCAGCAGGAACCGCGCCACCCTGAGCAGCACGTCGGCCCGCTCACGGGTGGGCGCCGACGACCAGTCCCCCCGGTCGAAGGCCCGCCGGGCGGCCCGTACGGCGAGGTCGACGTCGGCCTCGTCCGCCTCGTCGACCTGCTGCACGACGGACGCGTCGAACGGGTTGACCACGTCCCGCCGCGCCCCGCCCACGGCGCCGGTCCACTCTCCGTCGACGAACAGTTCCGACATCGCGGCTCCCTCGCTCTCGTACCCGTCCGGTGCCGCACCGCTTCACCGGCGCGGCACACGCCGCCCACCAACATCGTCCGTGCGGCTCGCATCGGCCACGTGGACGCACCGGGGGAGGGAGGGGCGGGCGGGGATCAGACCTGGTTGGGCTAGAGGGAGGGGGCCGGGGCGGCCCCCGGAAAGCCGGAAGGGCCACCGCGTCCACCCGGGACGCGGTGACCCTTCCGAGGAGTGCTTCGGCCGGCGAGCCTCAGCGCACGTCGCCCATGAGCTCCTTGACGCGCTTGCGGTACATCCAGATCGCCAGGCCGGCGACGACCGCGAGGGTCGCCTCCGCGGCGACGATGCCCGTCTTGTTCAGGTCGACGCCCGCGATGGAGAGCAGGCCGGTCGTGGCGTCACCGGCGGTGACGGCCAGGAACCAGACGCCCATCATCTGCGAGGCGTACTTCACGGGCGCCATCTTCGTGGTGACCGACAGGCCGACCGGGGAGAGCAGCAGCTCACCGCAGGTCTGGACGAAGTAGATCGCCACCAGCCACAGGGCGGCCGCCTTGTGGCCGCCGTCCGCGATGGCCAGCGGGGCCAGGAAGAGGAAGAAGGACGCTCCGACCAGGACCAGGCCGAACGAGAACTTCACGATGGTGCTCGGCTCCTTGCCGCGGCGGGCGAGCGCCAGCCACAGCATGGCGAAGACCGGGGCCAGGGCCATGATGATGACCGGGTTGACCGACTGGTACCAGGAGACCGGGAAGTCCCAGCCGAGGACGCTGTTCTCGGCCGAGGAGTCGGCGAACAGCGACAGCGTCGAGCCGCCCTGGTCGTAGATCATCCAGAACACGGCCGCGGCGACGAAGAACCAGATGTACGCCGACATCTTGGACTGCTCGGCGCGGTCCAGGGACTTGTCGCGCTTGATGCGGGTCAGGACCAGCACCGGGATGATGACGCCGAGCAGGGTCAGCGGGACCAGGATCCAGTTCAGGGTGTAGGCACCGGAGAAGCCGACGATCGCGTAGAACACCACGGCGAGCGCGGCCCAGAACGCGGCCTTGCGCAGCGTCGAGGTCTTCTCCTCGACGGACAGCGGCTTGGGGACCACGCTGGAGTGGGGCGCCAGGTGGCGGCTGCCGAGCAGGAACTGGATCACGCCCAGGCCCATGCCGAGTGCGGCGAGCGCGAAGCCCAGGTGCCAGTTGACGTTCTCACCGATGGTGCCGATGACCAGCGGCGCCGCGAAGGCACCGAGGTTGATGCCCATGTAGAAGACGGTGAAGCCACCGTCGCGGCGCGGGTCGTCGGGGCCGTCGTAGAGCTGGCCGACCATCGTGGAGATGTTGGCCTTCAGCAGACCCGAGCCTATGGCGACCAGGCCGAGGCCCGCGTAGAAGGTGCCGGAGGACGGCAGCGCCAGGGTGAGGTGGCCGAGCATGATCACGCCGCCGGCGATGGCGACGGTCTTGCGGGGGCCCCAGACGCGGTCGCCGAACCAGCCGCCGGGCATGGTCAGCAGGTACACCAGCGAGAGGTACACCGAGTAGATCGCGGTCGCTGTGCCGGCGTTGAGGCCGAGGCCACCCGGGGCGACGAGGTACAGCGGGAGCAGAGCCCTCATGCCGTAGTAGGAGAAACGCTCCCACATCTCGGTCATGAAGAGTGTGGCCAGTCCGCGGGGGTGGCCGAAGAAGGTCTTCTCGGAGCCGGGGGTGCCCGGTGTGACCGAGTCCTTCGTCAGGCTGGACGCCATGGTCGATCCTTGCTGGTCGGGACGCGCTCATGAGGCGATGCGCGCCCGGTGGGGGGCGGCCGGCACCGGCGGCCTTCGCCCGCCCACCCCACGCCTGAGGGATTCCGCTCCGGATCACGGAGCGGTGGACGGCGGCCACCGGGATCCACGCCTCCCCGCGCGTCACCGCACGCTTCGAGGCCCGGCCACAGGTCATTCCTTTCGAGGCCGGCCCCTGGGGTCGGCCCGCACACAAAAGAGACCTTCAGCGTCGAACTGTCGCCAAAGGTCCCCTGGGTGCTACAGGCGCTGATTCACCATACGGCAGGACACCGCCCGGTATGGAAGGACTTGAGACACGGATCACAGGTGATTCCGGAACCGCGAACGATCATTCGAAGGTCCATTCCAGAATGGCATCCCACAGCCGCAGGGCCGAGCCGGGGGTGCGTGGACCCGCTCGGCGCCGGGGTGTCCGGCTTGTCCATGGGTAAGAGTTCCGGGCGGCGATCATGCCCCGGGCGTTGCTCCGAGCGGTCTACCATCAGCTCATGACCCGTGTACTGCTCGCCGAGGACGACGCGTCCATCTCGGAGCCGCTGGCCCGCGCCCTGCGCCGGGAAGGGTACGAGGTCGAGGTGCGTGAGGACGGACCCGCCGCACTCGACGCCGGGCTCCAGGGCGGCATCGACCTGGTCGTGCTGGACCTGGGCCTGCCGGGCATGGACGGTCTGGAGGTCGCCCGGCGGCTGCGCTCCGAGGGCCACGCCGTACCGATCCTGATCCTGACCGCGCGCGCCGACGAGGTGGACACCGTGGTCGGTCTGGACGCGGGCGCCGACGACTACGTCACCAAGCCCTTCCGCCTCGCCGAGCTGCTCGCCCGGGTCCGGGCCCTGCTGCGGCGCGGCGCCGTCGAGCCGCCGCAGCCGCCCGCCACGCACGGCGTGCGGATCGACGTCGAGTCGCACCGGGCCTGGATGGGCGAGGAGGAGCTCCAGCTCACCGCCAAGGAGTTCGACCTGCTGCGGGTGCTGGTGCGCGACGCGGGCCGGGTCGTCACCCGCGACCAGCTGATGCGCGAGGTCTGGGACACCACCTGGTGGTCGTCGACCAAGACCCTGGACATGCACATCTCCTGGCTGCGCAAGAAGCTGGGCGACGACGCGGCGAACCCTCGCTACATCGCCACCGTGCGCGGTGTGGGTTTCCGTTTCGAGAAGAACTGAGCCCCCGCAGGGCCTGCCCGGGTAAGAGGACATGCGCCGCCGACTGATCCAGTCCACGCTCGCCGTGGTGCTCGTCGTGATCGCCGTCTTCGGCGTCTCCCTCGTGATCGTGGAGACCCGGACGATCAGCAGCACCGCGCAGGAACGGGTCGACCTGGAGGCGGTGCGGCTGGCCAGCATCGTGGACAGCCGGCTGATCGGCACCGGCTCCGTCGACGCGCGGTTCCTGCGGGAGCAGATCCGGGACGCGCGGTACGCCGTGATCCGCATCCCCGGCGAACCGGTCATCGAGGTCGGCAGCAAGCCGACGGGTGAGGTGCTGCGGGGCACGGCCACCGGTGAGGAGGGCGAGACCGTCCTGGTCGAGGAGCCCAGTTCCTCGGTGACCCGGGAGGTCGGCCGCACCCTGCTGATCATCGGCCTGGTGGCGCTGCTCGCGGTGGTCGCCGCCGTGCTGCTGGCGATCCGGCAGGCCAACCGCCTCGCCTCCCCGCTCACCGACCTCGCCGAGACCGCCGAGCGCCTCGGCTCCGGCGATCCGCGCCCGCGGCACAAGCGGTACGGCGTCCCCGAGCTGGACCGGGTCGCCGACGTGCTGGACTCCTCCGCCGAGCGCATCGCCCGGATGCTCACCGCCGAGCGCCGCCTGGCCGCCGACGCCTCCCACCAACTGCGTACGCCGCTGACCGCGCTGTCCATGCGGCTGGAGGAGATCACCCTCACCGACGAGCCGGAGACGGTGAAGGAGGAGGCGACGATCGCGCTGTCGCAGGTGGAGCGGCTGACGGACGTCGTGGACCGGCTGCTGACCAACTCGCGCGACCCGCGCAGCGGCTCCGCCGTCACCTTCGAACTGGACGACGTCATCCAGCAGCAGATCGCCGAGTGGCGTCCCGCCTACCGCAGCGAGGGCCGGGCGATCGTCAGCTCGGGCAAGCGGCACCTGACGGCCGTGGGCACGCCGGGTGCCGTGGCACAGGTGCTGGCCGCGCTGATCGAGAACTCCCTGATGCACGGCGGCGGCACGGTGGCCCTGCGGACCCGGGTGACCGGCAACCAGGCGGTCGTGGAGGTCACCGACGAGGGCCCCGGCGTCCCGGGCGACCTCGGGGCGCGGATCTTCGAGCGCGCGATCAGCGGCCGGAACTCGACGGGCATCGGTCTCGCCGTCGCCCGGGACCTGGCCGAGGCGGACGGCGGCCGCCTGGAGCTGCTCCAGGGCCGCCCCCCGGTCTTCGGACTCTTCCTGTCCCGCACCCCGCCCCCGAAGAAGTCGTCCGGGGACGCGGGCGGCACGGTGCGCTAGCCGGCGCTCAGCGGTGGGCCGCGGGGGTGCCGTCGGAGGTGGGTACCGGGGCCGGGCGCCCGTGCTCCCGGAAGGTGTCCGCGCCGGTCACCGGCGGACGGGCGGGCAGCGTGCGGAAGACCCAGGTGCGGTACGACCAGAAGCGGAAGAGCGTGCCGAGTCCGATGCCGAGGAACTTGAAGATGTTGCTCTGCAGCGGGCTGTCCCAGCCGAAGCCGTACGTCGCCGTGTAGAGCACACCGTTCTCGATGACCAGTCCGACCGCGCTGAACAGCAGGAACAGCGACATCTCGCGGGTCCGGTGGCCCTTGTCGCGGTCGCGGTAGGTGAAGTAGCGGAAGCCCACGTAGTTGAAGACGATCGCGACGATCGTCGCCACGATGCTGGCCCGCACCACCTGGAGGTCGGTCACGTGCCGCACGAAGTTGAAGACGAGGAGGTTGACCAGCACCCCCGCGCCGCCCACCGCGCCGAACTTCACGACCTCACGCACCAGCCGGTCGATCCGCGCCCGCAGCGGGCCGCGGGGCGCGGGCGGAGCGGGGGGAGCCATGTGAGCACCCGAGGAACCACGTTCCATGGTCGTGCAGGCCCCCGTCCTTCGGTTGGCGTCAATCTGTTCATGCTAACCACCCGGACGCGCGATCTTCCTGCCGAGAGACCGGCGGGGGTCGGGAACGGGCGGCCGGAGGGGCGGGAAACGGCCGGTAAACAGGTGGGCTCCGCGCGGCCGATACGCTAGGGGTGTGACGTTCCCCGTAGTCGGCATGGTCGGCGGTGGCCAGCTCGCTCGTATGACACACGAGGCGGGCATCCCGTTGGGCATCAGGTTCAAGCTTCTCAGTGACACACCTCAGGACTCTGCGGCGCAGGTCGTGAACGAAGTCGTCATCGGCGACTATCGCGATCTGGACACGCTGCGCGAGTTCGCGCGCGGCTGTGACGTGATCACCTTCGATCACGAGCACGTGCCGACCGAGCACCTCAGGGCCCTGGAGGCGGACGGCATCCCCGTCCGTCCGGGCCCCGACGCGCTCGTGCACGCCCAGGACAAGGGCGTGATGCGCGCGAGACTCGACGCGATCGGCGTGCCCTGCCCGCGGCACCGGATCGTGCGCGATCCGGACGACGTGGCCGCCTTCGCGGCGGAGGGCGACGGATTCCCCGTCGTCCTCAAGACGGTCCGGGGCGGGTACGACGGCAAGGGCGTGTGGGTGGTGGACTCCGTCGAGGAGGCCGCCGACCCCTTCCGCGCCGGGGTGCCGGTGCTGGCGGAGGAGAAGGTCGACTTCGTCCGCGAGCTGGCCGCCAACGTGGTCCGCTCCCCGCACGGCCAGGCGGTGGCCTACCCGGTCGTCGAGTCCCGGCAGGTCAAGGGCGTCTGCGACACCGTGATCGCGCCCGCCCCCGGCCTCGACGAGGACCTGGCCCTGCACGCCGAGGAGATGGCGCTCAGCATCGCCAAGGAACTCGGCGTCGTCGGCCACCTCGCCGTCGAGCTGTTCCAGACCCGCGACGGCCGCGTCCTCGTCAACGAACTGGCGATGCGCCCGCACAACTCCGGCCACTGGACGATGGACGGCGCGATCACCTCGCAGTTCGCCAACCACGTCCGCGCCGTCCTCGACCTCCCCCTCGGCGACCCGCGCCCGCGCGCGAAGTGGACCGTGATGGTCAACGTCCTCGGCGGCGACTACCCGGACATGTACTCCGCGTACCTGCACTGCATGGCCCGCGACCCCCAGCTGAAGATCCACATGTACGGCAAGGACGTGAAGCCCGGCCGCAAGGTCGGCCACGTGAACACCTACGGCGACGACCTCGACGACGTGCTGGAGCGCGCCCGTCACGCTGCCGGCTACCTGAGAGGGACGATCACCGAATGAGCCCAGTTGTCGGCATCGTCATGGGGTCGGACTCCGACTGGCCCGTCATGGAGGCCGCCGCGAAGGCCCTCGACGAGTTCGAGATCGCCTACGAGGTCGACGTCGTCTCGGCGCACCGCATGCCGCACGAGATGATCGCGTACGGCGAGCAGGCCGCCGGCCGCGGACTCAAGGCGATCATCGCCGGGGCCGGGGGCGCCGCCCACCTGCCCGGCATGCTCGCCTCCGTCACCCCGCTGCCGGTCATCGGCGTCCCGGTGCCGCTGAAGTACCTGGACGGCATGGACAGCCTCCTGTCCATCGTGCAGATGCCGGCCGGCGTCCCCGTCGCCACCGTCTCCGTGGGCGGCGCCCGCAACGCCGGTCTGCTGGCCGCCCGCATCCTCGCCGCGCACGACGAGGAACTGCAGGGCCGCATGCGCGAGTTCCAGCAGGAGCTGAACGACCAGGCCACCGAGAAGGGCAAGCGGCTGCGCAGCAAGGTCGAGGGCGCCGCGGCCGGCTTCGGATTCGGAAAGTGACGGACGGACAGTGACCGAAGGGACGCGGATGACCTCGCTGGACCAGGCCCGGGAACTGCTGCGCGAGTTCCCCGTCGTCGACGGGCACAACGACCTGCCCTGGGCGTTGCGCGAGCAGGTCCGCTACGACCTCGACGCCCGTGACATCGCCTCCGACCAGTCCGCCCACCTGCACACCGACCTGGCCCGGCTGCGGGCCGGCGGCGTCGGCGCGCAGTACTGGTCGGTGTACGTCCGCTCCGACCTGCCGGGCGCGGTGACGGCGACGCTGGAGCAGATCGACTGCGTGCGGCGGCTGATCGGCCGCCACCCCGAGGACCTGCGGGCGGCGCTCACCGCCGCCGACATGGAGGCGGCCCGCGCCGAGGGCCGGATCGCGTCGCTGATGGGTGCCGAGGGCGGCCACTCCATCGACAACTCGCTGGCCACCCTGCGCGCCCTGTACGCGCTCGGCGTGCGCTACATGACGCTCACCCACAACGACAACGTCGCGTGGGCGGACTCGGCGACCGACGAGCCCGGCGTCGGCGGCCTGTCGGCCTTCGGCCGCGAGGTCGTCCGCGAGATGAACCGCGAGGGCATGCTGGTCGACCTCTCGCACGTCGCGGCGACGACGATGCGCGACGCGCTGGACGCCTCGACCGCGCCGGTGATCTTCTCGCACTCCTCGTCCCGGGCCGTCTGCGACCACCCGCGCAACATCCCGGACGACGTCCTGGAGCGGCTGCCCGCCAACGGCGGCATGGCGATGGTGACGTTCGTGCCGAAGTTCGTGCTCCAGGCGGCCGTCGACTGGACCGCCGAGGCCGACGAGAACATGCGCGCGCACGGCTTCCACCACCTCGACTCCAGCCCCGAGGCGATGAAGGTGCACGCCGCCTTCGAGGAGCGCGTCCCGCGTCCCGTCGCCACCGTCTCCACGGTCGCCGACCACCTCGACCACATGCGCGAGGCCGCCGGCGTCGACCACCTCGGCATCGGCGGCGACTACGACGGCACGCCCTTCACCCCGGACGGCCTCGGCGACGTCGCGGGCTACCCGAACCTCATCGCCGAGCTGCTCGACCGCGGCTGGTCCAAGGCCGACCTGTCCAAGGTGACCTGGAAGAACGCGGTCCGGGTGCTGGGCGACGCCGAGGACGTGGCCCGGGGGCTTCAGACCACCCGGGAGCCGTCCAACGCGTCGCTGGAGGAACTCGACGGCTGAGCCGTCATCTCTCCGAGGGCGGGGTAGTCGGTGTATCCGGTCGCCCCGCCCACGTACATCAGGTACCGGCCCCGTACGGGGTTCAGCGGCGCGCCGAGCCGCAGCCTCGCCACCAGGTCCGGGTTGGCGAGGAAGGGCCGGCCGAGCGCGACCAGGTCGGCCCCGGCGGCCAGCAGCCGGGCGGAGGCGTGCCGTACGGCGTCCGTGGCGGGGGATTCGGGCAGGACCGGGTTGGCGATCAGCACCCCGGGCCACCCGGCGCGGAGCCTGCCGAACAGCGGGGCGTCCGGGTCGGCGTGCACGAGGTGCAGATAGGCGAGCCCCAGTCCGCCGAGACGCTCCACCAGGGCCGGATACAGCGCGTCGGTCGCGCCCTCCGCGATGCCGTTGACGGTGTTGCCGGGGGAGACGCGCAGGCCGACCCGCTCGGCGCCGATCTCGGCGGCCACCGCCTCCACCACCTCGGCCGTGAACCGGATCCGCGCGGCGACGGAGCCGCCGTAGCCGTCGGTGCGCAGGTTGGTGTTGGCGGCCAGGAACTGGTGCAGCAGGTAACCGTTGGCGGAGTGCACCTCCACCCCCTCGAAACCGGCGTCCAGCGCGTTGCGGGCGGCCCGCGCGAAGTCGGCGACGGTGGTCCGGATGTCCTCGGTGGTCATCTCCCTGGGGACCACGGCGGGCCTGCGTCCGTCGGGGGTGTGGATCGTCTCGGGCAGCGGCACGGGCGAGGGCGCGACCGGCGTCAGGCCGCTGGTGGCCGGATGGCCGACCCGGCCGCCGTGCTGGAGCTGGAGGAACATCCGGCCCCCCGCCGCCCGCACGGCGTCGGTGACCCGCCGCCAGCCCGCCACGTGCCGGGCGCTGTGCACGGCGGTGATGTTCGGGTACGTCTGCCCGGCCGCGTTCGGCGTCGCGGCCTCGGCGACGATCAGCCCGGCGGTCGCGCGCTGGGCGTAGTAGGCCGCCATGAGCGGGGTCGGCGTGCCGTCGGCCTCCGCCCGGTTCCGGGTGAGGGGGGCCATCACGAGGCGGTTGGGCAGGGTGAGCGGGCCGAGCGGGGTGGACGCGAGGAGGTCTGTTGTGTTCGACATGCCCGTACGCTAAAACTTGACACCAATGTCAGAATCAAGCCCGGAGCGGGGGGTACGGCGGATGCGGATCGGCGAACTGGCCCGGCGCACGGGCGTCAGCGAGCGCTCGCTGCGCTACTACGAGACGCAGGGGCTGCTCGCGGCCGGGCGTACGCCCGGCGGGCACCGCGATTACGCGGAGGCGGCCGTCGACCGGGTCGTCCGCATCCAGGAGCTGTACGCGGCCGGGCTGTGCAGCAGCAAGATCGCGCAGTTGCTGCCGTGCATGCGCGACGGCGACGGCGGCCCCTCGGCCATGGCGACGCCGAAGCTGGTCGCCGAGCTCACCGCCGAGCGCGCCCGCATCGACCGGACCATCGCCGACCTGCTCCGCTCCCGGGACACCCTGGACGAGGTGATCGACGCGGCCGGGGGCTGAGCCGCGTACCCCCGAACGCCCCGCTCACCAGGAAGCCCTTTCCGCTCCGTGCGACGGTGGCCGTACCTCACGAACGAGCGTACGGAGCGCGCCATGGCAGACCTCCAGGACGACCTGCACACCGGTACCGAGGCCGGCGGGCTCGGCGACCTGTCCGAGCCGCTCGCCGCGCAGGCCTTCCCGCCGGAGCCGTACACGCCCGTCTCCGACCCCGACGACGAGCCGCTGACCCGGGCGCACGCCGTCCTGGCCTCCCACCCCGTCGCCGACGGCTACAGCGGGCTGCCCTGGGCGCTCAAGCACCTGCCCTGGTACGACCTGGAGCTGGGCGAGAGCGCCGTCGACACCGATGTGCCGCGGCTGCGCGAGGGCCACGTGGGCGCGCTGCTGTGGTCGCTGCACCTGCCCGAGGCCCTCGACGGTGACCGCGCGATCGGCGCCACGCTGGAGCAGTTGGACCTGGTCAAGATGGTCGTGCGGGCCCATCCCGAGGGGCTGCGGCTGGCCTATGACGCCGGGCAGGCCATCGACGCCCGCAACTGCGGCCGGGTCGCCGTGGTGCCGGGTCCCGCGGGTGCCCCCGCCCTCGGCGACTGCCTCGGCATCCTGCGTTCGCTGCACGCCCTCGGCCTGCGCGTGCTGACGCTGTCCGGGGTGAGCTGGGCGAGCGAGGCGGGGCTGACCCGGTTCGGCGAGGAGGTCGTCCGGGAGATGAACCGGCTCGGCGTGCTCGCCGACCTCTCCGGCGCCTCCGCCGAGACCATCCGCCGCACCTTCGCCGTCTCCAAGGCGCCGGCCGTGTGCACCCGCTCCGCCGCCCGGGCCCTGCGCCCGCACCCCGCCAACCTGCCCGACGACCTGCTGGTCGAGCTGGGCGCGGCCGGGGGGCTGTGCATGGTGCCGCTGACCGCCGAGCAGACCGGCCCGACCGTCCGCGACGTCGCCGACCACCTCGACCACGTCCGCACGGTGGCCGGACCGGAGAGCGTCGGCCTGGCCGGCACCTACGACTCGGGCGCCGCCCACCCGCTGGAGCTGGGCGACGCCTCCTGCTACCCGCGGCTCATCGCCGAGCTGCTGCGCCGTGGCTGGGACGAGGCGGACGTGGCCCTGCTGACCTGGGGCAACGTCCAGCGCGTGCTGCGCGGCGCGGCCTTCACCGCCCGCGCGGTGCAGCAGCGCCGGGAGCCGTCGACGGCGACGATCGCCGAACTGGACGGCTGAGCGCCGGGCCGGTCAGGGGTGCTCGATCCGGCACAGGCAGAAGGGGTGCCCGGCCGGGTCGGCGTACACCATGAAGCCCTTGGTCTCCCGGTCCTCCAGGTCCAGCGGCCGGGCGCCCAGGGCGAGCACCCGCTCGTGCGCCGCGTCCATCTCGGCCCAGGTCGACCCGCCGTCGAAGTCGAGGTGGAACTGCTGGGCGTTGCGGTCGGAGCGCGGCCACTCCGGAGGGGTGAGGCCGGGGGCCCGCTGGAAGGACAGCCGCGGACCGCCGGGCACGTGGAGCACCACCCAGTCCGGGTCCTCCTCGTCGGGCGTCCCGCCGCCGACCTCTGCGTAGAACCGGGCCAGCTCACGCGGCTCGGGGCAGTCGAGGACGACGGAGCGGAAACGTGCGGCGGGTGTCGTGGCCATGCGGGATCCTCCTGGTTCGGTGGGTGCCTTGCTCAGCAGGCGCAGAGGCAGAACGGGTGCCCGGCGGGGTCGGCGTAGACCCGGAAGGTGCGGGCGCGGTCCTCCGCGTCCAGCGGGCGCGCGCCCAGCTCCAGCACGGCCTTCTCGGCCGCGTCGAGGTCTTTGACGTCGAGGTCGAGGTGGAACTGCTGGGCGCCGTCGGGCCCGGGCCACTTCGGCGGTACGTAGCCGGGGGAGGCCTGGAAGGCCAGCGTCTGCCCGCCGGGCAGGTTCAGGTCGACCCACTCGTCGTGGTCGTCGCTCTTGTCCTCGACGGTTCCGCCGAGCACGCCGGCGTAGAAGCGGGCCAGTGCGTGCGGGTCGGGACAGTCCAGGACGACGACGCCCAGTTCGGCGACAGCCATGACTTCCTCCTTGAGGTCCGCGGTGGTCGCTGCGACGGTTACCTGCATGAGGCGGGTAACCGGTAACGGTTACCTCATGCTCCCGCATTGGCGGTAACGTCGCAAGCATGAGTGTGAGATCGCCCGCGCCGGGAGGTCTGGAGCTGGTCCGGGCCCTGGTGAACACGCTGGACGTCGAGACGGGCGCCGACTCGCTGGACACGCCGGAGAACCGGGCGCGGTTCGGCCTGGCGGAGGACGCCGTACCGGACGCCCGCGAGCTGCGCGAGTCCCTGCGCGTGACGCTGCTCGCGCACGCCGGCCATCCGCCGCACCGCGCGGTGACCCCGCTGGGCGATTTGCTGGCCGCGGCTCCGCTGGTGGTGACGGTCGACGACGCCGACGGCTCCGCCGCCCTCGCCCCGGCCCGGGAAGGCCTGCTGGCCGCACGGGTCGCCGCCGCCGTCGCCGAGGCGCTGGTCGCCGGCACCTGGAACCGGCTGAAGGCCTGCGAGGCCGTCGACTGCCTCTGGGCGTACTACGACCGCAGCCCGGCCGGACGCGGCCGCTGGTGCTCGATGCAGGTGTGCGGGGCGCGCGCCAAGATGCGCAGGTACCGGGCCAAGGAGGCGTGAACCACACGGGGTTCACCGGCCCCGGGCCGCGCGATGGGGCAGAATGCGGACGGCGCCGGTTCGGCCGACTGAGCCTCGGCCGAACCGGCGCCGCCCTTCACCGGACACTGCTAGGCCGTGGGACGGCCCATCGCCCGGTAGGTCCAGCCGGCCTTGCGCCAGGTCTGCGGGTCCAGCGCGTTGCGCCCGTCCAGGATCACCCGGGCCGCCGCGGCCTCGCCCAGCGTCGCGGGGTCCAGCTCGCGGAACTCCCGCCACTCCGTCAGGTGCAGCACCACGTCGGCGCCCCGCACCGCCTCCAGCGCGGAGTCGGCGTACCCGAGGGTCGGGAAGAGCCGCCGCGCGTTCGCCATGCCCTTGGGGTCGTACACCGTCACCTGGGCGCCCTGGAGGTGGACCTGCCCGGCGACGTTCAGCGCGGGGGAGTCCCGCACGTCGTCCGAGTCGGGCTTGAAGGTGGCGCCGAGCACCGCGATCCGCTTGCCGAGGAACGGGCCGCCGCCCAGGGCCTGCCGGGTCAGCTCCACCATCTGGCCACGCTGGCGCATGTTGATCGAGTCGATCTCGCGCAGGAAGGTGAGCGCCTGGTCCGCGCCCAGCTCACCGGCGCGCGCCATGAACGCCCGGATGTCCTTGGGCAGGCAGCCGCCGCCGAAGCCGATCCCGGCCCGCAGGAACTTCCGGCCGATCCGGTCGTCGTACCCGATCGCCTCGGCCAGCTTGGCGACGTCGCCGTCGGCCGCCTCGCACACCTCCGCCATCGCGTTGATGAAGGAGATCTTGGTGGCCAGGAAGGAGTTCGCGGAGGTCTTCACCAGCTCGGCGGTCGGGAAGTCCGTGACGACGAAGGGAGATCCCTCCGCGATCGGTGTGGCGTACACCTCGCGCAGCAGCTTCTCCGCCCGCTCGCTGCGGACACCGACCACGAGCCGGTCGGGACGCAGCGTGTCCTGGACGGCGAAGCCCTCGCGCAGGAACTCCGGGTTCCAGGCCAGTTCGGCGTCCGCACCGGCCGGCGCGTGCTCGGCGAGGTAGGCGGCCAGCCGGTCGGCGGAGCCCACGGGCACCGTCGACTTCCCGACGACCAGCGCCGGGCCCGTCAGATGGGGCGCGAGCGAGGCGATCGCCGAGTCGACGTACGACATGTCGCAGGCGTACTCGCCGTGCTTCTGGGGCGTGTTCACGCACAGGAAGTGCACGTCACCGAAGGCCGCGACCTCCGCGAAGTCGGTGGTGAAACGCAGTCGCCCGGTGGCGCCCTCGATCCCGGCGACGTGCTTGGCCAGCAGCTCCTCCAGACCGGGCTCGTACATGGGCACCTGGCCCCCCTTGAGCATCTCGATCTTCTCGGGCACCACGTCCAGGCCCAGCACCTCGAAACCGAGTTCGGCCATCGCCGCCGCGTGGGTCGCGCCGAGATAGCCGGTACCGATCACGGTGATCTTGAGGGCCATGGGTGCTCCAGAGGTGTACGGCGGGGTGCGCGCCCGAGCATAACGGGGGTGCGGGGCGGCCTCGTCGGTCGGCTGTCGCCAAGCTCACCTATCCACGACCCCGGCCAGGGCTCTAAAATTTGTGTTACTTAACGGTAGTTAGCGTGCCCAGCATCACAGCGTTTTGGAGCGTGAGACACCTTGGCCGGATCGGCTGACTTCGACCTGTACCGCCCGTCCGAGGAGCACGACATGCTCCGCGACGCCGTCCGTGCGCTGGCCGAGGCGAAGATCGCGCCGCACGCCGCGGCGGTGGACGAGGAGGCCCGCTTCCCGCGCGAGGCCCTCACCGCCCTGACCGCGAACGACCTGCACGCGGTCCACGTCCCCGAGGAGTACGGCGGCGCGGGCGCCGACGCGCTCGCCACGGTCATCGTGATCGAGGAGGTCGCCCGCGTCTGCGCCTCCTCCTCCCTCATCCCGGCGGTGAACAAGCTCGGCTCCCTGCCGGTCATCCTCTCCGGCTCCGAGGAGCTGAAGAAGAAGTACATGACCCCGCTCGCCCAGGGCGAGGGCATGTTCTCCTACTGCCTCTCCGAGCCCGACGCGGGCTCCGACGCGGCCGGCATGAAGACCAAGGCCGTGCGCGACGGCGACCACTGGATCCTCAACGGCGTCAAGCGCTGGATCACCAACGCCGGCGAGTCCGAGTACTACACGGTGATGGCGGTCACCGACCCCGCCAAGCGCTCCAAGGGCATCTCCGCCTTCGTCGTCGAGAAGTCCGACGAGGGCGTCTCCTTCGGCGCCCCGGAGAAGAAGCTCGGCATCAAGGGCTCGCCCACCCGCGAGGTCTACCTGGACAACGTCCGCATCCCCGCCGACCGCATGATCGGCGAGGAGGGCACCGGCTTCGCCACCGCGATGAAGACGCTGGACCACACCCGCATCACCATCGCCGCCCAGGCCCTCGGCATCGCCCAGGGCGCCCTCGACTACGCCAAGGGCTACGTCAAGGAGCGCAAGCAGTTCGGCAAGCCGATCGCCGACTTCCAGGGCATCCAGTTCATGCTCGCCGACATGGCCATGAAGATCGAGGCCGCCCGGCAGCTCACCTACGCCGCCGCCGCGAAGTCCGAGCGCGGTGACAGCGACCTGACCTTCCAGGGGGCCGCCGCCAAGTGCTTCGCCTCCGACGTCGCGATGGAGGTCACCACCGACGCCGTCCAGCTCCTCGGCGGCTACGGCTACACCCGTGACTACCCGGTCGAGCGCATGATGCGCGACGCCAAGATCACGCAGATCTACGAGGGCACCAACCAGGTCCAGCGCATCGTCATGGCGCGCAACCTTCCCTAGCAGGATCTCGCAGGTCAGGAGGCAGCCCCCGGCGTGACGCCGGGGGCTGCTGTCGTACGTCCCAGGGTGCCCTGGCGCTGTCCGGGCCGATTGTCAGTGGTGGGTGAGACGGTAGGGGCATCGAGTCGGAAAGAGGGGGAGCCGCCTTGTCCGGAAGCCAGAACTACATCAACCACGTCGCTCTCGTGCTGGACGCCAGCTCGTCCATGTCCCGGCTGAGCCAGAAGGTGGTCGAGGTCGCCGACGAGCAGATCGCCTACCTGGCCCGCCGATCGCAGGAACTGGACCAGGAGACCCGCGTCACGGTGTACGTCTTCGCCGACAGGGTGGAGTGCGTCATCTACGACAAGGACGTGCTGCGGATGCCGTCGCTCAAGCAGATGTACCGCGTCGGCGGCATGACCGCGCTGCTGGCGGCCACGCTCAAGTCGCAGCGGGAGCTGGCGCACACCGCCCAGCTGTACGGAGACCACAGCTTCCTGACCTTCGTCCTCACCGACGGGCAGGAGAACGTGAGCCACCGCTGCCCGGACGCCCCGGCCAGGGATCCGCGTGCACTGGTCGACGCCGTCGCCGGGATGATCGAGACGCAGGAGGACAACTGGACGCTGGCCGTCCTCGTGCCGGACCAGATGGGCAAGCGCGAGGCCATGCAGTACGGCTTCCCGAAGGACAACATCGCCATCTGGGACGCCACGAGCACGCAGGGTCTGCAGGAGGCCGGGCAGGTCATCCAGGAGGCCACCGAGAAGTTCATGGTGGGCCGCGCGCAGGGCATCCGGGGGTCGCGGGCGGTGTTCTCCACGGGCGCGGAAGCGATCAACAAGGACACCATCAAGGCGGCCGGCCTCACCCCGGTGGACACGTCGAAGTACCAGTTGGTCCCGGTGACGCGTGACGCGGCGATTCGGGACTGGGTTGTCGAATGCGGGTACACGTACCGCACCGGCGGTGCGTTCTACCAGCTGAGCAAGTCGGAGAAGGTCCAGCCGAAGAAGCAGATATCAGTGCTGGAGAAGAAGACGGACCGGGTGTACACGGGCCCGGAGGCCCGAGCGCTGCTCGGCCTGCCGGACGTGGAGGTCCGCGTCAAGCCCGACCACAACGACGACTTCACGATCTTCGTCCAGAGCACCAGCGTGAACCGGAAGCTCGTACCGAACACGAGGCTGCTGCTGATGCTCTGACACCCGGTGCTCGCTCAGTCCTGGTACCCCTCCGCCACCCGCCGCTCCCGCAGCTCCATGATGGCGCGGCGGCGGGCCAGGCGGTGGGTGCGGCGGATCTGGGCCTCCTGGTAGCGCCGCTTGTCCTTCTCCGTCTCCGGCAGCACCGGCGGGACCGTGCGCGGCTTGCCGTCCGCGTCGACGGCGGCGAAGACCAGGTACGCCGAGCCGACCTGGGTGGCCGGGGTGGACTCGTTCCAGCGTTCCGCCATGACCCGGACGCCGACCTCCATGGAGCTGCGGCCGGTCCAGTTGACCTGGGCCTTCACATGGACGAGGTCGCCGACGCGGACCGGCTCGAGGAACGCCATCTCGTCCATGGACGCGGTGACGGCGGGACCGCCGGAGTGCCGTCCGGCCACGGCGCCCGCCGCGTCGTCGACGAGCTTCATGATCACGCCGCCGTGCACGGTGCCCAGAAGGTTGGTGTCGCCGTGCGTCATGATGTGGCTGAGGGTGGTGCGGGAGGCCGAGGTCGGCTTGCCCGGGATCTCCGGTGGCGCCGACCGCGCGGCCGAGGCCTGTTCTGCCTGGTCTGTCATGGCCTCCACCTTATGCCGCGGCGACACCGGCGTGATTTGTGTCAGCTTCGCAACAGCGCTGCCCCTATTTTCCGACGACCCTTGTATGGCCCACAGCGGGTACCTGCACACTGGTGCGCATGAATGATTGGCCCGAGGGATGGTCCGGTGACAACCGCGGCCGGTACGGACGTGGCAGCGGCAGCGCACAGCCCGAGAGCGCACGCGTGATGCGCCAGGTCCGCCGCGGCTCGGCCCCGCCGCCCGGCCCGGGCCCGTCGGCCCCGCCGTACGGCGGCGGAGTGCCGCAGCAGCCTTCCTACGTCGACGGCCAGGGGCACGGCGGCGACGGCTACGACAGCGGCTACAACACCGGCCAGGTCTACGGCAGCCCCGGCGGCCGCGGGCCGGGACAGGGCCGCGGCGGGGCCGGACGGCCCGCCCCGGACTGGCGCAGACGGATCAAGTGGACCGCGATCACCGTCGTGACCGCGCTGGTCGTCACCACCGTCGGCACCTACTTCTGGGCCAACTCCAAGCTCAACCGCGAGGTCGACCTGTCCAAGGTCATCGAGCGGCCCGAGGCCGGTGAGGGCACGAACTACCTGATCGTCGGCTCCGACAGCCGCGAGGGCATGACCGACGACCAGAAGAAGGACCTGCACACCGGCTCCGCCGAGGGCAAGCGCACCGACTCCATGATGATCCTGCACACCGGGGACAACGGGTCGACGCTGATCTCGCTGCCCCGTGACTCGGACGTGGAGATCCCCTCCTTCGTCGGCTCCGACTCCGGCAAGACGTACCCGGGCACCGGTCGGCACACGAAGCTGAACGCCGCGTACGCCGAGGACGGCCCCGAGCTGCTGGTGCGCACCGTCGAGCACAACACCGGGCTGCGCCTGGACCACTACGTGGAGATCGGCTTCGCCGGCTTCGCGAACATCGTGGACGCGGTCGGCGGCGTCGAGATGGACATCCCGCAGGACATCAAGGACAAGAAGTCCGGCGCCGACCTCAAGAAGGGCAAGCAGACCCTGAACGGCGAGGAGGCCCTCGCCTTCGTCCGCACCCGGTACGCGCTGGCCGGCTCCGACCTGGACCGCACGAAGAACCAGCAGAAGTTCCTGTCGGCGCTGGCGAGCCAGGTGGCCACCCCCTCGACGGTCCTCAACCCGTTCAAGCTGTACCCGACGATGGGCGCCGGCCTGGACTCCCTCATCGTCGACAAGGACATGGGCCTCTTCGACCTGGCGAGCATGTTCTGGGCGATGAAGAGCGTCAGCGGCGGCGAGGGCACCTCGATGAACATGCCGATCTCCGGCAGCGTCGGCGGGAACCTCAAGTGGGACGACGCCAAGGTGAAGCAGCTCGTCCAGGAGCTGAAGAACGACGAGAAGGTCACCGTCACCGGCAACTGAGCCGGCGCCGGGCGGCCGGGCCCCTCACTCCTGGCCGCAGACCACCTCGTCGCCCCGCACCACCGTGCCCGACCCCTGCGGCGGATCGGCCGGCCGCACCTTGACGGCCTGCCGGAAGTCGGCGCCCGCGATCACCTTCAGCAGCGCGCCCTGCCCCTTGACGGGCCGCAGCTCGCTGCCGGGCAGGGCGGCGGCCAGTGACTTCGCCGACTGGTCCCAGCGGGGGTCGTAGGCGACCACGGTGCGCTCGACGGCGCGGTCGGCGGCGTTCCGCGGCGCCCGGGTGGTGCGGAACCCGGTCGCGGCCAGCGCGTCGTCCACCCGCCTTCCCAGGCCCGGGGTGCGGGTGCCGTTCTCCACCTGGACCCGGATCTGCTTCGGGTCCACCGGGACCCGCACCGGCGCCGGGCCCGTGGGCTTCGGCCGGGGTGCCGACAGCGGCTTGTCCTCGCGCAGGGCGTCGAAGATCCGCTCGGACTTCACCGGGTCCCACTTCAGCGTCGAACCGACGCCCTTCACGGCGTACCCCATCCTCCCGATGGGCACGGTGGTGAACTCGGAGGACGACGGTGAGAAGTTCCGCATCGCCCGCCCCAGCGCCAGCAGCTCGTCGGTGCCGAAGCCCTTGTCGGCCCGCACCGAACCCAGCACGGCCCGGGTGACGTCACGGAACTTGAGCGGGTTCAGCAGGATGCCCGAGGAAGTCGCCCGGTCGATCAGGGCGGCCAGGAAGCGCTGCTGGCGCTTCATCCGGCTCAGGTCGGAGGCCCCGTCGAGGTGGCGGGCCCGGACGTACTGGAGCGCCTGCCCGCCCATCAGGGTGTGGTCGCCGGCCGCGAGGTCGAGCCCGGTGTAGCTGTCCTTCAGCGGCTGGACGGTGCAGATTTTCACACCGCCGAGGACGTCCACGGTCTTCATGAAGCTGGTGAAGTCGACCTCCAGATAGTGGTCGATCTTCACGTGGGTCATGTTCTCCACGGTACGGATGGTCAGCTGCGGGCCGCCCTCGGCGTAGGCCGCGTTCAGCTTCAGCGGGTGCCCCTTGTGCTGCTCCCCGGTGGTGCGGTCGGTGTGGCCGGGCGTCTCGGCGTACGAGTCGCGGGGCAGACTCACCACGCTCGCCCGCTCCCGGTCCTCCGAGATGTGCACGATCATGACGGTGTCGGTGCAGTGGCAGGGGGCGCCGCCCAGTCTGTACCTGCGCCGCTCCGCCTCGCTGATCCGGTCCCGGCCGTCGGTGCCGACCATCAGGACGTTCATGCCGTCGCCCGCCTTCGGGCGGTTCTTCATGTCCTTGAAGGGGTCGACACGCGAGATGTCCGCGTCCAGCCCCGAGAGCACCATGTGACCGATGCCCGCGGAGGCGAGCACCACCACCGACAGCGCGGTCACCGCCCGCATGGCCCAGCGCGGCTTCTTCCGCCGTACGGGGGGCCTCGGCGGGCATCGGTCACATGGTGCTCTCGGGGCTGGACGCGGGCCCGTCTCTCATACACACATC
>NZ_QHJH01000279.1 GCF_003947455.1 Streptomyces sp. WAC 04229 | reverse complement strand
GGAGAGGCGGGGCTGGTCCTTTTTTGGGGTGGCGGGGGGGGGGGGGTTTTTGTTGCCCTTTTTTTTGGGGGGGTTTTTTTTGTGGGTGGGGTGGTGGGTGTCGGTTTTGGGGTGGGCGCCTGCCGCGGGGGGGGGGTGGGGTGGTGGGGGGCGGGGTGCGTTGGTGCGGGGGCTGCTGGTCCTGGTCATGGGGTGTGCTCCGTCCTGCGGTGGGTCTGGTGTCGGTGGTGCTCCGGTGCTCGTGCGGTGGGGGGTGAGGGAGTTCAGGCGGTGGACTGCCAGTGGATGGGGTCGTTGCCGGTGCCGTAGCAGGTGGGGCAGTTGCCGGTGTTCGGGTCGCAGTCGGCGCATCCAGTGCCGTCGCATGCCGGGTGGGCGCCGTCTCCGTGGCAGGTGCGGCAGTCGTTCATGTCGTGTGCCTCTCGTGGTCGGGGGTGGGTGGGTCGAGGTCGTCGCGGAGGCTGGTGAGGACGCCGATGGCGAGGTGGAGGCCGGGCGCGAGGTGGGGGCGGTCGGTCCACTTGTCGAGGGCGGTGATGGCCTCGTTGAGGGTTGCGGCCCGGTGGGCTTCCTTGAGGTCGGCCAGGGACGTCTTGACCGCGGCGAGTTCCGCGCGGGTCTGGTCGAGGCGGGCGCCGAGAGCGGCGGTCATCCGCTGGCCTGTTCGGTGAGGGCGTGGGTGACCTGGATCTGGTGGAGGTAGCCGTCGGCGTAGCCCTGGGCCCAGAGGGGGTCGTACTGGTCGGCCATGGAGGCGCGGTCGTGGGCCTGGCGGGCGGGGAGCTTGCTGATGGCGTCGAGTTCGCCGTCGAAGTAGCCGGCGTTGTAGCTGTCGTCGGCCGGGTTGGTGGGGGCGCTGGTGAAGGTCTGCACGGTCATGGCGGGCCCTTTCAGGCGGCGTGGGGGTTGGTGGTCTGGCGGGCGTGGTCGGCGGCGCGGCGGATGCGGCCGATGACCTCGCTGTCGGTGGGCGGGGCGCTGGAGAACGGGGCGCGCGTGGCGGTCCAGTTGGAGATGTGCTCGATGTAGTCCGGTACGCCGTCGGTGTCGCAGGGTTCGCTGTCGAGGGCGGCGGAGATGGCGCGGATCAGCGTCATGGCCCGGTCGGAGGATTCGATGAGGGCGACGGAGGCGACGTCGTTGGTGAAGAACACGGCCGGGTAGCGGTCGGGGGTGAGGTGTTCGGCGATGACGTAGGCGATGGCGCTGATGTCGAGTCGGGGGATGAGGCCGGGTTGGGCGAAGTTGTTGCCGCCGCGGTGGAGGCCGTTGAGGTCGATGACCTTGGCCATGTTGTGGAGGTCGTCGTGGGTGGTCATCGGTGCTCCCTGTGGGGACGTTCCGCCCGGCGGCGCGGTGTCGGCTTCACGCGCCGCCGGGCAGGCTGGTGGGGTCAGGCGGTTTCGCGGTGCTGGTCGGCGCACCACGGACATTGGTGGCGGCCGAGGTTGTAGCCCTCGCCGTACTCGATGACGTGCACGTCGGCGTTGTCGGCGTCGAAGATGGCGGGGCAGGTGCAGGAGCAGGCGCACTTGCGGATTTCGCCGGTGACGCCGGTGAGGACGGCGAGGGCGTCCATGAGGGGCTGGTAGTCGTGGGGGCCTGCGTGGTCGGCGCGCTCCATGAGCTGGTCGAAGCGGTCCTTTTCCTCGGGGGTGAGGGTGCGGTAGTTGGCTTCGGTGCTGGTGCGGGCACGGGTGATCACGGCCACGGTGGCTCCAGGGAGGGCAAGAGGTGGGCAATCACCCCTGGTGGGGGGTGTGTTGCTGTCTTGGTGTGTCCACCGTACCCCTATAGACATGGCTGCGCAATGCGTATGCCGGGGTTGGTTGTGTCAGGGCATGCAAAAGCCCCCGGCTCCCCCTGGGGATTCAGGGAGCCGAGGGCGTCTTGGGGAGGCCGCCGGTCAGGGGATGTCGTCGCGGGAGTCGACCCACGCCGCGTGCACGATCAGCAGGTCACTCCAGGAGGCGTAGTTGGCGCGTCCCCGCTTGGTCAGGGTCACGCCGCGTTGGCGGCACTGCCGCTCCAGGGTGCTCTTGGAGATCGGATACCCGGTCTCTCGGAGCAGGGCGACGGCATCATCCATTTTCGTTTCGTCGCCGGCGGGGACGTAGGGGCTGATCAGCGCTGTGGCCATGGTGGCCTCCCGGGTTCGGCGGCGCCATCGTTCGCAGCTCCGGCGGCACCGATGCGGGTGGACCTTGCGGGTCCGGGTGTGGTGGAAGTGTGAAGTTGTGGGTTGCTAGGTACGACTCGTATACCCGGGTTCAGGTTGCACGAGACTGGCGGAGTTTTTTCTGTGCGGTCACGTGCTGGTGGGCGAGGCGGGCGAGGGTGACGGTGGTGGAGAATCCGTCGCGGTCGACGCACCTGGTGTTGGTGCACAGGGCCCGCTGGGTGTCGGCTTGCCACATGAGGCCGAAGGTGCGGCATTCGGGGCAGCGTTGGGGGCGGATCACCTTCCGCCAGTCGCCGGCGCGGATGGCGTGTTCGAGGTACTGCCGGTACTCGATGGCCGCGGTGCGCTGCTGGACGGCTTCGGGGGCGTGTTCGGTGTGCTGGCGGGCCCAGTCGTAGATGGCGTCGGCGCGGGTGGGGGCGCGGCCGGCGGAGGGGTTGGCACTGCGGGTGTGCTTGATGACCTCGTTGATGGAGGCGGTGACGTGGTCGAGGGTGGCGAGGGAGAGCGGTGCGGGTGCTGCCGCTTGGGGGCTGTGGCCTTCGAGGGGGCCGGTGACGGGGTGTTCGCGGAAGTACTGGTTGAGCTGGCGGAGTCTGGCCGCGGCACTGTCGGTGCTGTCCGGGTGGTTCATGGGCGTCCCCCGTCCCCTGGGGTCCCCGGGGGCGCGGGGCGTCCGTGCAGTTGATGCCGGGGCGCGCGCCGGAGACCGGATGATGCGTGTTCCGGGTGTTTCCGGACGCCCCACTATGGCATGCGCGGTGAAGAAGTTGAACGTTTCGCAACTGTTGATCAACACAGTGTTGCAAGAGCGTGCCCGACCGGCCGGGGACAGGGTGCATGATTCCCCGGCATATGCGGACAGCGTGTCAGGTGGCCGCGGTCAGAGCAGTGTTGGCGCCTGCCGCATGCCCTCTATCACCTGGGTGAGGTCGGCGAGCTGCTGGGTGTCGATGACGCCCTGCTCCCTAGATCCCTGGAGGGCCCGCTCCCAGATGTCGAGGGTGCGCAGGTAGGCGGCCCGGGTGGCGGGGTCGGTCAGGGACTGGCCGATCTCGATGAAGCTCGTTTCGATCGTGTTGGCGAACGCTGCAACAGCCGTGACGTCGTTGTCCGGCTGCCGGCTGGCGTCGCGCAAGGGTGGGACCTGGTCGTGGTCTCCGATGTTGGTCATGTGCGTCCACCGTCCCCTGACCGCTTGGTGGGCGCCGCGTGGGGGGCGGCGCGGGTTGAGGGGGATTACGGCCGCGTCGTCGGGGCCGTTCATGTCGTGGGGGACGTAGGGGCGTGCGGGGTCGGCCGGTTGTGCTGCGGACATGGGGCGTCTCCGCTCCTCCGGCAGTTGGGAAGGGTTCAGGGGTCCTCGTTTGCCCTCGCCCTCGCGGGTGTGGGCACCCTGAAGCGGGACGGCTGCCAGTCCGAACCGCGGGTCACACTGTGGCACTGTTTCGGCCGGGTGGCGAAGACCAGTGGCAGTTTTCACCAGCCCGTGACCGAGACTGCTACGCAGGTGGCTGGAACTGCTACAGCGTGTGCACTAGACGGCACGGAGCGATGAAAGATTCCGTCACCAACCCCGGGGCGGGGCGCTGCCCGCGGACACGCCGGGAGGGGTGTGGGAGAGGGGGCCTTTGTGGGGCAGGCCCGTTCGGTGACGCCAGTCTAAGACCGGATGCCGTCATGCTGGTAGAGGCGTTCCCGTTCGGATCCGGGGCGCGTTCGGTTCGGTCGCGTCGGGACCGAGGGGAGACACCGGGAGGGCTGCGAAACGGGCTGGGCGAGCCCGCCCCTCCGCGGCGCTCCAGGGTCTTCCTCGGTCCGACGGCCGGCGCACCTAGCAGGGACCGGCACCAGCTAGCCAAGGCTGCATATATGCATAGTGCAAGGGTGGGGTGGGGCTGTCACTCGAACGGGCGATCAGAAACCCCGGCAAGCTACACGTATTGACCCTCGTTCAACTTCGAGCACAAAAAAAGGGGGCCCCGCTCCCACCGTGAGGGTGGAGAGCGGGGCCCTGGCCGGTCAGGTGGGCTGGCCGGCGGGTTCCTCGGTGATGGACTGCACGAGGGACCGGAGTCGCTCCGGGTCTCTGCTGCGCGCCTTCTCGGCGAGGATGTGGAGGAGTTCGAAGAGGTGGTCCTCTTCCATGCGGGCGTCCAGGAGCATGCCGAGGGCGCCGGGCTTGTCGTACTCGAGGGGGCGCGGCTGCCGGGGCTCGGCAGGGGTGGACCTGGGTTCGGGAATGGCGTCCGCTGCCGGCGACGGCGTCGAGGGCTCTGACGGGGCCGGGTTGGGTGCCGGATTCGCTTCCTGCTCCGGCGGCGGTGCGGGAGCAGGGGGTGACTCGGGTTCGACGAGTTCTGCCGGGCCGGCGTATACCGCGGTATACGCTCCCGCCTCCTCCGTCTTCGCCGTGGGCTCCGGAGCAGGGTCCTGCATCAGGGCGGTCGGGGCGGGCTTCGCGGGCCGCGGCTGCTCCTGGTCCTGCTTCCACGCCGCGTACTGCTCTGCTGCGGGCAGGGACGCGTAGCGCCGCATGTCGCGGAACGCGGTCAGCTTCCCCTCAAGAACGAGCTGCACCAGCTCGTCGGAGAGCCTGAGGAGACCGATCCGCTGGTTGAACCACGCCTTGGATTTGCCCATCGCGCGGGCGGCCGCTGCCTGGTTGCCGTCGTGGAGGTCGAGCATGGCGCGCAGGCCGTCGGCCTCTTCGATCGGGTTGAAGTTGGCCCGCTGGACGTTCTCGGAGAGGACTGCGGCGAGGAAGCGGATACGGGACTCGGTGAGGTCGTGCCTCAGGAGCAGGTCGACGGTGTCGAGGCCGACCTGGCGGGCTGCACGCCAGCGGCGTTCGCCGGCCGCCATCACGTACCGGCAGTCGTCGGGGAGCTGGCCGGCGTGGTCGGGGTACAGCTTCAGGTAGGCGGCCCGGTTGACGGCGACGCACGGCTGGAGCTGGCCACCGCGCATGTCCTCGCCGAGCTCGGTGAGTTCTGTGGCGTCGAAAGCGCGCCGCGGGTTCAGGGGGGTGGGGGCGACGGTGTCCGGGTGGACGTGGATGAGGTCGGGCCTGCTGGCGCCGGGCACCGTTTCGACTTTGGCTTGGGCGAGGGAGGCGAGGGAGACGCGCTTGCCGGACATCAGCGGCGGCCTCCGTAGCCGCGTTCCAGGGCGAGGCGGAAGTAGTCCTCGCGGGCGCGGAGGGTGGTGCCGTTGTCGGCGTACTGGGTGACGACCTTGCCTTCGGACGCCGCACGGGTGTGGATCTTGTAGCGGCGGATGACGGTCTTCGCGCGGGGCCAGCCCATGGCGTCGATGTAGGCGACGGTGTCCTCGAGGTCCGCGCGGCCATCGCGGGGGTCCCAGGCGTTGATGACGACCGTGTAGGGGAGACCGCGGGGGACGATGACGCGTTCGATGGTCCGGGCGGTGGGGTCGAAGGCGAGGGGCTCGGGTGGCATGGGGACGAGGACGTCGTCGGCGATGTCGAGGGCGGCGGCGAGGATGTGTTCGTTCTCGAGGCTGCCGGGGGTGTCGATGAAGATGTGCTGCCGGTCGTCGTTGTCGCCGAGGACGTCGTGGGTGACGGCGGCGAGGTTGACGGCGGTGGTGGTTTTGCCGACGCCGCCCTTCTGGTTGGCGATGACGTGGATCTGCGCGCCGAGGTTCTTGAGGCCGGCGAGGCTGTCGGGGTCTTCGTGGGCGGCGGCGAAGTCGAAGGGCAGGTTGTCGCCGACGCGGTCGGCCCACCAGATGGTTGACCCTTGGGGGTCGGTGGACACGACGAGGACTGAGCTGGGCATGGTGCTCCGTTTCCGTGTGCTTCGCAGAGCTGGGGGCTCTGGTACTCGGACGGGGCATAGCTTCTCAGATGGGGTGGGTGGGGGGTGGGATTGGGCTGGTTTCGGGTGTGCCCGCCGCCTGGGGGCGTATACCGCGGTATACGCCGGCCCTCATCGGGATGGGCCGGTCCCGCCTTCGTGGGTCCCGAGCTTGCCGTCCATGTGGAGCCGCAGGAGCGGGTCTTGGGCGTAGGCGTCGCGTCCGTAGCGGAGTAGGCCGGAGATCGTGAAGCTGCCGTCCCTCTGGCGGACCTTGGTGGCCAGGGAGACGAGGCTGGCGGCCGTCTTCTCGTCGAACCCGTAGACGTCCATCAGTTCTTGGGCGATCTCTTGCTCTGCTGGCGTTGCCATGTCCTGGTAACGAGAACGGGCCTGCGGGGTACCGCGTATACCGCGGTATACGTCCTGGGGGTCAGGCGTCTTCGTCTTCGTCGTCCAGGCCGTCGTTGTAGGGCTGTCCGTCGGGGTAGGCGGCTTCACGGAACAGGGCAGCGTGGTCGCGGGTGAGGGGCGGCCGCGGGTAGGTGATGCGGTCCTTGGCG
>NZ_QHJH01000278.1 GCF_003947455.1 Streptomyces sp. WAC 04229 | reverse complement strand
CCACCCGCCCCCTCACCCGTCCGGTCCGTTGACAGGGGCTCTCCGGGCGACCATGCTAAGCAGTCGCTTAGAGTCGCGTCACACGGGAGGCCGGGAGCATGGCAGAGCCGAGGATCTTCACATCCGTCGACGAGGTGAAGGCGGCGGTGGGCGAGCAGCTGGGGCACACCGACTGGCTGGAGGTCGACCAGAAGCGGATCGACCTGTTCGCCGAGGCCACCGGCGACCACCAGTGGATCCACGTCGACCCGGAGAAGGCCGCCGCGGGCCCGTTCGGCACCACCATCGCGCACGGCTATCTGACCCTGTCGCTGCTGCCGCTGTTCGGGCCGCAGCTGATCAGGGTCGAGGGCGTGAAGATGGGCGTCAACTACGGCACCAACAAGGTCCGCTTCCCCTCCCCCGTCCCGGTCGGCTCGCGCCTGCGCGCCACGGCGACGATCACCGGCGTCGAGGACGTCACGGGCGGGATCCAGGTGTCCGTCGCCTTCACGGTGGAACGCGAGGGCGGCGACAAGCCGGTCTGCGTCGCCGAGTCCGTCTCCCGCTACTACGTCTGAGCGGACCGGTCGGAGCCGGACGCCCCGGCCCCGACCATCCGCAGGACGAGGTCGGCGTAGAGGGCGCCGACCTCGTCGGGCGTCCGGGCGCCCTTCACGTTGAACCAGCGGGCCACGTCGATGCAGAGCGACAGCACGGCGAGGGTGGTGCCCTTGACGTCCGGCACGTCGAACTCGCCCGTCGCCACGCCGTCGTCGATGATGCCGCGCACCGCGGCGTCGCACTGCCTGCGGAGCGTGAGGATCTCCTCCCGGGCCTCGGGACCGAGCGCGTCCAGCTCGTACTGCACGACCCGCGCGGTCGTGCGCCGGCCGGCGTGCCAGCGGACGAAGGAGCTCACGGCGTCGGCGAGCCGTTCGGTCGCACTGCCGTCGCCCTGGGCCGCGGAGCGCAGGATGGCCACCGCCCGGGTGTGGCCGATGCGGCTGATGCGGTGCAGCAGCTCTTCCTTGGTCTTGTAGTGGATGTAGAGCGCGGCCGGGCTCATGCCGGCCCGCCCGGCGATGTCGCGGGTCGTGGTCGCGTGGTACCCGCGTTCGGCGAACGCCTCCACGGCGGCGACCAGGAGCCGCCGGGCCGCGTCAGGCGTGACCTCTTCCCACGGCTCGATGTCGCCGCCCGTCGTCTCGGCCGCCGTACTCATCGCTTGTTCGCCCCTCTCGGTGACAGGAGCCACCACCATACCGCCGATACTGAGCGGGCGCTTAGGCGCGCTGCCCGGCGGAGGGGCCGCCGGGCTTGTGGAAGGGGTCGTGCTCCACAAGGATCTTGTCCAGCCGCGCCTGGTCCACACGGCTCACGATCTGCCCCACCTCCTGACGGTCCCGGATGATCTTGGCCAGCGTGAAGGCCGAGGTGACGAGGTACAGGACGGCGATGGCCAGGAAGGCACGCACCCAGGCGTCGGCCTGGAGCTGGTAGATGCCGATGGCGGTGGCGGCCATGGCGACCGAGAACGACGCGACGGCCTGCCCGTAGAAGGCCGCCGTGTTCTGCTGCTTGACCGGTGTGTCACTCATGGGCACAAGGATCGGCGGACGTGGTCCGGGCCACATCCGCCGCCGTACTCAGTCGAGGTACTCAGAAACCCCCGGCCCTCAGAAGGCCGAAACCCCCGTCAGCGCCCGTCCGATGACCAGTTTCTGGATCTGGCTGGTGCCCTCGTACAGCGTCATCACGCGGGCGTCGCGCAGCAGTTTGCCGGCCGGGTACTCGTCGATGTAGCCGTAGCCGCCGAAGACCTGGAGGGCGTTGTTGGCGGCGCGGACGGCCGCCTCCGAGGCGAACAGCTTGGCCTTGGAGGACTCGACGGTGAAGGGCTGCCCGCGGTCGATCAGGTCGGCGACCCGCCAGGTCAGCAGCCGGGCCGCGTCCACGTCGAGGGCGATGTCGCTGATCAGCTCCTGCACCAGCTGGTGGTGGGCGATGGTCTTCCCGAACTGCTCGCGCTCTCCGGCGTACCGCACGGCCGCGTCCAGCGCGGCCTGGGCGATGCCGACGCAGCCGGCCGCGACCGACATCCGTCCCTTGGCGAGCGCGGACATGGCGACCGAGAAGCCCTTGCCCTCGGGCGCGAGCATCGCGGAGGCCGGGACCCGGACGTCCTCCAGGACCAGTTCGGCGGTGGCCTGGCCGCGCAGCCCGAGCTTGCCGTGGACGGTGCGCCGGGTCAGGCCGGGGGTGTCGGTGGGCACCAGGAAGGCGGAGACGCCCTTGTGGCCCGGGGCGTCGGTGGAGCGGGCGAAGAGCAGGACGACGTCGGCCCAGGTGCCGTTGGTGATGAACATCTTGGTGCCGTTGACGACGTAGTCGTCGCCGTCGCGGACCGCCCGGGTGGCGAGGTTCCCCGCGTCCGAGCCGGTGCCGGGCTCGGTCAGGCCGAAGCAGCCGACGTACGCGCCGGAGGTGAGCCCCGGCAGCCAGCGCCGCTTCTGCTCCTCGTCGCCCCAGGCGGCGATGGTCTTGGCGACCAGGCCGAGGGAGACGGACACGATGCCGCGCACGGAGCTGTCGCCGCGCCCCAGCTCCTCCGTCACCAGGCAGTACGCGAGGTGGTCGCCGCCGGAGCCGCCGTACTCCTCGTCGACGGTGAGCCCGAGGAAGCCGACCTCGCCGAGCTTCTTCACGATGGACCGGTCCACCTCCTCGGCGCGGTCCCAGGCGACGACGTGCGGGGCGATCTCGCGCTCCACGAAGTCCCGCGCGAGCCGCCGCACGGCGCTCTGCTCCTCGCTGAGCTCCAGATTCATGCCGAGTCACCCCACAGAAGACGGTCCTTGACCGGTGGACTTGAAAACCGGACTTTTAAATTAGCACTGCTAGTTTAAAGCCGCAGCCCTACTATGTGCGCCATGGCCCGACCGCGCAAGCCCCTGCTCAGCACCGACCGGATCGTCGAGAAAGCCCGCGCTCTGGTGGACGCGGAGGGCCTCACGGCCGTCTCCACCCGCCGGCTCGCCGCGGAGCTGGGCGTGAGCGGGCCCTCGCTCTACAACCACTTCCGCACCAAGGACGAGATCCTGGAGGCCGTCGCCGACTCGGTGAGCGCGCAGGTGGACCTGTCGATGTTCGAGGACGGCCGGGAGTGGCGGACCGCGCTGCACGACTGGGCCGTCTCCTACCGGGCGGCCCTGCGCGACCACCCCAACATCGTCCCCGTACTGGCGCACGGCCCCGGCCGCCGTCCGGCCGGGCTGCACCTCGCGGACGCCGTCTACGGCGCGATGGTCGCGGCCGGCTGGCCCCCGGCCCAGGCCACCTCCATCGGCGCGCTGATGCGGTACTTCATCATGGGCTCCGCGCTCGGTTCCTTCGCCGGCGGCTTCGTCGACGACGCCGGCGCCTACGACCCCGCCGCCTACCCGCACCTCCAGCAGGCCCACCTCCTGGCCGAGCAGCAGGAGAAGATCGACGAGCGGGCCTTCGAGACCGGGCTGACGGCCCTGCTGGACGGGCTGACGCAGCAGTACGCGCAGGTGGCGCGGGGCGCCTGAGGACACTTCGGCGCCCGCCGAACCGTCCGTGGCGCATCCTGGACGCATGACCGAGAGGGACGCCGAGGCGCCCGGCCTCGCGCGGCTGGCCGGGCTGATCGCGGACGAGACGCGCGCCGCCTGCCTGCTGGCGCTGCTGGACGGACGGGCCTGGACCGCCGGCGAGCTGGCCCGGCACGCGGGCGTCGCCGCGTCCACGGTGAGCGAGCACCTGGGCAAGCTCGTCGCGGGCGGGCTGCTCACCGAGGAGCGCCAGGGACGGCACCGGTACGTCCGGCTGGCCGACGAACGGGTCGCGCAGCTGGTCGAGGACCTGGCGGCGCAGGTCGCGCCGCAGGCCGCCGCCCGGCGTCCACGCACCCTGCGGGCGTCGAGCGCCGGGTCGGCGATGGCCCGGGGGCGCACCTGCTACGACCATCTCGCCGGGCGGCTGGGCATCTCGGTGACCGACGCCCTCACCGGGCGCGGACTGCTGCGCCAGGACACCGGTTTCGCGCTCACCGACGCGGGGCTCGGCTGGTTCGACGCGGCCGGGATTCCGCTGACGGCCACCGGCCGGCGTCCGCTGGCGCGGGCCTGCCTCGACTGGACCGAGCGCCGTCCGCATCTCGCGGGCGTGGCGGGCGCGGCCCTGTGCAAGCACGCCCTGGACACCGGCTGGTGCGTGCGCATCGGCTCGGAGCGGGCGGTGAAGGTCACACCGGCGGGCGAGGCCGCGTTCCGGGAACTGCTGGGCATCGATCCGGTGGCGCTGCGCTGAGCCGCGCGGCACCGCCTCCCCGTCCGAAATCCGCGAGACCACGCGCCCGTCGCGCCCTAACGTCTGGAGCATGATGAGCACCGCCCGCACGTCCCCCTCCGCCCCCTCCCGCCGCTCGCGGCTGCTCGCGGCCGGCGCGGCCACCGTGACCGTCGTCCTGTGGGCCTCCGCCTTCGTCTCCATCCGCAGCGCGGGCGAGGCGTACTCGCCGGGTGCGCTGGCCCTCGGGCGGCTGCTGTCCGGCGCCGTGGTCCTCGCCCTGATCTGCCTGGTGCGGCGGGAAGGGCTGCCGCCCCGCCCGGCCTGGCGGGGGATCGCGATATCGGGGCTGCTGTGGTTCGGCTTCTACATGGTGGTCCTGAACTGGGGCGAGCAGCAGGTGGACGCCGGTACGGCCGCGCTGGTGGTGAACGTCGGCCCGATCCTCATCGCGCTGCTCGGCGCCCGCCTGCTCGGGGACGCGCTGCCGCCGCGGCTGCTGGCGGGGATGGCGGTGTCGTTCGCCGGTGCGGTGACCGTGGGCCTCTCGATGTCCGGCGAGGGCGGTTCCTCGCTGTTCGGGGTGGTGCTGTGTCTGCTGGCCGCGGTGGCGTACGCGGGCGGGGTGGTCGCGCAGAAGCCCGCGCTGGGGCACGCCAGCGCGCTCCAGGTGACGACGTTCGGCTGCCTGGTCGGTGCGGTGCTCTGCCTGCCGTTCACGGGGCAGCTGGTGCACGAGGCGGCCGACGCGCCCGTCTCGGCGACGCTGAACATGGTGTACCTGGGCGTGTTCCCGACCGCGCTGGCGTTCACGACCTGGGCGTACGCGCTGGCCCGGACGACCGCCGGGCGCATGGGCGCCACGACGTACGCCGTGCCCGCCCTGGTGGTCCTGATGTCGTGGCTGGCGCTCGGTGAGGTGCCGGGGCTGCTCACCCTGGCGGGCGGCGCGCTCTGCCTGGCGGGTGTGGCGGTGTCGCGGTCCCGGAGGCGGGCTCGGGCCGCGACCCCGGAGGAACCGGTGGGATCGCGGCCCGAGGGCGCTTCGCGGTCAGCGTGAACGCGCCCGGCCGGCCAGCACCTTGATGGACACCAGGGCGATCACCGAGAGGGCGACGATGTAGCCGGAGACGGCCATCGAGGTACCCGTCGCCTCCAGGAGCAGCACCATGACGAAGGGCGCGAGCCCGCCCCCGCCGACGGCGGCGATCTGGTAGCCGAGGGAGGCGCCGGTGTAGCGCATCTCCGGCGTGAACAGTTCGGCGAAGAGGGCGGCCTGGGGCCCGTACATGACGCTGAGGAAGCAGCTGGCGACGAAGGTGCCGACGGCCAGCCACACCAGTGAGCCGGTGTCGATGAGCAGGAACAGCGGGACGGCCCACACGGCGATGCCGACCGCGCCGACGGTGTAGACCCTGATGCGGCCGAACTTGTCGGACAGGGCGGCGGCGCCCGGGATCAGCACCAGCTGGGTGAGGCTGACGCAGAGCGAGACGGCGAGCACCGCACCGTGGTCCATGTCCAGTTCGCGCGTCGTGTAGTCGAGGACGCCGGTGATGAGGATGTAGAACGTCGCGGTGTTCACGGCGAAGGAGCCGCCGGCCAGCAGGACCGTGCCGAGGTGACCGCGCACGATGGTGCGCAGCGGCGAGGTCTGCTCGCCCTGCTCCTTCTCGGCCAGCGCCCGCTCGGCCTCCCGGAACTCCGGGGTTTCCTCGACGCGGGTGTGGATGTACCAGGCGAGCCCCAGGACGAGCAGGCCGACCACGAACGGCACCCGCCAGCCCCAGGACTCGAAGGCCGACTCGGAGGTGAACGCCCCGGCCAGCAGGAAGACGGTGTTGGCGGTAACCACGCCGATGGGGACGCCGAGCTGGACGACGCTGCCGTAGATGCCGCGCTTGCCCTCGGGGGCGTACTCGGTGGCCAGCAGCATCGCGCCGCCCCACTGGGCGCCGACGGCCACGCCCTGGGCGATGCGCAGCAGGACGAGCAGGACGGGGGCGGCGACGCCGATGGTCTCGTACGTGGGCAGCAGGCCGATGCCCGTGGTGGCCAGGCCCATCAGGGTGAGCGCGATGACCAGCATCGGCTTGCGGCCCTTCTTGTCGCCGAGCTGGCCGGCGACGATGCCGCCGATCGGGCGGGCGAGGAAGCCGACCGCGAAGGTGGCGAAGGCGGCCAGGACCCCGGCGGTGGAGCTGCCGGCCGGGAAGTACAGGTCGCCCAGGACGAGCGCGGCGGCGATGCCGAAGACGAAGTAGTCGTACCACTCGACGGCGGACGCGAGGGCCGCGGCGGTGGCCACGCGGCGTCGGTTGGGGGCGGCGGCCTCGGCGGTGGCGGCCAGGGGCTGAGCGGAGGGGGTGGTGTCCATACG
>NZ_QHJH01000277.1 GCF_003947455.1 Streptomyces sp. WAC 04229 | reverse complement strand
GCCCGATCCCGCCGCACCCGATTCCGTCACGCCCGACATCCAAGCGAGCCCACGCCCCGGGATCAAACAACCGTCCATCGACGTAGCACAACTGGCAGTTGTGCATCGACCGGGCGCGAAGACCGAGGCCGTCAGCGCCCCGGTGTGCCCCTACCGCGCCAGCAGCTTCCGCAACGCCACCGTTACCTCGTCCGGAGCCTCCTCCGCCATGAAGTGCCCGCAGTCGACGGTGGCGTGCGACAGATCCGGTGCCCAGGCCCGCCACAACGCGGCGGCGTCGTAACCGAGGGCCGCGCCCCAGTCCTGCTGGAGCACGGACACCGGCATCCGGAGCCTGTTGCCGCGCTCCCGGTCGGCCCGGTCGTGCTCGACGTCGATGCCGGCCGAGGCCCGGTAGTCGGCCACGATGGAGGGCACCGCCGCACGGGACGCCTTGAGGTACGCGGCCCGCACGTCGGCGGGCAGGGCCCCCGGGTCGCGGGTCCAGACGTCGAGGAAGTGACCGAAGAACGCGTCCGGCGCGGCGCCGATGAGCTGCTCCGGCAGGCCCGGCGGCTGCGCCATCAGATACAGGTGGAAGCCGACCGCGGCCGTGGTGCCGTGCAGGACGTCCCACATGTCGAGGGTCGGCAGCACGTCCAGCGCCGCCAGGTGGGTCACCGCGTCGGGATGGTCGAGCCCCGCCCGCACCGCGACGAGCGCTCCCCGGTCGTGCCCCGCCAGCGCGAACCGCTCGTGCCCGAGCGCCCGGGCGAGAGCGACGACGTCCGCGGCCATGGTCCGCTTGGAGTAGGCGGTGCCGTCGGGATCGGACGGCTTGTCGCTGGCGCCGTAGCCGCGCAGGTCGGGGCAGATGACCGTGTGGTCGGCCGCGAGGCCGGCGGCGACGTGCCGCCACATCAGATGGGTCTGCGGGAAGCCGTGCAGCAGTACGACCGGGCTGCCGGAGCCGCCGACCGCCACCTGCAGGGCGACACCGTCGGCGACCGTGACGCGGTCGTGGGTGAAGTCGGGAATGGTCGGTGTCATGGGTGGGCCGTGCCTCTCTCGTGCCGTACACCAGGTCTTCCGCCGTACGTCGTGTCTTCTGCCGTACGTCGTGCCGGTGACTGCCTCCGAGCCTGCCGCGCCCGGATCAGCAACCGATCAGCACGCGTACCGTGGTGCTCGCACGGGCGAGACGGATCGGAACGGACGGAACATGGAAGCGGTCACGTTCGGTGTGCTCGGACCGGTCACGGCCGAGCGCGGCGGCGTCCCGCTCGCCCTCAAGGGCCCCCGGCACCGCGCCGTGCTGGCCCGGCTGGTCCTGGCCCGACGGCGGGTCGTCCCCGTCACCCGCCTGGTGGAGGACCTGTGGGAGACATCCCAGGCACCCCCGCCGCGAGCCGTGGGAGCCCTGCGCACCTTCGTCGGAGACCTGCGCCGGGCCCTGGAGCCCGACCGCCCGCCACGCGCCCCGGCCCGGCTGCTGGTCACCGAAGGCCCCGGATACACCCTGCGCGCGGCGCCCGGCTCCGTGGACGCGTGGCGTTTCGAGGCGGCCGTCGCAGAGGCCGAGCACGGGCCCGCCGCGCAGGCGCCGGAGCGGCTCCGGGCGGCCCTGGAGGAGTGGCGGGGGCCCGCGTACGCCGAGTTCAGCGGGGCGGAGTGGGCCCGAGGCGAGCGCTCCCGGCTCACCGAACTGCGGCTGCGGGCCGTGGAACGCCGGGCGGAACTGCTCGTGGACCTGGGCCGGGCCGCCGAGGCCGTCCCCGACCTGGACGCGCACCTCACCGGGCACCCCTGGCGCGAGGAGGCCTGGCGCCTGCTCGCCCTGGCCCTGTACCGGACCGGCCGTCAGGGGGACGCCCTCGCCGTACTGCGCCGGGCCCGCGGCCGGCTCGCCGGACAGCTCGGGCTCGACCCCGGCCCGCGGCTGCGCCGCCTGGAGGCCCGCATCCTCGCCCAGGACCCGGAACTGGACCCGCCCGGTGAACCGGCGGACGCGGCGGCCCGGTTGTGGGCGGCGGCGACCCAGGCGTACGACCGCACCGTCGCGGCCGGCGCGCACGCCCGTCTGGAGTCCACCGTCGGCCTGCTGCGCACCCTCGCCGTCACCGGCGGCGGGGGTCTGGAGGCCGCCCGGGAGCACCGGACGGCGGCGATCGCGGCGGCCGAGGAGACGGGCGACGCGGAGCTGACGGCCCGGGTGATCGGCGCCTACGACGTGCCCGCCGTCTGGACCCGCGGCGACGACCCCGAGGGCGCCCGCCGGATCGTCGAGGCGGCCGAACGCACCCTCGCCGCCCTGCCCGGCGACGCCACCGCCGACGCGGCGCGCTGCCGGCTGCTGGCCACCGTGGCCCTGGAGTCCCGGGGTGTACGGTCCGAGCGCGGCCCGCGCGCGGCGGCCGAGGCCGAGCGCGTCGCCCGCCGCCTGGACGACCCGGCGCTGCTCGCCTTCGCCCTCAACGGTGTCTTCATGCAGTCCTGCACCAGAGCCGGGCTGGCCCCCCGCCGCGACGCCCTCGGCGCCGAACTCGTCGCCCTCGGCACCCGGCACGGCCTGGTCAACCACACCGTCCTCGGCCACCTGATCCGCCTCCAGGCCCGCTCGGCCCTCGCCGACCTCACCGCCGCCGACGAGCACGCCACGGCCGTGGACCGCCTGGCCGCACGGCACGACCGGCCGCTGGTCGCCGTCTTCACGGACTGGTACCGGGCCCTGCGCCTGGCCGCCACGGGCAGCCCGTACGACACCGCGGCGGCCGCCTACCGCGCCGCCGCCGCCCGGCTCGACGGGGCGGGCATGCCCGGCCTCGAACGCGGACTGCTGCCCCTCGCCCTGCTCGGCCTGCGCCTCGCCCACGGCCGTGCGGCCGAGGTGGACCCGGGCGCGGACTGGGGGCCGTACCGGCCGTGGGCCGAGCCGTTCGCCCTCCTCGCCGACGGCCGCACCGCCGAGGCCCGAACGGCCCTCGCCGCCCTGCCACAGCCGCCGCCCGACCTCCTGTACGAGGCGCTGTGCTGCGCCGAGGCCGCGCTCGCCCTCCGGCTCGGCGACCGCGCGGCCCTGGAGCGCACCCACGCACGGCTGCTGCCCGCGTCCGGCGAACTCGCGGGCGCGGGCAGCGGACTGCTCACCTTCGGGCCGGTCGACGACTGGCTCGCGGCGATCAGGCGGGCGCTGGGGACAGCGGGATCGGCGTGAACATCGCGGGTTCCGCGTCGGGGGTCAGCGCGGTGCGGCCGTACACCCAGTCCGTGAAGCCGTGGTCGTGGACGTCCCGCTCCCGCAGGACCGCGTTGCGCCGCGGGCGCCGCTCGCCGTCCAGGTGCCACAGTTCGCCCCAGGCGCGGGCGGTGGACTGCACCCGGCGGCAGTGCTCCACACGCACCGCCTCGTACGAGGCGAGCACCGCGTCCCGGTCGGGGCCGCCCGCCGAGGGGTGACGGGCCCCGGGCGAGCACCCAGCCGTCCTCCATCACCATGACCGCGCCCTGCGCTCACGGCGGGCCCCTGACGCGGTGACCGCCGACGGCTCGGCGGTCGGCCGGCGCCCGGTTGCCCGGATCCGCGTCGGGTACCCGGTGGGCATGAAGTGGCAGCAGGTGCAGGGGGGTCCGTCCGCGGTGTACGTGGTGGTGCTGGAGGCCGGAGAGGACGCGGTCGCCGAACTCGGTGCCTTCGCCCGCGACCGGTCGCTCGGAGCGTCCCAGGTCACCGCGGTGGGCGCCTTCTCCGAGGCGGTCGTCGGCTGGTTCGACCGGCGGGCGAAGGACTACCGGCGCATTCCCGTGGAGGAGCAGTGCGAGGTGCTGTCGCTGATCGGCGACGTCGCCGTGGCCGACCAGGGGCCCACCCCGCACCTGCACGCCGTACTGGGCCTCTCCGACGGCTCCACCCGCGGAGGGCACCTGCTGTCCGGCCGGGTCTGGCCGACGCTGGAGGTCGTCGTGCGGGACAGCCCGGCCGAACTCGCCAAGACCCACCACCCCGACATCGGCCTGGCCCTGATCGACCCGGGCCGGGCGGAACCCCGTAGCGACACCCAGGAGGCGCGATCATGGCACGGCGCATCCGAGACGTGATGTCACCGGCCGCGGTGGCCGTCGAGCCCATGACGACGGTGGCGCGGGCCGCCCGGCTGATGAGGGAGGAGAACGTCGGCGACGTCCTGGTGACCTACGACTGCGACCTGTTCGGCGTGCTCACCGACCGGGACATCGTGATCCGCGGCGTCGCCGACGGCCGGGACCCCGACCAGACCACCGTCGGCACGGTGTGCACGCCGCCGCCCGTCGTCACCCTCGACCCGGACGACACCACCGACCACGCCGCCGAACTGATGCGGCACCACGCCGTGCGCCGGCTCCCCGTCGTCGAGCACGGCGGCGTCCCGGTCGGCGTGGTCACCCTCGGCGACCTCGCCACCGCCGACGACCCGCACTCCGCGCTGGCGGACATCAGCCGGGCCGCACCCGGCCACTGACGTACCCGGGCGCCGGCGGCGAGACGGCCCGGCGCCCGGCAGGGACGGAGGAAGCGACATGGCCCCCCTGGCACGAACCCCCCGGGCGGACACGGGGGAGGACCGCCGCGCCACCGCCCGCACCGCGCGGCTGCGCAGCCGGATCCCGGAACCCGACGAGGAACCCGACCTGCTCGGCCAGTACCTGAGTCAGATCGGCGCGACACCCCTGCTGACCGCCGAGGACGAGGTACGGCTGGCCGTGCGCATCGAGGCCGGTGTCCGGGCCAGCGAGGAACTGGAGTCGGCCGACACCGGCGAACCCGCCCCCACGCCCGGAAGGCGCCGCGCGCTGGAGGAGACCGTCCACGACGGCCGGGCGGCCAAGGACCACATGGTGCGGGCCAACCTGCGGCTCGTCGTGTCGATGGCCAAACGCCACGCCCACCGCGGGCTGCCCCTCCTCGACGTCATCCAGGAGGGCAACCTCGGACTGATCCGGGCCGTGGAGAAGTTCGACCACACCAAGGGCTTCAAGTTCTCCACGTACGCCACCTGGTGGATCCGCCAGGCCATCGAGCGGGGCCTGGCGACGCACGCGCGCACGGTGCGGCTGCCGGTGCACGTCGTGGAGCAGCTCCAGAAGCTCGCCAAGGTCGAACGGGGGCTCCGCGGAGGGCTCGACCGCGAGCCGACCGTCGAGGAGGTCGCCGCCGAGAGCGGCATCGACGCCGACAAGGTCGTCTGGCTGCGCCGGGTCGGGCGGGACGCGGTCAGCCTGGACACCCCGGTGGACGAGACCGGCGAGACCGTCGTCGGCGATCTCATCCCGGACACCGAGGTGCTGCGGGCCCCGGAGGTCGCCGAGTTCCAGGCGCTCGCGGCGGAGCTGCGGGAGGCCGTGGGCACCCTGGCACCCCGCGAGGCCCTGATCCTCAGCCTCCGCTACGGCCTGCACGACGGCCGCCCCCGCACCCTGCACCAGGTGGCCCAGCACGTGGGCCTCACCCGGGAACGCGTCCGCCAGCTGGAGAAGGCCTCGCTGGCCCATCTGCGCGCCCCCGAGACCCGGGACCGCCTGCTGGACTGGGCGAGCTGACCACGCCGGTGCGCGGGCCGGACGCGCGGCCGGGTTGCCCGGACCGCATCCCGGAAACACCCTGACGGAGAACCCGTACGCGCTTCCCGTCCCCGCCCGCCCGAGGAGCACCGGTGAACGTCTCCCTCAGCGTCTGGCTGCTGACCGTCGCGGGCCTGTGCGTCCTGATCGCCGCGGACTTCTTCATCGGCCGGAAGCCGCACGACGTGTCGATCCGGGAGGCCGGGATCTGGACCGCCGTCTGGGTGATCCTGGCCTGTCTGTTCGGTGTGGGGCTGATCCTGGTCGGCGGCGGGGGCCCGGGCGGCGAGTTCTTCGCCGGCTACATCACCGAGAAGTCGCTCAGCGTCGACAACCTCTTCGTCTTCGTCCTGATCATGGCGAAGTTCGCGGTCCCCTCGCAGTACCAGCAGCGCGTGCTGATGGTCGGCGTCATCGTGGCCCTCGTCCTGCGCGCCGCCTTCATCGCGGCCGGCGCGGCGATCATCTCCGCCTTTTCCTGGGTGTTCTACATCTTCGGCGCCTTCCTCATCTGGACCGCGTGGAAGCTGATCCAGGACGCCCGCAAGGGCGGGCATGACGAGGAGTACGAGGAGAACAAGCTGCTGAAGTCGATCGAACGCCGCTTCGGTGTCGCCGACCGCTACCACGGCACCAAGCTGTGGGTGGAGGAGAACGGCCGGCGGGTCATGACGCCGATGCTGGTCGTGATGCTCGCCATCGGCTTCACCGACGTCCTGTTCGCGCTCGACTCCATCCCCGCCATCTACGGGCTGACCCAGGACCCGTACATCGTGTTCACGGCCAACGCGTTCGCCCTGATGGGCCTGCGCCAGCTGTACTTCCTCATCGGCGGCCTGCTGAAGAAGCTGGTCCACCTCTCGTACGGCCTGTCGGTCATCCTGGGCTTCATCGGCGTCAAGCTGGTGCTGCACGCCCTGCACGAGTCCGGGGTGCACGTCCCGGAGATCAGCATCCCGTTCTCGCTCGGCTTCATCGTGCTCGTCCTCGCCGTCACCACGGCGACGAGCCTGTGGACCACACGGCGGCAGGAGCAGCCCTAGTCTTCTGAGTCAGGAATTCTGTTCAGATGTGTAGGGTTGCCTGATGGCGCGTACTGGGCGGCCGAAGGCCGAGCTGATCCTGTCGGATGAGGAGCGGGCTGCGCTGGAGGGGTGGGTGCGGC
>NZ_QHJH01000276.1 GCF_003947455.1 Streptomyces sp. WAC 04229 | reverse complement strand
GTGAAAGGTCAGGCGGTGAGGGGCCCGGCGGGCAGCCGCAGGCCGGTCGGGGCGGTCCCGGGGGCGGGGGGGAGGGCCGGGCTCCGGGCGGGGCGAGCGGGGCGGCCCCGAACGGTACACCACCGGGGACCGGCACCGCCGCGAACGGCGACACGGCGGCGGCTGACGGCACGGGCCGCGACGCGGGTGCGTCCGGCGGCACCGGCGCGGGCGGGCAGCCGGGCAGCGCGGGCGGCTTCGGCGGGGGCATGGGTGGCGGCGGCATGGGCGGCGCGAGCACCGGGCTCGTCGCCTACCTGAAGAAGCACCAGGACGGCGCCAAGTGGCTGCTGGCGGTCTCCGGTTCGCAGAGCGCCGCCCAGTTCATCCTCAGCAGTGGCGAACCGGTCATCTCCATGTGGGGCTGGTCGGGCAGCGACAACGCGATGACCCTCACCCGGCTCAAGGAGCTGGTGAAGAAGGGCGAGTTGCACTACATCCAGGTCGGCGGCGGCGTGGGCGGCGGCTCCGGGGTCAGCTCCCCGGTGACCCGGTGGGTCCAGGAGCACGGCACGGCCGTCGAGGAGAGCGAGTACGCCTCCGCGTCCGCCTCGCAGGCGCAGAACACCTCGGCCGTCTACCGGTTGGACGCGTCGGACGTCACCTGACCCTCGCCACACCCGTCACGGCGGCCCCCGACCCACACGGCCGGGGGCCGCCGACACGCAATCGACACCCGCCGTACACCCCACCTCCCACATGTCCATGTCACGCTCGTTGCACCGCTCCACTCAACCCGCGTAGATCGGACACCCCACATGCTCGCGATACGCACACGGCGCCGGAAAGCGGTGGCCCTGGCCACGGCCGCCGTCCTCGCCGGACTCGCCGCCCCCTCGCTGACCGCCGCCACGGCCACGGCGACGACGGCCACGACCACCACGACGGCCTCGGACTACGACTCGACGTACTACAAGAACGCGGTCGGCAAGACAGGCGACAGCCTCAAGTCGTCCCTCCACACGATCATCAGCGACCAGACGAAGCTCTCGTACTCGGCGGTCTGGGACGCGTTGAAGAACACCGACCAGGACCCGGCCGACAGCGGCAACGTGGTCCTGCTCTATTCGGGACTCTCCCGCAGCAAGTCGCTGAACGGCGGCGACACCGGCGACTGGAACCGCGAGCACGTGTGGGCCAAGTCCCACGGCGACTTCGGCACCGCGACCGGCCCGGGCACGGACATCCACCACCTGCGCCCCGAGGACGTCGGGGTCAACAGCGTGCGGGGCAACAAGGACTTCGACGACGGCGGCAGCGGCTTCACCGACAGCGGCGGCAGCCTCACCGACGCCGACTCCTTCGAGCCCCGCGACGCGGTCAAGGGCGACGTGGCCCGCATGATCTTCTACATGGCGACCCGCTACGAGGGCGGCGAGGGCTTCCCCGACCTGGAGGTCAACGGCAGCGTCGACAACGGCAGCAACCCGTACATCGGCAAGCTCTCCGTCCTGAAGACCTGGAACGACGAGGACCCGCCGGACGCCTTCGAGGAGCGCCGCAACCAGGTCATCTACGACACCTACCAGCACAACCGCAACCCGTTCGTCGACCACCCGGAGTGGGTCGAGGCGATCTGGTAGGCGTTCTGCCGCCTCAGTCGAGGTGCGTCGGCGCGAACATCCGCAGGACGGCCGGGAGGACGACCACCGACGGTCCCGGTGCGGCCAGGGCCTTCGCCAGGTCGGCCTCCAGCGCCTCCGGCGACGTACGCGTGCCCGGCACGCCGAAGGACTCCGCCAGGGCCACGTAGTCCGGGCGGGTCAGTTCCGTGGCCGTCGGCTGTCCGAAGGCGTCGGTCATGTACTCGCGCAGGATGCCGTAGCCGCCGTCGTCGACGATCAGCCAGGTGACGTTCAGGTCGTACTGGCGGGCGGTGGCAAGCTCGGCGATGGAGTACAGGGCGCCTCCGTCGCCGGAGACCGCCAGCACCGGGCGGGTGGGGTCGGCGGCGGCGGCGCCGAGGGCCGCCGGGAAACCGTAGCCGAGGCCGCCCGCGCCCTGGGCGGAGTGCATGGTGTTGGGGGCCTTGGCGTCGAAGGCCGACCACGCCCAGTAGGCCAGGATGGTCATGTCCCAGAAGGACGGGGCGCCGGGCGGGAGGGCTCCTCGGACGGCGGCCAGGACGTCCTGTTCCAGGGTGAGTTCCTGGGACCCGATGCGCTCGCGGACCTTGTCCAGCACGCCCCGCACGCGGTCGGCGGCGGCCGGGTCGGTGCGGTCCGTCACCGTCTCCAGCAGGGCCTGGAGGGCGAGGCGGGCGTCGGCGTGGATGCCGAGGGCCGGGTGGTTGGACTCCAGTTTGCCGAGGTCGGCCTCGATCTGGACGACCCGGCCGCGCGGCTTGAACGTGTGGTAGTTCGAGGAGAGTTCGCCGAGACCCGAGCCGACCACCAGGAGGACGTCGGCGTCCTCCAGGAAGTCCGTCGTGTGGCGGTCCTCCAGCCAGGACTGGAGGGAGAGGGGGTGCGTCCACGGGAACGCGCCCTTGCCGCCGAAGGTCGTGGCGACGGGGGCCTGGAGGCGTTCCGCGAGCTGCCGCAGCTTGCCCGAGGCGTCCGCGCGTACGACGCCGCCGCCCGCGATGATCGCGGGGCGTTCCGCGCGGGAGAGGAGGTCGGCCGCCACCGCCGTCAGTTCGGGGCGCGGGGGGAGTTCCTCGGGGAAGGTGTCTCCGCCGGTCACCACCGGGATCGGGGTCTCGGACAGGAGGACGTCCTGCGGGATCTCCACCCACACCGGTCCGTGCGGGACGGTCAGCGCGGACGTCCACGCCTCCGCGATCGCGGACGGGATCTGGGACTGGGTGCGGACCGTGTGGACGGACTTCACCACACCCCGGAACGAGGCCGCCTGGTCCGGGAGTTCGTGGAGGTAGCCGTGGCGGCCGCCGCCGAGGCCGGCCGTGGGGATCTGGCTGCTGATCGCGAGGACCGGGGCGGAGGCCGCCCGTGCCTCCTGGAGCGCGGCGAGGGAGGTGAGGGCTCCCGGGCCGGTGGACAGCAGCAGCGGGGCCGCCTCGCCGGTGATCCGGCCGTAGGCGTCCGCCGCGAAACCGGCGTTGTTCTCCACCCGCAGGCCGATGTAGCGCAGGTCCGAGCGGCGCAGCGCGTCGAACATGCCGAGGGCGTGCTGGCCGGGCAGGCCGAAGACGGTGGTCGCGCCGAGTCCGGCCAGGGTCTCCACGACCAGGTCTCCGCCGTTGCGGCCGGGGGGAGGGTTCAGCGCGGCCTCCGTCTGGGCGGCGGTCGGACGGAGTACCAGGTCGTGGTCGTGGGTCACTTGCTCTCGGCCTCCTGGTCGGTCGCGCGGGCCTGCGCGATCTGGCGGGACATGATCGTGGTGAGTTCGTACGCGGTGTGGGAGGCCGCGACGGAGGTGATCTCGGCGTGGTCGTAGGCGGGGGCCACCTCGACGACGTCGGCGGAGACCAGGTTGCAGGACGCCAGCCCGCGCAGGATCTCCAGCAGTTCGCGGGAGGTCATGCCGCCGGCCTCGGGGGTGCCGGTGCCGGGCGCGTGGGCGGGGTCCAGGCAGTCGATGTCGATGGAGATGTAGAGGGGGCGGTCGCCGATGCGCTGGCGGAGCTGGTCGGCGACCTCGTCGGCGCCGCGCCGGTAGACGTCGGCGGAGGTGACGATGCCGAAGCCCATCTTCTCGTCGTCGGTGAGGTCCTGCTTGCCGTACAGCGGGCCGCGGGTGCCCACGTGGGAGAGGGCCGAGGTGTCCAGGATGCCTTCCTCCACCGCGCGCCGGAACGGCGTGCCGTGGGTGTACTCGGCGCCGAAGTAGGTGTCCCAGGTGTCCAGGTGGGCGTCGAAGTGGAGCAGGGCGACCGGGCCGTGCTTCTTCGCCACCGAGCGCAGCAGCGGGAGGGCGATGGTGTGGTCGCCGCCCAGCGTCATCAGGCGGGCGCCGGTGCCGAGGAGGTCGTCGGCGGCGGCCTCCACGGTCTCGACGGCCTCGTTGATGTTGAAGGGGTTGACCGCTATGTCGCCGCCGTCGGCGACCTGGGCGAGGGCGAAGGGGGAGGCGTCCTGCGCCGGGTTGTACGGGCGCAGCAGGCGGGAGGCCTCGCGGATGGCGTTGCCTCCGAACCGCGCGCCGGGCCGGTACGAGACGCCCGAGTCGAACGGCACGCCGACCACGGCGACGTCGGCGCTGCCGACCTCGTCCAGGCGGGGCAGCCGGGCGAAGGTCGCGGGTCCGGCGTAGCGCGGGATCCGGGAGGAGTCGACGGGGCCGCGGGGCGTCTCGTTGCTGCTCATGTACTGCCTTCCTTCTTACGCTTCGTCGCGTATGTACTACTGCCGTCCGACTCTACTGGGGTGCCGGGACCGGCGGTTCGGACGGGGATTCGGGGGACCGTCCGGCGAGACGTTCGCGCCACGCGGCGAGGATCGCCTCGTCGGTGGGACGGGTGGCCAGGGAGACGGCGACGTAGACGACGAGGGAGGCCAGCAGGCCGTAGTAGATCGGCTCGTTGGCGAGGACGCCGTAGCCGGCCATCAGGCCGACGACGGTGAGGCCGCCGACCGCCACGGCGGCGAGGGCGCCGTGCGCGGTGCCGCGCTTCCACAGCAGTCCGCCGAGGATGGGGACGAGGAGGCCGCCGACGAGGAGGTTGTAGGCGACGGTGAGGGCCTCGACGACGTCGTTGAGGGCGATCGCGATGACGACGACCAGGACGCCCATCGCGAGGATGAAGGCGCGGTTGCCCTTCACCTCGTCGTGTTCGCCGTCCGTCTTGCGCAGGACGCCGCGCAGCCGGGACCAGATGTCGTTGTTGGCGACGGTGGCGCAGGCGATGAGGGCGCCGGAGGAGGTGGACATCACGGCGGCCAGGGCGGCGGCGAGCACCAGTCCGCGCACGCCCATGGGGAGTTCGTCCTTGACGATGGTGGCGAAGGCGTCGTCGGGGCTGGCGAGGTTCGGGTAGAGCACCTTGGCCGCGGTGCCGATGACGGCGCCGGCGACGGCGTAGACGAGGCAGTAGGTGCCGGCGATGGTGCCGCCCCACTTCGCGGTGCGGTCGCTGCCGGCGGTGAAGACGCGCTGCCAGATGTCCTGACCGATGAGCATGCCGAAGGTGTAGATCAGGACGTAGGTGAAGATCGTCTCGCCGCCGATGCCCAGCGGGTCGAAGTACTCGGTCGGCAGCTGGGCCTTCATCTCGCTGAAGCCGCCGGCCTTGACCACCGCGATGGGCAGCAGCAGGAGCAGCACGCCGATGGTCTTCACGACGAACTGCACCATGTCGGTGAGCGTGATGGACCACATGCCGCCGAGCGTGGAGTAGGCGACGACGATGGAGCCGCCCAGGATGATCGCGAGGGTGCGGTTCACGTCGAAGAGGACGTCGAAGATCGTGGCGTAGGCGATGGTCGAGGTGACCGCGAGCATCAGGGTGTACGCCCACATGACGACGCCGGAGATGACACCGGCCCTGCCGCCGTAGCGCAGGTCGAGCATCTCGGAGACGGTGTAGACCTTCAGGCGGGCGATGCGGGCGGAGAAGAAGACGGACAGGGCGAGCAGGCCGAGGCCGATGGTGACGACCATCCAGGCGCCCGAGAAGCCGTACTGGTAGCCGAGGCCGACGCCGCCGATGGTGGACGCGCCGCCGAGGACGATCGCCGCCATGGTCCCGGAGTACATCGCGGGGCCGAGCCGGCGCCCCGCGACGAGGAACTCGCTCTTGGACTTGGCACGGCGCATGCCCCACCAGCCCATGGCGAGCATGCCGGCGAGATAGACGACGATCACGATGTAGTCGACGGCCATGGGGGCCTCCTTCGCGCACTGTCGGTGGCGGGTCGTGCTGGGGGTGGTCCGGTGGCTGCCCGCGGGGACATCCGCCCGTACCCGCGGCCGCCGGTCTGGATTCCGGTCCGGGTTGACACTAGGTGGCCGGAAAGCGACTGCGAAGTGTACGTTTCATCCAGTCGCATCCGCTGAAGTGGAGGAAACGTCCATCATGCCGGAGCCGACCGTTCCGCCTGGCCCTTCCACGCCCCCGACGCCGCCGGTCTCCCTCGCGGCCCTGCTGGCCCGCGACGACCTGGGGCTGCGCCGGATGGCGGGGCCGTCCCCGGCGGGCGTGGCGGTGCACTGGGCGCACACCTCGGAGATGGCCGACCCCTATCCGTACCTGCTGGGCGGCGAACTGCTGCTGACGGCGGGGGTGCACGTCCCGCGCGGCACGGACCCGGGCCCGGCCTACTTCGACGCCTACGTCGGGCGGATCGTAGCGGCGGGCGCTGGCGGAGCTGTCCCGGTTCGTGACCGGCCACACCTCCACCACCGCCACGGACACGGTGGCCGGCACGCGTCTCGCCGCGTACGCGCTCGGCACCGGGCAGGGCTTCGTCCTCGGCGTCGCCGCGCCGCACCGGGAGTCCGGGGACCACACCATCGCGTCGGTCGCCGCCGTCCTGCTCTCGCTGCTCACCGGCGAGCACCAGAGCGGCACGGGTGCGGCCCGCTCCTCGGCACTCGTACGGCTGCTGCTGGGCGCCCGCCCCGAGGAGGCCGCGCCGCTCATCGGCGGCGGGGGCGTCACCCACTGGCACGTCGTCCACGCCCGCCCCGTCTCCGGCACCGCCGACCCGGTCGCCGCCTCGGCCCTGGGCGCGGCCCTCGGCTCCCCCCTCGTCGACACGGCCGAGGACGTCGTCCGGGTACTCGTCCCGGCCTCACCGGCGCCCCCACCGGACGGCCGCGAATCGGAGGGCGTGCCGGTGTCCTCTCCGGCCGCGTCCGGCCGCGGCGGGGGCGAGGTGGGGCCGGACCCGGCGGGAGAGGACACCGGCACGC
>NZ_QHJH01000275.1 GCF_003947455.1 Streptomyces sp. WAC 04229 | reverse complement strand
GCCCGGCGCCCCCGCCGAACGACCCGCCCGCCCACTCGGCCGGTTCCGCCCACTCGGCCGGATCCGCCCACTCGGCCGGATCCGCCCACTCGGCCGGATCCGCCCACTCGGCCGGATCCGCCCGGCGTCCGGCGGCGTCGGAGCCGCCGCCCGGATACACGAGCGTCCCGGAGGGCGGGCTCGACCCGAACCAGCTCACCGAGTTCCAGCTCGACGCGCTGGTGAACCGGATCATCGGCCGCGTCACCCGCCTCGTGCGCACGGAGCTGCGCATGGACCGCGAACGGATCGGCAGACTGCGCGACCCCCGCTGACCGGCGACCTCCCCAGCACACCCGACAGAAAGGCCCACCCGCGATGTCCCGCAAGGATCCGGGCTCCACGGTTTTCTTCAGCCTCGCCATCGACGGCGAGAGCCTCGGTTACTTCAACGGGTGCGAGGGCCTGTCGTCCCAGGTGGAGATCGAGCGGCGGCAGGAGGGCGGCAACAACGGCTTCGTGTGGCAGCTGCCCACCCGCGTGTCCTTCTCCAACATCCGGCTGACCCGGCCCATCACGCCGGACACCGCCAAGGTCGCCAAGTGGATCTCCTCCGTGCAGACCGGCATCAACCGGCCCACCGCGCAGATCTCGGCGCTGCGCGCGGACGGGTCGCTGGTCGCCCGGTGGGGACTGATCGACGTACTGCCCGTCAGCTGGCAGGGCCCGAGTCTCGACCCCAACAACCCGGCCGTGGCCAACGAGGTCCTTGAGATAGCCCACCACGGCTTCACCGACTGACGGCGCCGAGGGACTGAGAGGAAGACCCATGGCAAAAGGCAGCAAGGGCGCCGGCAAGAGCCTCGTACGCGCCAACCTCGCCATCCACGAGCCCCCCACCGGCACGAGCACCACGCCCGGTGCGCTGATGCGGACCTTCGGCTTCGAGTTCAACCCGGCCCAACTGTCGCTCACCCAGCGGACCCAGTGGCAGGCGACCCCGACGGCGGCGGTGCGCAAGGCCGCGAAGCCGCAGTTCATGGGCGCCGAGCCGCGGGAGATGACGCTGGAGATCTTCCTGGACTCCTCCACCAAGCCCAACGGCAACACGGTGCTGAAGAAGGTCGAGTCGCTGCTCAAGTGCTGCGAGGTGACCGCCAAGAGCCTCGCCGCCGACCAGCCGTCGCCGCCCTGGGTGGTCTTCGAGTGGGGGTCGTTCTCCACGGCCCGGTTCACCGCGTACGTCGCCTCCATCGAGGCGTCGTACACCCTCTTCGGCACCTCCGGCATCCCCATCCGCGCCACCTGCCAGGTGCACCTGGTCGAGATCCCCGGCCCGACCAAGGGCCAGAACCCGACCTCGGGCGCGCTCACCGCCCAGCGCGTGCACCGGGTCGTCGCGGGCGACTCCCTGCAGTCGCTGGCCTGGCGGGAGTACGGCAGTGCCAACGCGTGGCGCGCGATCGCCGAGGCCAACGGCATCGACGACCCGTCCCGCCTGCCGACGGGCACCGAACTCATGCTGCCCGCCACCGAGGAGGTGCCTCACTGATGGTGCGTCCCGCGTTCTCCAGCATCGTCCAGGTGCGCATCGGCGCCGCGAAACTGCCCGACGACATCGCCCTGATGCTCGTCGACGGCTGGGTCGACCAGGGCATGAACGTGCCCGCCGCCTTCCGCCTCACCTTCCGCGACCCCGACCACCTGGTCCTCGGCAAGCTGGGCGTGAAGTTCGGCACCAGGGTGGTCATCACCCCGGTGGCCGACGGCCAGGGCGTCGGCAAGCCCCTGCTGACCGGCGAGGTCACGGCGATGGAGGCCGACTACGACGGCACCGGCAGCTACACCGTGATCCGCGGCTACGACTTCGGGCACCGCATGGTGCGCCAGCGCCGCGTGGCCGCGTACCGCAACCAGAAGGCCTCCGACATCGCCCGCAAACTCGCCGCCATGGACGGCGTCTCCATCGGCCGGATCCAGCCGACGAAGGGCACCTACGGGTTCATCAGCCAGTCCAACGTCACCGACTGGGACTTCCTGTCCCGGCTCGCGGACGAGAACAACATGGTGATGTCCGTGGACGCCAAGGGGAAGTTCCGGTTCGTCAAGCCGAACCCGTCGGCCGGTGCGCCCTCCCCGCAGACGGACGGCGACAAGAGCGCCTTCGTCCTCCAGGCGCGCCACGACATCAAACGGCTGCGGGCCGCGGTGACCGCCGCCGACCAGGTCGGCAAGGTCGAGTCGCGGGGCTGGAACGTCACCACCAAGAAGAAGATCACCGAGGTCGCGCCCGCCACGACCGACCCGGGCATCAGCATCGGCTCCACGCCGGGCGAGGCGGCCGGCAAGTTCAAGACCGCCAAACTCGTCGAGACCGCCAACCCCTACGACAAGCAGGACGAGGTCCGGCACGCGGCGCAGGCCCTCGCCGCCGACGTCACGTCCTCCTTCGCCGAGCTGGAGATCGCGGTGACGGGCAGCCCCGACCTGCGGCCCGGCGTGCCCGTGGCGCTCAGCGACGTCGGCAAGCCCTTCGAGGGCAAGTACACCGTCACCTCGGTGCGCCACCACTTCGGCGACAGCGAGCCCTACCAGTCCTGGGTCACGGTCAGCGGACGCCAGTGGCGCTCTCTGTACGGGCTGGCCTCGGGCGGCGGCGGTGCCGCGGACCCCGCGAGCGCGCTGCGGCTGCCCAGCGTCGCCAACGCCCTAGTCACCGACGTGCAGGACCCCCTCAAGCAGGGCAGGGTCAAGCTCCAGTTCCCGTGGCTGGACGACACCTACGTCAGCGACTGGGCGCGCAGCGTGCAGCTGGGCGGCAAGGGCGGCGGCGGCGTCTTCCCGATGGACGTCGGCGACGAGGTGCTGGTCGCCTTCGACCGGGGGGCGCTGGACCACCCCTTCGTGATCGGCGGGCTCTACAACGGCCGCGACCTGCCCACCAAGGTCAACGACGTGCCGCTGCACGACGGTCTGAAGAAGCAGGCCACCCGGCACACCCTCTCCGACCGCCAGGGCAACCGCGTCGACCTGCTCAGCCAGCGGACCGGCGCACGCAAGCAGGGCGTCCGGATCGCCAGCGGGAACGACAAGCTGACCATCAACCTGGACCGCACCAAGACCGAGATCACCGTCGACAGCAAGGGCTCGGTCAGCATCACCGGCAGCCGCTCGGTGTCGGTGGAGGCGGGCACCAGCCTCACGCTGCGCGGACGCAGGTCGGTGATGATCGACAGCGGTGGCTCGCTCGTCCTCAAGGGCAAGGCCATGGTCAGCCTCACCTCGCTGGGCGGCGTGGTCAACGTCAGCGCCATGGGCGGGGCCATGAACCTGTCGTCGAGCGGCATGACGACGATCCAGGCCACGGGCATGGTGTCGGTCACCTCCGTGGCCAACGTGAACATCAAGGCCGTGAAGCTCGACCTGTTCGGAGCCGTCTTCGTCAACACCGTCAAGTACCCGCTGCCGGCATGACCGGACGCACCGCAAGAGGAAGGCAGGAGGCCCCCTGATGGCCGAACAGTTCGTCGGCTCCGGCTGGTCGTTCCCGCTGCGCATCGGGCCCACCGGCGGCATCGCCCTGGTCAGCGGGGAGCGGGAGATCGAGGAGGCCATGCAACTGGTCCTGGCCACCGCCCCGGGCGAGCGGCCGATGCGCCCCGAGTTCGGCTGCGCCATCCACGACCTCGTCTTCGCGCCGGTCAACGAGCAGACCGCCGGCCGCATCCAGCACGAGGTGTACACCAGCCTGGACCGCTGGGAGCCGCGCATCGAGGTGCACGAGGTCGAGGTCACCACCGGCACCGACCAGAGCGTCCTCTACATCGACGTGCGCTATTCGATCCGCGGCACCAACAACCCGCGCAGCCTGGTCTTCCCGTTCTACGTCATCCCCTCCCACGACGAGCCGGATCTCCCCGACAGTCCGGCCGGCCCCGCCGGCCTTCCCGGCTCTCCCGAAAGCGGCCTCTGATGTCCCTGCCCTCCCCGAACCTCGACGACCGCCGCTTCCAGCAGTTCGTCGACGACGCCAAGCGCTACATCCAGCAGCGCGCCCCGGAGTGGACCGACCACAACGTCTCCGACCCCGGCGTCACCCTCGTCGAGACGGTCGCCCACATGGCCGACCAGATCGTCTACCGCCTCAACCGGGTGCCGGAGAAGAACCACCTCGCCTTCCTCGACCTGGTCGGCATCACGCTCTTCCCGCCGTCCGCCGCCCGCACGGAGGTCACCTTCTGGCTGTCCGCGCCGCAGGAGGACACCATCCTGGTGCCGGTCGGCTCCGAGGTCGCCACCCTGCGCACCGAGCGGGACGAGGCGGTCGTGTTCGCCACCGAGGGCGACCTGGCCGTCGTGCCCTGCGCGCTGAGCCGTCTGGCCGTCCAGCACCAGGGCGAGGCCGTCACCGACCGGACCACGGACCTCGCCGAGGGCAAGGACCTGCTGTGCTTCGCCGAGGCCCCCCGCCCCGGCGACTGCATGCTCATCGGCCTCACCGCCGCCACCCCGCACTGCGCGCTCGCCCTGGAACTCGACAGCCGCGTCGACGGTGTCGGCGTCGACCCCCGGCAGCCGCCCCTGGTCTGGGAGGCCTGGACGGAGGACGGCTGGCAGCCCTGCGAGGTCGACCGGGACGGCACCGGCGGTCTCAACCGCCCCGGTGACATCGTGCTCCACATCCCCGGCGGGCACGTCCTGTCCCGCAACGGCGGCCACGAGGCGGGCTGGATACGCTGCCGGGTCACCGACCCGCTGCCCGGCCAGCCCTTCTACACCACCTCGCCGACCATCCACGCGGCCGAGGCGTACACCATCGGCGGCACCACCGGCGTCGTGCACGCCGAGACCGTCCTCGACGAGGCGCTCGGCGAGTCCACCGGCCTGCCCGGCCAGCGGCTGCGGCTCGAGCACTTCCCCGTCGTCGCCGGCGACCCGCCCGTCCTCCTCCAGACCGCCGACGACGACGGCTGGCAGGACTGGCAGGTCGTCCCGCACTTCGCGGGCTCCCGCCCCGACGACCACCACATCACCCTGGACGCCGCCACCGGCGAGATCGCCTTCGGCCCCGCCGTGCGCGAGGCCGACGGCACCCTGCGCCAGTACGGCAGCGTCGCCCCCAAGGGCGCCGTCATCCGCGCCCTGCGCTACCGCACCGGCGGCGGCAGGGCCGGCAACGTGGCGCGCGGCGCCGTACAGGTGCTGCGCACCTCCATCCCGTACGTCTCCGAGGTCGTCAACCGCGAGGCCGCCCGCGGCGGCGTCGACGGCGAGACCGTCGAGGAGGCCAAGCTCCGGGCGCCGATCACCCTGCGCGCCCAGGAGCGCGCGGTGACCCTGCGCGACTACGAGGAACTCGCCCGCCGCGCCGCCCCCGAGACCGCCCGCATCACCTGCCTGGAGGGCGAGGAGGGCGACCACGGCGCCTACGCGGTCCGGGTCCTCGTGGTCCCGCAGGCCGTGCCGGACCCGGGCGGCCGGCTCCGCTTCGAGCAGCTCGTCCCCGGCGACGCCCTCCTCGGCCGCATCACCCGCCACCTCGACGAACGCCGCCTGATCGGCACCCGCCTGGCCGTCGGCCCGCCCTACTACCAGGGCGTCACCGTCGTCGCCACGGTGCACGCCTTCCGCGGCGTCGACACCGACCGGGTGCGCCGCCAGGCCCACGACGCCCTCTACCGCCACCTCGACCCGCTCACCGGCGGCGCCGACGGCAAGGGCTGGCCCTTCGGACGCCCCGTGCAGACCGGCGAGGTCTTCGCCGTGCTCCAGCGCGTGCCCGGCGTCGAACTCGTCGACGAGGTCGTCCTGCACCCCGCCGACCCGCTCACCGGCAAGCGCGGCGACCCCACCGACCGCATCGACCTGCAACCGCCCGCGCTGGTCTTCTCCTTCGACCACCGGGTCCGCGTGATCGGGGACGGCGCGTGACGGCCGCCGTGTCGCACCGGGGTTCCGTCGACGGACTCGGCTCCTCGCTGCCCATCGCCACGATGCTGCCGGCCGTCTTCGCCGACGACGACCTCGCGCTGCGCTTCGTCGGCGGGCTCGACGACGTCCTCGCGCCCATCCTCAACGTCCTGGACTGCCTCGACACCTACTTCGACCCCGCCCTCACGCCGGCCGACTTCGCGCAGTGGCTCGGCAGCTGGATCGGCGCCGAGACCGACGGCACCGAACCCGAGCCCATGCTGCGCGCGGCCGTCGCCGCCGCCGCCCGGCTGCACCGCGTACGGGGGACCCGGCAGGGCCTGTCCGAGGCCGTGCGGCTCGCGTTCGGCGTGGAGCCGGAGATCAGCGAGAGCGGCGGCGCCGACTGGAACGCCCGTCCCCTCGGCCCGTTCCCCGGGGCTCCCCGCCCCCACCTGCACGTCACCCTCCGGCTGCCCGAACCGAGACCCGGCGACACCCATCGCCTGGACACCCTGGTCGCCGCCGCCCGCCCCGCCCACATGCCCTACACGGTCGAAGTGACCGCCTCCGAAAGGACCCCGGAGAGATGACCACGCAGAACTGCGCCGAGTGCGGGACGCCCGCGGAACCGGGCCAGTCCTTCTGCGACGCGTGCGGCGCCGTACTCCGCTGGGACCAGGCCGGCGCCCGCACCGCGCAGCCCGCGACCGCCTCGGCCGCCGGCCGGGACGCCGCCGGACCGGCCGCGGCCCCCGCCGGAGGCGGCCACCAGGCCACGGCGACCGCCCCGGGCGGCGCCGACGCGCCGGACGGCGAGGCGGAGGACAACCCGACCGTGCCGCAGCCGCGCCGCGCGGCGAGCGCGCCCGGCCCCGGCACGCCGGACACCGGTGCGGCGGCAGCGGGTGCGGCGGGAGCGAGTGCCGCAGGAGCGGGTGCGGCGGGAGCCGGCAGGCCCGCCGACGCGGACGCCGCCCCCGCCGCCTCCACCGCGTCCTCCCCCTCGGC
>NZ_QHJH01000274.1 GCF_003947455.1 Streptomyces sp. WAC 04229 | reverse complement strand
CTGCGGGGGATGCGGGGGATGCGGCGGAGCGCGGTGTGGGGCATGGCGCTCCGCCGCCCCCGTCAGACGCCCGCCGCCGCGTCTTCCGTCCGTGTCCGGCGTTCCCGCCGGTGGGCGATCTCGCCGAGTACGACGTCCAGCGCGACGAAGGCGGCCAGGGGGATGCCCAGCAGCGGGACGAAGTAGCCGAGCACCGCGACCGCCGCCAGCAGCGGGACGAGGAGCAGCGGCGGGACCTGCTGCCACGCCCCGCGCGGGATCGGACGGCCGAAGGCGGAGCCCCGGCCACGCCGCCACCACATGCGGTAGCCCCAGACGATCAGCAGGATCAGGGACGCGGCGAGGAGCATCAGGCCGATCTGGTTCGGCAGCCCGAACAGGCTCCCGGTGTGCAGGTCGATGCCCCAGCGGCTGAGCTTGGCGAGCACCGGGTAGTCGGCGAAGCGGAGGACGTCGGTCACCTCGCCCGTCGCCGGGTCCACGGCGACCGAGTCCTGCTTCTCGGGCCAGCTGCGCTGCACCTGCTTGACGACGTAGGCGGAGGACGCGTCGGCGGGCGGCACGATCTCGACGGGGTCGCCGAGGCCCTTGGCGCGCGCGGCGGCGAGGACCTTGTCGAGGCCGACGCCGTGCGCCGCGTCCCCGCCGGCGCCGGCCGCCGCGCCGTGGCCCGAGTGCTCGCCGCCCCCGGTGGCCGACGCCGACACGGACGGCGTGGTCTGGTCGAGCGAGACGCGCAGGTCCTCGATGTTCGCGCCGGCGTACGTCGACCAGGTGAGGCCGGTCGCCGAGAGGAAGATGAACCCGGCCGCGGTCCAGGCGCCGACCGTGCCGTGCAGACCCAGGGTGCGGCGCCGGCCGGTGGTGCCGCGCACCTTGCGCCGGGCCCGGCGGCGGGAGAACCACAGCACCAGACCGGCGCTCGCGATCACCCACAGCCAGCTGGCGGCGAACTCGCTGTACAGCCGCCCGGTCTCCCCCAGGTGCAGGTCGCGGTGGAACTCGTCGATCCAGGTGCGCAGGGGCAACGCCCCGCTGGAACCGTACTGTTCGAGGGCGCCGCGCACCTTCGCCGTGTACGGGTCGACGAAGACCGCGAGCGTGTGGCCGGGGTCGACGCCCTCGACGCCGGACAGCATCACCCTGGTGGTGGCGTCGTCCTCGGGCGAGGGGCGGACGGCCGACACGGCGCCCTCGGGGTGGGCCTGCCGGGCGGCGGCGACCTGCTCGGATATCGGCAGCTTGCGCTCACCCACGTCGTCGACGGTCAGTTCGTGGGCGTAGACCAGCTTCTCGGCCTGGAAGGAGGCGGCGTAGAGCAGGCCGGTGGTGGCCGCGACCAGCAGGAACGGGGCCACGAAGACACCGGCGTAGAAGTGCAGGCGCAGGACCAGGGGGCGCAGGGTGGACCATCTGCCGCGGGTGGGCGGTGGCGCGGCCGTGGCCGTGGACTCGTCCGTCGAGGCCGGGGAGGTGGTGGTCATCGGTGGGCGCTCCGGGGACGTCGTGGGGAGGGGACGATCCCAGTGGTCGGTTCGGACGCGCGCCGGGTTCCCGGCCCGTGCAGTGGCGTACGTCACACTGACGGAGCCGGTGGGGGCGGCGGCCGTGGCATGCTGGCGTGATGGGAACTCCGCGTGACCGCTCCCCCCTTGCCGAGCGCGTCGAGGAACTGCTCGCCCCCGGCGGCCCGTTGCCGATCGTCGAGGCGGGTGATCCGGTGCTGCGCCGCGCGGCCGAGCCGTTCGACGGGCAGTTGCCGCCCGCGCTGCTGGCGCGGTTCGTCGAGGCGCTGCGGCTGACCATGCGCGCGGCGCCGGGCGTCGGACTGGCCGCGACGCAGGTGGGGGTGGGACTGCGGATCGCGGTGATCGAGGACCCGGCACCGGTACCGGAGGAGGTGCGGGTGGCGCGCGGGCGGGTGCCGCAGCCGTTCCGTGTGCTGGTCAATCCCTCGTACGAGCCGGTCGGCGGCGCGCGGGCCGCCTTCTTCGAGGGCTGTCTGAGCGTGCCGGGCTGGCAGGCCGTGGTGGCACGCCCCGCGCGGGTGCGGCTGCGGGCCACGGACGAGCACGGGCTCGCGGTGGACGAGGTGTTCTCGGGGTGGCCGGCCCGGATCGTGCAGCACGAGACGGATCATCTGGACGGCGTGCTGTACCTGGACCGGGCCGAGTCGCGGTCGCTGTCGTCGAGCCGGGCCGTGGCCGATCTGTGGGCGCAGCCGACGCCGGAGCGGGCCGCGGCGGCGCTGGGGTTCGAGCTGCCGGGTCCGGCGGCCTGACCGGCCGCCGGACCCGGCGGGCAGCGTCAGTTGTCGCGGTACGCCTCCAGGAGCCGCAGCCACACCTCGCTGATCGTCGGGTACGACGGGACGGCGTGCCACAGGCGGCTGAGGGGCACCTGGCCGACGACGGCGACGGTCGCGGAGTGGATCATCTCGCCGACGCCGGGGCCGACGAAGGTGACGCCGCGGATGATCTCGTCCTCCAGGTCGACGACCATGCGGGCGCGGCCCTTGTAGTCGTCGCCGTAGAGGCTCGCGCCGGCCACGGAGCCCAGGTCGACGTCGACGGCGCGGACCCGATGGCCGGCCTGTTCCGCCTCGGCGAGGCTCAGGCCGACGGAGGCCGCCTCGGGGTCGGTGAACACCACCTGGGGCACGGCGGCGTGGTCGGCTGTCGCGGCGTGCGCGCCCCACGGGTCGGACTCCAGGATCGGCACCCCGGAGGCACGGGCGGCGATGGCGGCGCCCGCGACGCGCGCCTGGTACTTGCCCTGGTGGGTGAGGAGGGCGCGGTGGTTGACGTCCCCGACGGCGTACAGCCAGTCGTGGCCGTCCACGCGGAGGCTGTCGTCGACGGACAGCCAGGAGCCCGGTTCCAGGCCGACCGTGTCCAGGCCGATGTCTCCGGTGCGGGGCACCCGGCCGGTGGCGAAGAGGATCTCGTCGGCCTCGATGCGGTCGCCCGTGTCGGTGACGGCGACGACGGTGCCGTCCTCGCGGGTGACCGACCGGACGGAGGTGCCGGTGCGGAGGTCCACGCCGGCCTCGGTGAGCGCCTCGGCGACCAGTTCCCCGGCGAAGGGCTCCATCCGGGCGAGCAGCCCGGCCTCGCCGCGCACCAGGAGGGTCACCCGGGAGCCGAGGGCCTGCCAGGCGGTGGCCATCTCGACGGCGACCACTCCGCCGCCGACCACGATGAGCCGGCCGGGCGCGCTCTCGGCGCTGGTGGCCTCGCGACTGGTCCAGGGGCGCACGTCGGCGAGCCCGGGCAGGTCGGGCAGGGCGGCGGCGCTGCCCGTGCAGACGGCGACGGCGTGCCGGGCGGTCAGCACCCGGCGGGTGCCGTCGGGCGCGGTCACCTCCACGGTGCGCGGCCCGGCCAGCCGTCCCAGCCCGCGGTAGAGGTCGGCGCCGATGCCCTCCACCCACTGGACCTGGCCGTCGTCCTTCCAGTGGGAGGTGAATCCGTCACGGCGGGCGAGGACCGCCGCGGTGTCCAGGGGGCCCTGCGCCGAGTCGGCGAGGCCGGGCAGGCGGCGGGCGTCCGCGCGGGCGAGGACCGGGCGCAGCAGGGCCTTGCTGGGCATGCACGCCCAGTAGGAGCATTCGCCGCCGACCAGTTCGCTCTCCACGATCGCGGTGGCCAGACCGGCCGCCCGGGTGCGGTCGGCGACGTTCTCCCCCACGGGGCCCGCGCCGATCACGACGACGTCGTACGCGATGGAATCCGATTGCGTCATGGGGTCAGTCTGGTGGGTGGTGTGCGACGTGGCCACATGGGTACGTGCGCGGAATACCCACCAGGTCGGCAGCGTTGTGCCGACGGTTGTACCCCGATTTCAGGAAGAGGGATCACCTCATGACCAGCACCGTGGAACTCACCAAGGAGAACTTCGACCAGACGGTCACGGACAACGAGTTCGTTCTGATCGACTTCTGGGCGTCGTGGTGCGGTCCGTGCAAGCAGTTCGCGCCCGTCTACGAGAAGGCCGCGGAGGCCAATCCCGACCTGGTGTTCGGGAAGGTGGACACCGAGGCGCAGCCGGAGCTGGCCCAGGCCTTCGGGATCCAGTCGATTCCGACGCTGATGATCGTCCGGGACCAGGTGGCCGTGTTCGCGCAGCCGGGCGCGCTGCCCGAGGAGGCCCTGACGGACGTGATCGGCCAGGCCCGGAAGCTGGACATGGACGAGGTGCGCAAGGCGGTCGCCGAGCAGCAGGCGCAGGCCGACGGCGACAGCGGCCAGTAGGGGTTCAGCTCGACTCGCGGTGGACCACCGCCGCGCCCAGCACCTTGTGACGCTCGGGCGCGGCGCCGGGGTCGTGGACCGCGCGGTCGACCAGTGCGGCCAGGTCGCGGCCGGAGGGCAGCTCCAGGTGGACGGTGCTGAGCCGGGGCCGGAGCAGGCGGCCCAGCATCAGGTCGTCGGCCCCGATCACGGCCGCGTCGCCGGGTACGGCGAGGCCGGCGTCCTGGAGGGCCCGCATCAGCAGCATCGCGTACTCGTCGTTGTACGCGAACACCGCGTCGAGACCGAGGGAGCCCCAGCGTGCGGCCAGCCGGGCGGCGTCCCGCTCCTCGTAGGCGAGGGGCAGCTCGGTGACGGTGGCGTCGGTGCCGCGCACGGCACGGCGGGCGCCGTCGAGGCGGGGCACCGAGAAGACGTCGAGGCCGGGTTCCGCGGGGACGACCACGCCGATGGCGCGCCGGCCCCGGTCGCAGAGGTGGCGGACCGCGCCGTGACCGACGCTCTCCTGGTCCGTGAGCAGCGCGTGCGCTCCCTCGACCGCCTCGGGGCCGAGGGTGACGACCGCGCGGGCGCCGGAGCGCTTGAGGACCTCCACCCCCTGCGGGTCCAGACCGGCGCCCGGCACGAGGACCGCGACCGGGCGCAGCTCCGCCCAGGCGCGGGCGGCCTCGTAGCCGTGCAGCCCGACACTGCCGTACTGCACGACCGTGTAGTCGAGGCGGGCCAGGGCCCACTGGAGTTCGCTGAGGAACCGGCTGTAGAGGGGGCCCGCGGGGAAGGACGGCGCGGGCATCAGGACCATCCGGCTGTGTCCGGCGCGCAGCGAGCGGGCCGCGGCGTGCGGGACGTATCCCAGCTCCCTGGCCGCCTCGTGCACCCGGCGGCGGGTGGGTTCGCTGATCCGGACGGCGCCGGTGTTGTTCAGGACGTAGGAGACGGTCGCGCGCGAGACGCCGGCCAGCCGGGCCACATCGGCGCTCGTGGGCACGGAGCGCGGTGCGAGGGACTCGGCGGCGGACGGTTTCGGTATCTGCACCATGACGTACGGCATCTTGGCAGAAGCCGGATACGGGGCTCCGGCCGGGGCTCAGGCGGCTGGGGGCTCGGTGCGGGTGACCCGTGCGACCAGGTCCAGCCAGCCCTCGCGGAGCCGCTCCGAGGGCATCCCGCACTGTTCGGTGAGGTGGTGGATCAGGGCGACGTCGAGGTAGGCGAGCAGCGTGTGGGAGAGCAGCTCGCTGTCTCCGTCCGGGACCGCCTGCCGCAGCAGCAGGGCCAGGTGACCGCGTAGGAAGCGGCGCGGCGCGAAGGTGTGGCGGCGCTCCGCACTGGGCTCCGCGGCCAGTTGCAGGTCCAGTTCGTCGATCGAGCGGCGCAGCATCGCGCAGCCGAAGGCGCGCAGCCGCTCGACGGGCGGGGCGCCGGGGCCGAGCGGCGGCGGTCCGCTGAGCAGGGCGGCCTGGAACTTGCGCTCGGAGTGGTCGAGGAGGGCCGCGAGCAGCCCGGTGCGGTCGCCGAAGCGGCGGAAGACCGTCCCCTTGCCCACCGAGGCCGCGGCGGCCACCGCCTCCATGGTGACGCCGGCCGCGCCGTGCTCGGCGACCAGCCGCTCGGCGGCCTCCAGCAGCCGGGCTCGGTTGCGGGCGGCGTCGGCGCGCAGGCAGGGCTCGTCCTCGGCCGGCCCCGGGCCGAGTTGCAGCAACTCCAACTCGGTCTGGCCGACGGTCTCTTCGGACTTCGGGAAGGGCGGCGGGGCGGCGGACATGAACCCAGCGTAAAGCATGGGAAGAAAACTGGACCGCGGTCCGTTTGAGATGCTAGAACTTAAACGGACCCCGGTCCGGATCTATCGCGGCAACCTTTTCAGTGGGAGTACTCATGTCTGTCCGCATCCTTGCGCTCGTCGGCAGCCTTCGCGCCGGTTCGCACAACCGCCAGCTCGCCGAGGCGGCCGTCAAGTTCGCGCCGGAGGGCGCCGAGGTCCACCTGTTCGAAGGGCTCGCCGACATCCCCTTCTACAACGAGGACGTCGACGTCGAGGGCAGCGTCCCGGCCGCCGCCGCGAAGCTGCGCGAGGCCGCCCAGGCCTCCGACGCCTTCCTGTTCTTCTCCCCCGAGTACAACGGCACCATCCCGGCCGTCCTGAAGAACGCCATCGACTGGCTGTCCCGCCCGTACGGCGCCGGCGCGCTCACGGGCAAGCCGGCCGCCGTGGTCGGCACCGCCTTCGGCCAGTACGGCGGCGTGTGGGCGCAGGACGAGGCCCGCAAGGCCGTGGGCATCGCGGGCGGGAAGGTGATCGAGGACCTCAAGCTGTCCATCCCCGGTTCGATGACGCGCTTCGCCGAGACCCACCCGTCGGACGACGCCGAGGTGGCCGCCCAGCTGACGGAGGTCGTCGCGCGGCTGCACGGCCACGCCGACGAGGCCGTCGCCGCCTGAGCGGCACCCGGGACACGTACGGGACCGGAGCCGGAGCGGGCTCCGGTCCCGTACGCGTCTGTGCCCGGCCTGCGGTTCGCCGCTGACCCGCCGCCCGGATCCGCGGCCTGGGTCGTGTCCGCATAGTCCCGCCGTCCGCCCGGAGGGCGGGCCCGCGGCGTCCGGTGCGTGCTCTCGGCGTGCTGGGCGCAGCCCCTCGTACTGGGCGTACTCGGGGCTTCGCCCGGTGCGGCGAGAGTGCGTGCCGGGCGTCGCGGGGCAGGCGGGACTTTGCGGACACGGCCTAGTCTTCTGAGTCAGGAATTCTGTTCAGATAGCTGGCGAGGCGTTCGAGGATCTCGTCTGCGGTCTTCATCCAGACGTAGGGCTTGGGATCGGTGTTCCATGCGGCGATCCAGGTCCGGATGTC
>NZ_QHJH01000273.1 GCF_003947455.1 Streptomyces sp. WAC 04229 | reverse complement strand
GTCCGGACGTACCGCCCCCGGTCCCCCCGGTGGACGCCCCCGACACGGCCGGCAGCGAGTGGTGCACCTCCGGTGTGGCGCCGGCCGCTGCGCACAGGCGCAGCAGATCGTCGAGGAGTTCGGTGTCCTCGGTGACGATCAGCGGCCCGCCGCGCCGCCCTCCCGCGGTGGGCGGCGGATCGTGCGTGATGTTTCCGGCCATGGTGCGCTTCCCCCTTCGATTCGCGGCCGCGTGAAGAACCGGAAAGTGGTCCCCGTATGAACGGCCGTCATGGCGCGTCCGGCAAAGAGATCCGGCCATGGAAGTCGGCGCGGCCCGGACGCATGGGAATCACGGTGCGGCGAACGCGGAAATAGTGTGGATCTTGGTCCAAAACTGTGGACAAGTTGACGATTGTGAATATCGGCGTCACTCAATCCGGTGAGCCCTGGCGGGCCCTCCTGCACCCGCGCCCGCGCTCCGTCCACACCGCCTCCGCACGCTGTGCGCGGCCTCCGCAGAGCAGCCCGTCGACTACAGTGAGTAGTCGATCATGGGCATGACAAAAGCGCCTCCGTGCGTCACCACACACGGAGACCAGAACAGGACGAGAGCCGGAAAACCCACCCGGACATGCGACGACCCCCGCCGGGGGGGAGAGCGGGGGTCGTCTCCACGGCCGACTCGGGGGGGGGAGGAGTCGGACCGGGTTAGCACGGTCGCGAACGATCCGTGACTTCCATGGTGTACCCGAGAGCCTTCTCAGGCAAACCCACACGCCCCACCTTACGCCGAATGGGCTGCACCTATGCTCAGGGTCGTGGAAAACCACTCCTTGCGCCACTCCATGCCCCGCACAGCGGCCTTCTTTGACCTGGACAAGACGGTCATTGCGAAGTCGAGCACGCTGACGTTCAGCAAGTCGTTCTACCAAGGCGGTCTGATCAACCGCAGGGCCGTGTTGCGTACCGCATATGCCCAGTTCGTCTTCCTCGCCGGAGGGGCCGACCACGACCAGATGGAGCGGATGCGGGAGTACCTGTCCGCGCTGTGCCGGGGCTGGAACGTCCAGTTGGTCAAGGAGCTGGTCGCCGAGACCCTGCACGACCTGATCGACCCGATCATCTACGACGAGGCCGCCTCCCTGATCGAGGACCACCACACCGCCGGCCGCGACGTCGTGATCGTCTCCACGTCGGGCGCCGAGGTCGTCGAACCGATCGGTGAACTGCTGGGCGCGGACCGGGTGGTGGCGACCCGCATGATCGTGGGCGACGACGGCTGCTTCACCGGCGAGGTGGAGTACTACGCGTACGGGCCCACGAAGGCGGCGGCGATCCGGGAGCTGGCCGAGTCGGAGGGCTACGACCTCTCCCGCTGCTACGCCTACAGCGACTCGGCGACCGACCTGCCGATGCTGGAGGCCGTCGGCCATCCCCACGCGGTGAACCCGGACCGTGCGCTGCGCCGCGAGGCTCTCGCGCGCGGGTGGCCGATTCTCGACTTCCACCGGCCGGTGCGGCTCAAGCAGCGGATCCGTGGGTTCTCCGTACCGCCGCGCCCGGCCCTGGTGGCCGCCGCCGCGGTCGGTGCGGCTGCGGCCACCGCGGGCCTCGTCTGGTACGCGAGCCGGCGGAGGGCCGCGGCAGCCTGACGGCACGCGGGGCCGACAGGGCCCTTTCACCCGCGTATGAGCGCAAAAGTAAAGAAGTGCGGCGAGCACTTCCGCTTGCTCGGGGGCAGGAGTACAAAGGAATCAACGGCCCGCGAGACCAAGGACATCCGAAAGGATCACCTTAGAAAACGCATTTGGCCCCACGGACCGAGCATGGCCACTGGGCACCCACGCGACGTCGACCCGTCGATTACGGGCCAGCCGCACCAGGTGACGGGCAAAGTACCCGGCCTGATGGGCAACACATCGAGGACGCTTGGTACCCCGGTGGACATGCCAGCGGCGGTACGAACCTTCGTACCGCCGCATTTCTCTGCCCGGACCTACGCCGCCCCGCGCTGCAGCGCCTCGCACACCGCCGTCGACTCGCGCGCGCCCAATGTCACCGCGCTGCCGCAGTGGGCGATCCAGGCGGCCATGCCCTCAGGAGTCCCGGAGACGTAGCCGTCGAGCGCCGCCAGGTAGGGCGCGCGCCCCAGTTCGGCGTAGCCGACCTCGGCCGGGCAGACCGACTTGGGGTCGAGGCCGCTGCCGACCAGGACGATGCGCTCGGCCGCGCGCGCGACCAGCCCGTTGTGGGAGGTGAAGGGCCGCAGGGCCAGGAGTTCGCCGTGCACGACGGCGGCCGTCACGAGCGCCGGCGCGGAGCCGCCGGCCGTGACCAGCGCGGCGAGCCCGTCCAGCCGGCCGTGCGCCTCCCCGGCGCCGGGCAGCGGCAGTTCGACGAGCGGTTCGTCCACCGGCTCGCCCTCCTGGCGGGGCCGTCCCACCTGGTCCGCCTTGTCGGCGGCCGCGACCAGGTGCAGCCGGGCCAGCACCCGCAGCGGCGACTGACGCCAGATGGAGAGCAGCTGCCCCGCCTCGGCGGTCAGCCGCAGGGCCGCGCCCACCGCGCGCGCCTCGGCGTCACCCCTGAAGTCGGTCCGCCTGCGGACCTCCTCCAGGGCCCAGTCCGCCCCGGACAGCGCGGCCGAGCCCCGGGCGCCGCGCAGGGCCGCCTCGGAGGTGATCTCGTTGCTGCGGCGCCGCATGATCCGGTGGCCGTAGACGCGGTCCACGGCCTTGCGTACGGACTCCACGGACTCGGCCACTCCGGGCAGTGCGCCCAGGGCCGCGAGCGGATCGGCGGTCGCGCCTGTCGTACTCATGAGTACGACCCTACGCACCCCTGCGTCGCACCCCACGAATGAGTGGTCTTCTTCACGTAATACCGGGCCCGTGTGCCACGTACAGCTATCGAGCCACTACGCTTGGTGAACATGAAAATTGCTTTCGTTGGGAAGGGCGGCAGCGGCAAGACCACCCTGTCCTCCCTGTTCGTCCGCCACCTCGCCGCCTGCGGCGCACCCGTCGTCGCGATCGACGCCGACATCAACCAGCATCTCGGGGCCGCGCTGGGCCTCGACGAGGCGGAGTCGGCCGGGCTGCCCGCGATGGGCGCACACCTGCCGCTGATCAAGGACCACCTGCGCGGCACCAATCCGCGCATCCCCTCCGCCGAGAAGATGATCAAGACGACGCCACCCGGCGAGGGCTCGCGCCTGCTGCGGGTGCGTGAGGACAACGCGGTGTACGACGCCTGCGCCCGGCCGGTGCAGCTCGACGGCGGGGCTGTCCGTCTGATGGTCACCGGCCCCTTCACCGACGCCGACCTGGGGGTCGCCTGCTACCACTCCAAGACGGGAGCGGTGGAGCTGTGCCTGAACCACCTGGTCGACGGCCGCGACGAGTACGTCGTGGTCGACATGACCGCCGGCTCCGACTCGTTCGCCTCCGGCATGTTCACCCGCTTCGACATCACGTTCCTCGTCGCCGAGCCGACCCGGAAGGGCGTCTCCGTCTACCGCCAGTACAAGGAGTACGCCCGCGACTTCGGCGTCACCCTGAAGGTCGTCGGCAACAAGGTGCAGGGACCGGACGACCTCGACTTCCTGCGCGAACAGGTCGGCGACGACCTCCTGGTGACCGTCGGCCACTCGGACTGGGTGCGGGCCATGGAGAAGGGCCGCCCGCCCCGGTTCGACCTCCTGGAGGACGTCAACGACCGTGCACTGCGCGCCTTGCGCACGGCCGTGGACGAGACGTACGAGTCGCGGGACTGGGAGCGCTACACGCGCCAGATGGTCCACTTCCACCTGAAGAACGCCCAGAGCTGGGGCAACGAGCGCACCGGGACCGACCTGGCGGCGCAGGTCGACCCCGGCTTCGTGCTCGGCGAGGAGGTCGCCACCCCCGCGTGACCCCCGCGCGGGGGCCGTCGCGCTACTGCTTGGCGGCCGGTGCCCCGGGGACGCCCTTCGGCGCCGGTGCGGGCGCGGCCGACAGGAAGGGCGCCCAGCCCTTCGCGGGGGCCTCTCCGACGCCGAGGGTGCGCAGCTTCTTCAGGACCTTCGGATCCTGTGCGTCCAGCCAGTCCGCGAGCTGCCGGAAGGAGACGCAGCGCACCTCCTTCTCGTTGCACACCTGCTCGATGGTCTCCTCGATGGCGCGCATGTAGGTGCCGCCGTTCCAGGACTCGAAGTGGTTGCCGATGATCAGGGGTGCGCGGTTGCCGTCGTAGGCCCGCTGGAAGCCCTGGAGCAGGCTGTCACGCATCTGGTCGCCCCAGAACTCCCGCTTGGCGGGGTCGCCCTGGGTGGTGGTCCCCGACTGGTTGACCATGTAGTTGTAGTCCATGGTGAGCTGCTCGTAGGAGTGGCCGGGGAACGGCACGAGCTGCATCGAGAGGTCCCACAGGCCCTGCTTCTTGGCGGGCCAGACCTGGTTGTTGACGCCGCTGCTGTCGTAGCGGAAGCCCATCTCGCTCGCGGCCCTCACGAAGTTCTTCTGGCCCTCCAGGCACGGGGTGCGGGCGCCGATCAGCTCCTTGTCGTAGTCGAACGGAAGAGGCGACGTGTTCCTCGCCCCGGTGTTGGTCTTCCAGGACTTGACGAACTGCTTGGCCTGGTTGATCTCGTCCTTCCACTCCTCGACCGACCACTCGCCGACGCCGCCGCCGGCGCCGCAGAAGTGCCCGTTGAAGTGGGTGCCGATCTCGTTGCCCTCCAGCCACGCCAGACGCAGCTGCTCGACGGTGTCGGCGATTCCCTGCTCGTCGTTGAAGCCGATGTCGGAACGGCCCGGAGAATGCTGCGGCGGCCTGTACAGGTCCCGCTTCTCCTTGGGCAGCAGATACACGCCGCTCAGGAAGTACGTCATCGTGGCGTTGTTCTCCTTGGCCACTTCACGGAAGTGGGAGAACAGCTTCTGACTGTCCTCACCCGCGCCGTCCCACGAGAAGACCACGAACTGCGGTGGCCTCTGGCCGGGCTTGAGCCGTTCGGGGCGCGGCAGGTGCGGCTGCGCCCCGGTGTACGCGGTGGAACCGTCGCCGATCAGGCGGACCGCGTTCTTGGGCGCCGGGGCGGCTTCCCCCTTTTCCTTCTGCGAGCCATGTGTCCCTTCGCCGGAACCGCTTCCGCTGTCGAGCGCGCAACCGGCGAGCGCGGTTGCGCAGACCGCCGCGACCACGGTGCACGCGGCCATCCTGCGGGTGGTGGCCATGTTCCGCCCACCTTCTTCCTTCTCTCGGGCCAACGCCGACGAGGCGATGTCGGGTGCTGAGCCGGGCCGTGCCGTCAGCGCCGTCAAGGTGACACGGAAATGAGAAGGAATTAGTACGACAAGCCGATGAAATAACCGGTTCACTCGGTAGAGCGGCTCATTACTCCATTTGCGCGAAAAGCCTATGCCTTTTCTTTACTCTGAATTACGCTCTGTTTACTGAGCGCAATCACCGAGCGCTCTGGCATCCCGCCGCTGTACGCCGTGACCCACGGCCGCATGACCGCGACCGCGCAGCCCCGGAGGAGACGGGAAAAGATGTCAGCCTGCGTCCCCGCCCACGCCGATCCGGCCCGTACCGAGCACGTCCACCCCCCGCACAGCCCGCCACCCCGCGGCCCCGGGCGCTTCCGCGTCGCGGGCGCCGACGTGTCGGCCGCCATCGCGGTCTTCCTGATCGCCCTGCCCCTCTCCCTGGGCATCGCCCTCGCCACCGGCGCCCCCCTCCAGGCCGGCCTCGTCGCGGCCGCGGTGGGCGGGATCGTCGCCGGGCGGATCGGCGGCTGCCCCCTCCAGGTCAGCGGCCCCGCCGCCGGCCTCACCGTGGTCACCGCCGACCTCATCCAGCAGTACGGATGGCGCACGACCTGCGCCATCACCGTCGTCGCCGGCCTCGCCCAACTGGGCCTCGGCTGTCTGCGCGTGGCCCGCTCGGCCCTCGCGGTGAGCCCCGCCATCGTGCACGGCATGCTCGCCGGCATCGGCGTCACCATCGCCGTCGCCCAGCTGCACATCGTCCTCGGCGGCACCCCGCAGAGTTCCGTGCCCGACAACCTGGTCGCACTCCCCGCGCAACTGGCGAACCTGCGCCCCGCCGACGTGGCGGTGAGCGTGCTGACGCTGACCCTGCTGACGTTCTGGCCCCGCGTGCCGGGCCGGGCCGGGCGGCTCCTGGGCAAGATGCCCGCCGCCCTGATCGCCGTCGCGGGCGCCACCGCGGTCGCCGCCGTCGCCGGGCTCCGCCTGCCCAAGGTCGACCTGCCGTCCTGGAGCAGTCACGCGCTGGCGACCCTGCCCGACGGTCCGGTGCTCGGGCTGGTCGCGGCCGTCCTCACCACCACGCTGGTGTGCAGTGTGCAGTCCCTGCTCGGCGCGGTCGCCGTGGACAAGCTGGTCGCCGCCCGGCCGGGGCTGACCGGCCGCGTCAAGCGCTCCAACCTCGACCGCGAGCTGCTCGGACAGGGCGCCGCCAACATCGTCTCCGGATCGCTGGGCGGACTGCCGATCGCCGGCGTGGCCGTGCGCAGTTCCGCGAACGTGGCGGCGGGCGCCGTCAGCCGGAACTCCACGATGCTGCACGGCGTTCTCGTAGTGATCGCCGCGCTCCTGCTGGTCCCGGCCCTCGAGCTCATCCCGCTGGCCTCGCTCGCCGCCCTCGTCATGGCCGTCGGCCTCAAGATGGTCTCGCTGAACCACATCCGCACGGTGACCCGCCACCGCGAGGTGCTGGTCTACGCCGTCACCACCACCGGGGTGGTGTTCCTGGGCGTCCTGGAAGGCGTCGCCCTGGGCATCGCCGTCGCCGTCGCCGTCGCCCTCCACCGGCTCACCCGCATGCGCATCACCCACGACGAGACCGAGGGCGTCCACCACGTACACGTGCGGGGCCAGTTGACATTCCTCGCGGTGCCCCGGCTCAGCCGGATCCTGCACCAGGTGCCGCACGGATCGACCGCCGTCGTGGAGCTGGACGGGTCGTTCATGGACCACGCGGCGTTCGAGACGCTGCAGGACTGGCAGAAGACGCACACCGCGCAGGGCGGCTCCGTCGACATCACCGGCCGCCGGCCCGGCACCCGCATCTCCGAACCGGCGGACACGGACAACTGCCGCTGCCGCCCCTGGACCCCCTGGCGCAACCACCAGTGCGAACGGCCGCCCAC